>QHZW01000023.1 GCA_003224815.1 Acidobacteriota bacterium | reverse complement strand
ACCGCAACCCCGGCCTTCTCCTCAGCAAAGCCTTCCGCAAGGGAGGCTTTTTTTGTGCGCATTCTTGAACCAGTTCTCGGTTCGTCAAACAAGCGAGCGGAAATCCATTGTGTATGCTGTTCCCTATCCCACCACTTCCCAAAACCAGGGAAGGATGGGGCACCCTCAGTTGTGTAGTTTCGATGTCGCTGAGAGAAAGGTGGCCAGCCCGCCGGTAATCGGATATGTGGTCATGCCCGAGCACATTCATTTGCTGATCGGCGAATGCGATCATGCCACTCCCGCCACCATGATGCAGGTGCTCAAGCAACGCTTTGCACGGCGCGTGCTCGGAGATCAAAGACGGCGCAAGAACTGGCTACAAAGTTCTCTTTGGCAGAAAGCCCAAGACTCCGGACATGTGTGGCAGCGTCGGTATTATGATTTTGTGGTTCGGACCGAGCACAAGCGGGTGGAGAAGCTCAGATACATTCATCGCAATCCAGTGAAGCGCGGGTGGTGCTCGAACCCGATCAGTGGGCGTGGAGGCTTTCGGTGGTATGCTCGCGGCGAGCGCGGGCTGGTGCTGGTCAATGAACAGCGGCGGGCGGAGTTGAAAGTACGATTCCGGCAAAGCTTTCGGACAGATGGTTGAAATCCCCACCCTTTGAAAACCGCAAAGGGTGGGGCAACCTCAGTTTGGGTTGAGGGCGGAACAAAGGGTGGGCCAACCCGCCCAGGGCTTGCAAGCTCTGGGGTTCAGTGCAATTTTTGCAGCTGGTCCGTGGGCTGAATACCCAGCATGGTTAACTTGGGGATCGAAGAGCTTTTCCGTTTTCGCTTTTGGTGTAAACGCAAGTTCCTGTAAGAAATGAAGGAGCATTGATGACCGTATGGAATCTAACAATACCTCGGTAGAGAAAGAGGAATTTGACGATTTCTTCTCGAACCCGGCATTTCGATCAGGATATTTCATTGTCGCGACCATAGCTTGCGTGAGTGCGACGCTTTATAATCTTGCCATCATCCTGCGACACTGGCGGACACTTGGGACGGGCGATGCCCCACTACTGCTGGTTATGGCGGTTACCTTGATTGGCTTTCTATGGATTTCTCTAGCACAGCACTCATACGTGCGCCAGCTTTATAAGGCTGGGTCAATTTCCGATGTTAGACCTGGCGCTCCCCTTTTTGACGTGCTGCGGGTGGCGGCTAAAACAACGAACAATATGCTCTTTTTTGGTTCCCTCGCCGCAGCCTCACTGCTGTTTGTAATCGACCAGCTGCTTTCGAGGACATGACCGAGCTAAAATAGTGTGTCCCAGCCTTCGGGGCTTTCAAACTGACTGATTAGATAACCGTGTCGGCTCCGCGCCGCCGAGTAAACTTGGGTTGCTCAAAAAAACAAGGCTCGTGAGACGAAAAATACTCGAGGGTGCCCTACTTCTCCCCGATGTTGGGAGAGGTGGGAAGCGCTCCCCAAACTACGCCGCACGAAGTTTGGTTTTCAGAACTTACCAGTCGTTTACACGGATCGGTCCAACTTCTCCGTAGGCATAAGCGCGAAAACTGCTCCAGCGCCATTGGTCGGGAGTCTCCACCAATCCACGTTTCACAGGATTTCTGTGAATGTATTTCACCTTTTTCCACCCGCTTGCGCGCGCTCCATACATTAAAGTCGTAGAAGCGCCGCTGGCGGGTTGGCCCATCCCTTCTGACTTCCCCCGACTGAGTTACGTAATTGAGGTTGCCCCACCCTTTTGCGGTTTTCAAAGGGTGGGATACCACTGACCCGTCGATGTTCACTCGTCACAGACTTTGCATTTGATCCGGGTCTAAATTGGTTCCATGACGAGACGGCTGCGCCGGTCCTACGGCAGCGGATATCTGCATTTCATCACTTCGAGTTGCTATCGCCGCAGTCCGTTGCTCGGCACATCCCGCCGCCGGAATCTCTTCCTTAAGATTTTGGAACAGACCCGCGTGCGTTACGGTTTCGCGGTAATCGGATATGTGGTCATGCCCGAGCACACTCATTTGCTGATCGGCGAATGCGATCACGCCACTCCCGCCACCATCATGCAGGTGCTCAAGCAACGCTTTGCACGGCGTGTGCTCGGAGATCAAAGACGGTGCAAGAACTCGCTACAAGGTTCTCTTTGGCAGGAAGCCCAGGATTCCAGACATGTGTGGCAGCGTCGGTATTATGATTTTGTGGTTCGGACCGAGGACAAGGGTGGAGAAGCTCAGATACATTCATCGCAATCCAGTGAAGCGCGGGCTGGTGCTCGAACCCGATCAGTGGGCGTGGAGGCTTTCGGTGGTATGCTCGCGGCGAGCGCGGGCCGGTGCTGGTCAATCAACAGCGGCGGGCGGAGTTGAAAGTACGATCCCGGCAAAGCTTTTGGACAGATGTTGAAATCCCCACCCTTTGAAAACCGGCAAAGGGTGGGGCAACCTCAGTTTGGGTTGAGGGCGGAACAAAGGGTGGGCCAACCTCCGGTCTGATCTCGGTCAATACGGTCGGGTGCCCGACTTCTCTCCAGGTTTGAGAGAGTGGAAGTGCTCTCCCAACAGCGGCTGCAAAATCCTTGCCCTTTAGTAACAGTTACTTTCATCCAATCCAGCATGCCACACGATTTACTGCCGGCCACTATTGTGCGCGAACAAAGCGTGATGTATATTTTCGCGCACGGAAATACGGCAGCAAGAATCGGCACGATTCTGCCGCCATCCTCTTCGTCAACGTTGTAAGCACTGTGCGCTCTTCGCTAAACTGTCACTCTAACTAGGCTATAGGTGTGCCATGCTTTCAGATGAGCGCCGCAGTAATCCACGCACGAAACTGAACAGACTCGCGTACATCCACATCGAACCGGACAATGGCGGCATTGTGCTGAATGTGTCCGGCGACGGACTGGCATTTCATTCGATGAATGCGGTCGAGCCGAACGGGACTCTGCGTTTTTCTCTGCAGGAGCAGAATCACCGCATTGACGTCTGCGGCAAACTGATCTGGACAGATGAAGTCCAAAAAATTGGCGGATTGCGGTTCACAACCCTCACCAGTGAAGCGCGCCATCAACTCAGTGATTGGATGAGCCGGCCCGAGCTTGCTCCCGAGGAGAGCCACTCGACTCTGGGGGCGGCATTCCTGCGTGCATTTCCCGGCCTCGGCACGCGCGATGTTACCCGGGATTTCGGTTTCACAAGTTCTTTCACGGCGGCCAAGGCTGTGCTCAAGGCGCGAGTGCAATCGAAGTTGAGTGGCTTCGCGGGCGGAATGGTGACGGGACTTCTGGTCTCGCTGCTTGCTGCGTCTGTGATTTACCTGGCGTATAGCTATCGACATCAATTCGGGGAATCACTCATCCATGTGGGCGAACGGCTCGCACAAAAGTCCGCGCAGCCGCAACCGGCAAGTTCGCAATCATCGATCGCTCCGGCCATTTCGGAGGCGAGCCACAGGGCGCCTGCTGCTGCTACGCCATTAACTGCGACGAGTGCCCCAGTTGCGAAGGTGCCGGCCGTGAGCACGCAACCAGGTTCGCCCGACTCGGCGCCGCTGCAGGCTCGCGCCTCCTCTCTTGTCCCGGCACCTTCAATCACGCCAACTGGAAAGAGCGCGCCGCCACAATCAAATGCGGCAGTCTTGAAAGTGCATCAGCAAACACGGGCCGCGTCGAAAGCAGCGCCTAATTCGCCAGCATCCGAGGCTGCCCCGCCGGCATCCACTCTCGCCGCGCTCCGAACACCGGAACTGCCACCCATTTCCTCGCCTACGCCTGCGGGGCCAAGTTCTGGATCAAGCAATGCGGCCCCGCTCCGCGAGTCAGTGGACATTGTCCACAATCCAACATCGCCCGCTGATTTAGCTGCGAGTTTGCAGATGTTTTTCGATCTGGGCAAGTTCAAGCAGCAGTCGGCAGCTGAAGCCCTAAGTGATCAGGTAGCGCAGCTTGGCGTACGAAGCAGCGTGGTTCCGCGTGGCCATCTTTGGATGAATTCTTACCAGGTCCTCGTCGGACCTTACACCGATGCAGCTGAAGAAAAGAAGATCAACAGTGACCTGCTCTCGCACGGCTATAAGCCGCGTCCGTTCGAGCGAGGTTCTCGCAACTTTGCATTTCGTTCACGGGTCGCGGTGGAACGAACCAAACTTCCTGCTGGCGACTGCATCATCAGTTGGGAAACCTACGTCACAGAAGCGAAAGTGAAGTTCATGCAAAATCGTGACGTGGTTGCGACCACAGCGGCCAAGTGGATGACGCGGGCCAAGAAATATTCCAACAACGAATACGTGTATCAGAACCAGCCGGATGGTTCGCGTCCGCTGGTCGAAATTCATTTTGCGGGACTCGATCGGGCACTGGTGTTCCGCAACTCTCAGTAAGAGGAGCTGTTTTCTCAGGCGCTCTCTTCTTACGGCCTGTGCCGCACCGCCGTTAGCTACCGTAACGATTACGCTGCCAGTGTCACTACCCTTCAGGAGTCACGCAACTTGGCAAACGTTAATTATTGGTTTGGATATTGGCTGGCCGCGAACGAGGCCAATACATTAGCGCCGGGCGAGGTGCATAACTGGATTGCCTGGCTTTGCAGCCATGGTGACTCCGTCGGCATTTCGGCGAGTCCACTGGAAGGCGGCGAAGAGCACGCGCTGGCAATCGAGAATATGAGTTTGAAGGCCGATGTTGATGGCCGGCGAATGCTCTTCAGCGTGAGAAATGTGGGCAGAACCCAGGTCGATGCCTACGGCATCGGCTACTCGCATGTTTCGCAACCGAAGGAAACCTAAAGAGGAAACGATGAAACTTGCAGTTCATTACGAGCCGTCAGGTAAGGTGCGCTCGTTTGTGGCCGTTGGTGGCACGGATAGCAATGGCATGATGTTGGTGCCAACGCTTGGAGCGCTGGTCGCTGAAGTTGAAGATGTGTCGCTTGAGTCAGGCGTGGCGGGGCTGAGACGGCTGCGTGAGATTGCGAAGAACTACATCGTCGAACCATCGAGAAGTCCGCGGAAGCTGACAAAGAAGTAATTCGGATGCCACGTTTACGTCCGCGACTTCTTGCCGGTCACAACCCGCACCCGTTCCCACGGGCGCTTTTTGCGTTCAGCTTCCGGCGTATCGCGGTCAACGATGCGGTCGTACTGATAGGCTTCGCTGACTGTACCGAGGGATTCGTTATAGAGGCTGGGCAGGCAGAGAGCGTCTTTGAGTTCTTCGGTGAACTGCTGGAGCGCCTTGAGGTGATCGGCAGTTGCAGCGACTTCGGTCTTCGAGGTCTTGAGGACTTGCTGATAACCGCGGTTGATGAGCTTGGAAATCTCGCCGCTGATCAGGTAGCCGGGATACGCGAAAATCTTGACGCCGTCATCGCCGTTCTTCTGGATCGCAGCCGACACGTTGTACTTCTTCAGGAAGACGCGCCCCTGCGTGCCCGGCGCCTCGATCAGGTCAAAGCTGTGGTCGCGCAGCCACTGCACTGCGTCTTCAAAAGTCCGCTCCTCAACGTTAGTTGCCATGTAGCTCCTGACTGCTATCTCTCAGCCTAAAACGAACCGTCGTCGGTAGGCGACTCTCGGTCAATCTGGAAACTTAGATGCCCCTGCTGCCAAATCGAACCATACACGATCCAATGTAGCAGGTGATGATCCGCAGACCCTAGCAACGGATGTATCCTCAGCTGCTCCTCTATAATCTAACGACAAGTTGGCGGTTTGTGTCACCTGGCGACATTACGATAGTCACGGGCGCCCCCAGCCGCAGTCGTGCTGAAGTCGCCTTGCAATTCGTTCATGCATCCTTTTAAAACAAAGTTGGCGGACAACGAGCCGGAATTGTCTCACGCGAAGGTGGGTGAGCGCAGTCTCGCCCGAATTGGAAACACGCCTCTGTTGCGGCTTGAGCGCATCGGGCGCGAGTTCCCTTACGTTCAGATTTCAGAACTCTGCTCGATTCCACCAGCGGGAATACGGGAATCGCTTATGCCATGATTGGCGCCGCGGAAGGATTTCCGGTCACGTTGTGCATGCCCGAGAATGTTTCCATCGAGCGCAAGCGCATTCTTTTCGCCTACGGAGCGAGCATTGTCTATACCGATCCTGCTGATGGATCGGATGGCGCGATCCGCCGGGCGCGCGAGTTGTACGCGAAAGAACCGGAGACGTATTTTTACGCTGACCAGTACTCCAACGATGCGAACTGGCAAGCTCATTACTATGGGACCGCGGAAGAAATCTGGAAGCAGACCGAAGGGCGAGTGACCCATTTTGTCGCGATGCTTGGGACCAGCGGAACATTCATGGGCACCTCGCGGCGGCTGAAAGAGCTCAACCCCGACGTCCGCTGCATTTCGCTGCAACCCGACTCCCCGTTCCACGGCATCGAAGGCGCTAAGCACATGGCCAGCGCACTCGTGCCAAAAATTTATGATTCGAAGCTGGCTGACGAAGACATCGAGATTGCGACCGAAGATGCCTACGCAAACGCGATTCGCGGATCGCGCGAAGAAGGCCTGCTACTGGGGATTTCGGCAGGAGCGGCAATTGCAGGCTGTTTGCAGGTTGCGCAGAGATTGAGGGCAGATGAAGACGGTGTGATCGTCACCATCTTCCCCGATTCAGGTGACAAGTATTTGAGTGAACGGTTTTGGACGGAAGCAAGCTAAAAGCTGATGTTAAGACTTGGCCAATCCCACTACGATGCTCTTCGCCAGCACGGCGAGGAAACCTATCCGCACGAATGCTGCGGCGTTCTGCTGGGCCACGTGGAGGACGATGGCACGCGTGTTGTCACTTCTCTGGCTCGCGCCGGGAACACGCGCACTGACTCGCCGCAGAACCGCTACAACATCGATCCCAAAGAACTGGTCCGCATACAGCGTGAGGGCCGCGAGCGCGAAGAAGACATTATCGGTTTCTATCATTCGCACCCGGACCATCCAGCGCAGTGGTCGCAAACTGACTTCGCCGAAGCACATTGGCTCGGCTGTTCTTACGTCATCGCCAGTGTTGAAAAAGGCAAAGCTGTGCTGACCAACTCGTTCGAACTCACCGGCACAGACGAAAACGATAAGCAGCTGGTGGACGAAAAAATAGAGGTGGTGTGAGGCTGCCCTCAGCTACTGCCCCAAAATCAGCGGCAGGCCGTTCTTCGGATTGCCTACCACAACTACTTTCGTATTAGGACTTTTCGCCAGAGTCTCGGTCGCTTCAATGCCTTTCCACTCCAGCAATGATGGCGTGATTCCCTGCGCGACGATTTGCTGAAAATCGCGAACACCCTGCGCCTCAATGCGCTTGCGCTGCGCTTCTTGCGTCTCTTTTTGTAGACGGAAGTTCATCGCCAGGGCTTCCTGCTCGGCCTGCTGCTTAAGCTCGATGGACTGCTTCAACGTTGCCGGCAACTGAATATCGCGAAGCAGAACATTCTCAACAATCATTCCACGCGCGCCTAGTTGCCCGGTGAGCTGATCAAAAATCTGCTTGGCGACGGCATCGCGTTCGCCGGTGTACAACGCGTTTGCACTGTGCGACGACGTAGCCTCACGTATTGCAGATCGCAACGTCGGCTCCACGACGACATCCTCGTAGCGCGGCCCGAGTTTCTGAAACACTTCGGCTGCACGATCGGGATTGAGATGATAGATCAGCGATGTGTCGAGGCTCATCATCAGACCCTCGCTCGAGGGCGTGCTCGCTGACTCTTTCACGGTCTGCGATCGTACGGACAGCTCATTAACCGTTTTGAGCGGGTTGATCACGTGAATCCCCTCGGACAGCGTCTCACCCGTGACACGACCGAAGAGCGTCAGGACTCCCACTCGTCCGGTGCCCACGCGCGTTACGCAGTTGAAGAGTAGAACCAGTGCTACCAGGCCAATAATGGCAATAGCGATCGTTACCAAAACACTGCGCGGAGCGCCTGCACTGATGACCCGTCCACGGCCCGCCTGGCTATCAAAGATGGTCATGCGATCCTCCCGCAAGAATCATAGGTGGGCTCGAGTCGCAGAATAAGTGACTTTCTGGGAGACGGGAGATGGCCCTCTTTCCTCGCGTGAATGCCCCCGAGATGAATCGAAGCACCTGTTTATGGCATCATTTACCCATGCCAAAGATCCACATTCCTACGCCGTTGCGGCAATATGCGGGTAAGCAGCCCGCCGTTGAAGTTAAAGGCTCCACCGTGGGAGAAGCCCTTAGCGGGCTTGTCTTGCAGCATCCTGACCTGCGCCGTCATCTTTACACGGATGAAGGCAAGCTGCGCGCCTTCGTGAACGTTTATTTGAACGACGAAGATGTGCGCTATATGCAGAAGGAAGCCACCGCGGTCCAGGACGGAGACAATATTTCGATCGTGCCGTCGATTGCGGGAGGAAGCTGTTGATGGAGGATTTGAGATTGTAGATTTCAGATTCTGGCTGTCGCTTCAATCTGAAAGTCTCAATGGCAGCAACAACCGTCCGGTTTTTCGATCTGCAATCTGAAATCATCAATCTGCAATTGACTTTGAGACATTTATGCCGACTCTTACCGAAATCTCTCCCATTTCCCTTAATAACGACGAGATCTTACGCTACTCGCGCCATCTCATCATGCCCGAAGTCGGCATGGAAGGGCAGTTGAAGCTCAAGGCTGCGAAGGTGCTGTGTATCGGCGCCGGCGGACTGGGTTCGCCCCTGGCGCTTTATCTGGGTGCGGCAGGCATCGGCACGCTCGGCATCGTTGATTTCGACGTTGTGGATTACACAAATCTCCAACGGCAGATCATCCACACCACCGCTGACGTGGGCCGTCCGAAGCTTGAGTCGGCAGCCGACAAGCTGAAAGCGATGAATCCGTTTCTGAACATTCGCACCTTTAATACCCGTCTCTCGAGCGAGAACGCGCTCGAGCTGTTCAAGGAATTCGACGTCATCGCTGACGGTACCGACAACTTTCCCACGCGTTATCTCGTCAACGACGCTTGTGTGCTCACCCGCAGGCCGAATGTGTACGGCTCGATCTTCCGCTTCGAAGGCCAAGCCAGCATTTTCGCAACGAAAGAAGGCCCGTGCTATCGCTGCTTGTATCCCGAGCCGCCACCCCCGGGACTGGTTCCTTCATGCGCTGAAGGCGGAGTCCTGGGAATTCTGCCGGGACTGGTTGGGGTAATTCAGGCAACAGAAGCGATCAAATTGATTCTCGGCTCCGGCGATCCGCTCATCGGTCGCCTATTGCTGATCGATGCGCTCGGCATGAAGTTCCGCGAACTCAAGCTGCGCAAGAATCCGGATTGCCCGGCTTGCGGCAAGAATCCGACAATCACTAAACTTATTGACTACGAGCAGTTTTGCGGAATTCGCGGCGAGGAGGTTGAAGCGGAAGTGACCACATCCGAAATGCAAGTTGAAGAACTCAAGAAGCGCCTCGACCGCGGCGACGATCTCTTTATTCTCGACGTACGCGAGCCACACGAATATCAGATCTGCAATCTCGGCGGACACCTGATCCCGCTCGGCGATCTGCCGAGCCGAGTGAATGAACTCGACACCAGCAAAGAGATTGTGGCCCATTGCCGCTCCGGCGTGCGTTCAGCAAAAGCTGCGAATTTCCTGCGGCAGGCGGGCTTCAGGAAGGTCCACAACCTTGCCGGCGGGGTTCTCGCCTGGGCAGATCGTATTGACCCCAGCATGCCGAAATACTGAACATCCACTCAGAAAGGCTGCCCGCTTGAGCTGCGCCATCTGCGAAAAGCACAAAGAGAAGCGCTCCTGTCCGGCTGTGCATGGGCGCATCTGTCCGCAATGTTGCGGCGAGCAGCGGGAGGTGACACTGGATTGTCCGAGCGAATGCGTTTATCTGCAGCAGGCACGCGAGCATGAGAAGCCTCGTCCTACTGAACAGCTCGATCAGGCAGCGTTGTTTCCCAAAGTTGAAATCGGCGATCAGTTTCTTTATGAGCAGGAGCACCTGATTCTTGGCCTAAGTTATGCACTGGCCAAGAGCGCACGCGCGAACAGCAGCGTTCGAGATTCTGATTTGATTGCAGCGCTTACGGCGCTGGCACGCAGTTATGAAACTCTGAGCAACTCCGGCTTGGTGTATGAAACGCCCATCGCCAATCTTGCGCATCAGGCGATTGCCGCTGAAGTCCAGAACATGGTCAAGGAGTATCGCGAGGCGGAGCAGAAACACATTGGATACAGCAAACTCCGTGACTCAGACGTCTTTCGCGCTCTCGTGTTCCTGTTGCGAATGGGAATGGTGCGAACATCTGGCAGGCCGAAGTCGCGAGCGTTCGTCGATTTTCTCTATCGACAATTTCCGGAACAGGAGTCGGCTCTGGCCGCCGCTGGCGAAGGCGGCCGGATTATTGTGCCGTAAGTGTCGTGCGTCGTCCGTTAATCTGATTATCGAGGGACGGGCGTCCTCGCCCGTCCAACGGTTCGGAACTCTCCCTTGCGAGGGCGCCCGGCGCTCCACGGATCATTTGCGGAGTGCAAAGGTCCTTCGCTGCGCTCGGATGACAGTTGTGTAGGAAGAAACTTCCTGCTCAGGATGACAGTTGTGCGGGGGAAAGTTTCCTAACCGTTTGCCCCGGCGGCAAAGCGTCGCGCAACTCGCGCATACTTCGCTTGAAAATTGGATGACGCACATCGGGTGCAATCTCAGCCAGCGGTTCCAGTACAAAGCGGCGCTCGTGTAGGTGCGGATGCGGAACTGTGAGCGACGGTATATCGATCACCGAGCTGCCGAACAGTAAAATATCAATGTCGATGGTGCGCGGGCCCTTCTGCTGCTTGCGCTGCCGACCCATGCTCTGCTCAAGGGCGAGAATCGCTGAGATAAGTTGACGCGGCATTTTCTCTGTATCCAGTTTGACCGCGCAGTTCACAAACCACGGCTGCGCTGTCACTTCAACCGGCTCAGTTTCGTAGAAGGAGGAAACGGCAGCGATATTCCCGAACTCGCCAAGTTTCTCGATCGCGGTGCGAAGGTTCGCTTCCCGGTCACCCAGGTTCGAACCTAGCGAAAGATAGACAATCTTGTGCACAGCCCAATCTTCCGGCAACGCATTGGATGTGGCTAGAACAAAATCAGATTCCTGGCGGGAATCCAGCTTGGAACTTGTGGCAGGTTTGGCTGTTACGCCATGCTTTATGAACGCCAGCCATGCTACCCATTGAGCTCAGAATTGACCGCGCACAGCGTCTACTGCGCATGATCGAAGATGACGCGCCGTTGCTGGCCGTCCGCATCGCCCCGCTTTCTCCGGAGCGACAGAAGTCGGCGAAGTTATATGCCCGCGAACTGGCTGCGCTGACCCGCGCCGAGATCCGGAAGCTGATGAAGGAGAAAGACTCGGCAGACGCGATCGAAACTATGCCCACCGCCGCCGACTGAAACCAGCACGTCGAATTTAGATAACTTGCTCGGCGGCGACTTCGCTGGAAGCTCCGCTTTCGTAGGCTTCGTCGTAGAGTGTGGTCTCTTCCCACAGAGAATGATCACGAAGCAGGCGGGAAACCAGAGCGGTGTGCATGGCGTGCCCTGCGCGATCGGCAACGACGTTGCCGAGGATCTGGCGGCCGATTAGCGCGAGGTCGCCGATCAGGTCGAGAATCTTGTGCCGCACAAATTCGTCATCGAAACGCAATGGCGGATTGGTCAGGCCGTCGCGCGTAAGCACCAGCGCATTTTCGCTCGATGCGCCGCGAATCAATCCCTGCTGTCGCATGGCGTCCGCCTCGTGAAGGAATCCGAAGGTCCGCGCCGGCGCAATACTTGAAATGTAGTGTCCATTGGTGAGTTCGATAGCCAGTGATTCACGGCCGATCATTGGGTGTGGGAAGTTGATGGTGTAGGAAACTGAGTAGCGTTCGGCTGGGTAAACGGCGATGAACTTGTTGCCTTCTCGCACTTCGAGCGCGCGCAGAATTCGGATATATGTTCTCGGCCGGCGCTGTTTGCGGATCCCGGCGCGGCGAATCAGATCGATGAAAGGCCGCGCGCTGCCGTCAAGAATGGGCAGTTCCAGATTGTCGAGCTCAACGATGGCATTGTCGATCCCCATTCCCACGAAGGCGGAAAGCAGATGCTCGGTCGTGGAGATCAGAACGCCCTTCTTCATCAAACTGGTGGCGTAGCTGACGCGGGCTACATTGCGGCTGATGGCCTCGACTTCAAAACCGTCGAGATCAGTGCGCCGGAAGACGATGCCGGTATTCGAGGGGCCGGGCAGGATGCGGAGGGAAACGTGGGCCCCAGAATGTAGCCCAATGCCGCTACATTCAACCGCAGTCCGAATTGTTTGTTCCTGAAACAGAATCTCTCTTCTCGCGACTAAGATTACATCTTCTGCAGAAAAGGTAGTATGTGGCAAATAAGCCACATGAGTGTTGCTACAGCGACTCACGATTTATATGTAAGCCTATGTTTTACAAATGTTTACAGACGTTGTTCCGCCGATCGGGTATCAGAGGTGTTATATAGATCGTAACTGGCACGATTGAAATGCGGCGGGCCTGAACACGACTATTTCCGCTTTTCAGGCGTGGCGTGGGGATCGAAAAGATTGTCGTTTACGGGCTGATTGTAGCTGGCCGACGTGAGGAACGACTGAGCAGCCATTTCGCCGTTGTAAATGCGGGTGACGTCAAAAGGCGTCATGATGTTTTGCACCATGCGGTAATTGTCGAAGATTTCCTCTTCGACGTTCCGCTCCTTGTCGGTAGGATCGCGCCAGGTGAACTTCTTTTTGACCGGCAGGTGCGAGTTGACATCGAAGTTTAGGGTCACGGCTTCGTTTTTGGAATTCATGACCGTGACCTGATCGGTTTCTTTCTGTGCCGCGACTGTCTGTCCTTCGTAGAAGAGTGCGATACCGGGCTGGTTCAGCCACTCGCGCAGCACGATTTCAAGCGCATAATGATGTCGGCGCATATAAGGATCAAGTTCGTCCTTTGGATCCATATTGCGGGCGCCCTTGTACGTGACTTCGTAACCTTTATCGCCGTTGAATATTTCAACCACGTCGCGCTTCTTGGTAAGCTCGACGCGCTCTTTATCCGGATATTTCTTGAAGCGCCAGAACAGCGTGCCGAGGCTGTTGGCCTCCCCGTGATGAAAGCTGTAGGCCCTTCCCTCTTGCGACAGCTCCTGCCATGTTAGGTAGGCTTGGCCGCCCAGCGCCTGGATTCCCTGATTGAGAATTGTCTTCGCTTTCGCGACGTTTGCCTGATCGGTACTTAGAGACGAAGAATTCTGCTCCGCGGGAGGGTTTTCATCTGACGTGCTGGACGGCGCGCCTTGTGCAAGCACGAATGATGTCAGCCAGAGCAAAATGATGGCATATTTCATCTCTTCTCCTGATTAGACGCGCTCGGCACCTGATTCGGCTGCCCCGTATCCTTCATCCGACCAGTACCGCTCCGCCGTTCACGTTGAAAACTTCGCCCGTGATAAAGCCCGCCATCGGTGTGCACAGAAACAAAATCGGCGCGGCAATTTCTTCAGGCCTGCCTACCCGGCCCAGCGGTATGTTTGCCATCACTTTCTTTGCGGTGGGCGGATCGTCAAGAGCGGGGCGGGACATGTCGGTATCCACCCAGCCCGGCGCCACACAGTTCACGTAAATGCTATCGCGGATGAGTTCGGTGGAGAGTCCTTTGACCATGCTGATGATGGCTCCTTTGCTTGCGGCGTAATCGCAATGGAAAGCCTCTCCGCGCTGCCCTGCAGTCGAGCTGACCAGCACAATGTGCGCCGGCTGGCTTGGTTTCGCTATTTTTCTCATCTGCGCGACCGAATGTTTGACCGACCCGAAAACGGCATCGAGATTGACCGCAAGAGTGTTTCGCCACTGCGCGTCGGGCATTTTGTCCACCGACTGGTCTTCGGGCGCCCACACACCGTGGTTCGCAACGAGGATGTTGAGACGGCCGAAGCGCTTCACACATGCCCCAACCAAAGCTTGCGCTAATTCGCTCCCGATTAAATGGCAGGCCATCGAGGCACAATTTTCGGCGCCGCACTCGCGCACCAGCGCCTCAGCCGCCGCTTTCGATCTTTCGTAATTGAAGAAGACTTTTGCGCCGGACTGAACAAACATGCGGACCGCGGCAGCACCAATTCCGCGCGACCCGCCGGTAATCAGCGCAACTTTGCCTTCCAGCGAAAGAGTAACGGGCATCGCTGGATAGTCTGTCAGCTATGCCCGCAGTTTGGCAAATGAGGGCTGCCGATTTTCAATGTGTCAACCTAGTGGTGGTCATCGTCTGCGCTCTGCCATTGCTGGCATTTTGCGTAGTTCTGACGAGACCAGCTTGCGAACCCACTGAGTTCGACTGCGAACTTGCGGTCACTCCATCATTCACCTGCGCACAGTCCATCCGCAGAGTGCCATTGTCGTTAAAGACGAGGCCATTGAAACGAAGCGTGCTGCCTGAAGCCAGAGGTTGCGAGTTGAGGCGTTGGACACTCCCATCAACATAAATTTCCATCACCGTCGGATTACTCAGGAGTGTGGTCTGACCAGGTTGAACAGCCAACGTTGGAAACAGATTATCGGGCGCCAGCGATACTGTGTAATCGGTGAATCCACCGCTCGGGGTTGCTGATAGGACAGTTCCGTTAACGGTTTGGGGCATGAGCGTTATTGTTGTTGCGCCGGTGTACTGACTCACGATGGACTGCGAAGACACACTCATGTTCTGTCCCGCAATCATGTTAGAGCCATCGAAGACTGCAGAAAATGGTAATGTGGCCACATTGCTGAATTGTCCTGAAGTTTGAAAAACGGTGCTGCTGGAAAGGGCGTAAAGGCCCATACTTCGCCCCCGAGCCGAGTAGTCCTGCCCCTGCTGCTTGCGACCCATGAGATAGAAATCGGGCACCGCCGAGGAGACAAACAACAACGGGCCGGTCATGACGTTGGTGGCAATCGAATCGTAAGCGGCCACGCGCATTGCGCGCAGCGAGCCGTCAGCCTGAATTGCGGCGTCCACATCCACCAACGTGCCCACCGCGAGCGACGAAAAGCTTCCCGCACCTTGGAATACTGTGCTGTTATCGGCAGATACGGATAGTGAGTTGGCTCCAGGGCAGGGACAGGTCAAGGCGCCCTCAGGTTCGGCGATAGTGAAGGTACCGTTGGCAGCATCGATAGCAGTGATCTCTCCAGCAATGCCCGAAACTTTGCCGTTACGCGGATTATTCGGCTGCGATGACAACTTAACTGCTGTCATATTGAAATTCGGATTGATTGAGAAAGCCGACAGGCCTTGAGTGTAGCAACTGGGGTAGGTCGCAGATGGCGCAACCTGGAGGTCAAGCAAGAGTCCCATGCTCTTGCCAGTCACTACGATTGGCGAAGGCAAGTTTACGGAGACGTTGGCCGCAGGCGTTTGATTGTAGGCGAAGGTGCTGGTGGCAATTCCGCCGGGATAGGGAGCGCTCGATGGCGCCAAAGTCACACACGTGAACTGGGCACTTCCGAGCGTCACGCGTGCAGACGTGTAAGTCTCCTGGGGAATGGTAGCAGTTGCGAACGGCTGCACCCCGCCATTGATGTCAATGAACTCGGCCCCACTCAGCCCAGAGAACAGAATCACTTTAGTTCCTGATTGCCGAGTCAGAGTGATGCTCTGAAATACCAAGCCAAATTCTTGCAGCTGGTCATTCGCTGTACTCGACAACAAAACTGTGACTTTCGTATCGCCACGCGGGGTGGGAATTTGCGATCCGGTGCCGGCGGAACTGCACCCGGTCAACGCCGCGACGGCAAACAAAATGATGCCAAGGAGAACAGGGGCAGTAAGCGGGGTGGCTGCGAATCGATTGCTCGAAGTGAACTGAGTCGCCTTCATACGCCCTCCTGAGAGCCAATGGGCGAGCCGAAATCGTGGAACAGCCGACTGGGGAAGAGACCTTCGCGGCTTTCACGAGGATTGTAGCTGAAAGGGAGTGCTGTCAATGCAAAAACGTGTAAACAATTGTGCTTTGTTGTAATGGATCGAGATTACTTCAACTCAGCCCGGGCAGGCTGCGCTCAGTCTTGAGTTCGCGGGCGAGCACCCGCACCAGCATACCGTCGTACTTGGTGCCGCTGGATTTTTCGAGTTCGGCGAATCGGCTACGGCCACGATGCGAGCCCACAGTAAAATGTCATCCCCCCTCAGTCCGAGAGGGTATCCACTGCCGTCAACTCGCTCGTGGTGGCATTCGATGGCTTTCTGCATGAGTTCGCTATCGGGCACACAGGCCACGATTTCTGCGCCCAGGCGGGGATGCATTTTCACATAGTTAAATTCTTCCTCGGAGAGCGCGCCTTCCCGATTCAAGATTTGCTCCGGAACCAGGATTTTGCCTACATCGTGCACGCGCCCAACGAAGCCGAGAGTACGTACATCCTCCGTCGATAGTCCAAGCGCCCGGCCGATCATCTCCGAATATTGGGCTACGGCATCCCCGTGCCCAGCGGAATTCAGTTCGCGCGATTCAGCCGCCCGGGTCAGGGCTTCGATTGAATCCCGCAACAATGGAAGATTTTTTTGCTCAGTTCCGGAAGAGAGCTTGCGCAGCGTCGCGACCAGTTCATCAATCTGCTCCGGCCCGGTGCGCTCACGCTGCAGGAAGCCTTCGATATATCCAGAAACCTGCTGCCGTTGCAACGCGGAAGTCTGGTCGGTGCTGTAGTCCTCCGCCATGGAGACGCGATCGCCGCCCGCTTTCTTCGAGACGTACATGCCCGCATCGGCCACGCGGATGATGTCTTCCGCTGAAAATCCGTGCACTGGGAAAGTGGCCACGCCGAAGCTGCCGGTGATGTGGTGCTCGCTCAACATTGGATCGGTCGCAACCCAGAGCCTGAGACGCTCAGCCAGAATCTGCGCCTGCTCGACGCTGGTTTCCGGCATTAGTATTACGAATTCATCGCCGCCATACCGCGCAACCACATTGGATTGACGGCACTTTTGTTCGAGCAGTCGGCCTATGCGCGCCAGCACCAGGTCACCTTCCATGTGTCCAAAGGTATCGTTCACTTCCTTAAACTTATCCAGATCGATCAGCACGACTGAGAATGGCCGGCCAGAACGCGAGGCTCGCTTCCACTCCGCGGATAAAGCTTCCCAGAAAAACCGCCGCGTCTTGATGCTGGTGAGGCCATCGGTGATTGACTGGGTTTGAAGCTTCTGGAAAACAAAGGAATTGTGCAGCGCCGTAGCCAGCAGGTCGGCGAGCGTATTCATCACCATGCGGTCTTCGGGCGCGATGGCGTTCTCTTTCTCGCTTTCAATGTTCAAGACCCCCATCAATGACTCGCCATAGGTGATAGGAATGCAGAGTACGCTGCGCGCGGTCGGCAGAAGACCCTGCGCCTGACCAGCTTCAGAAAAGTGGACCATCACAGCCTCGCCGGTGCGGGCCACTCGGCCAATGATGCCCGACGTTACAGCGATCTTCTTGCCTTTTTCCTGCGCCGTGGTGCCGGCCTCGGCCCTGATCTCAATCTCTTTGGTCGCGTAATCAAGGATGCCGATTCCGATGTGATCAAAGCGGAAGTGCCTCTGGATATGTCCGACAATCTCCGCCAGCATCTGCTCGGCATCATCGCTGGAGATGGCCGTCTTCGAAACACTGTTGAGAAATGCGAACTGGTGCGCGCGCCGCTGTTCCTCGGAGAACAGCCGCGCGTTTTCAATAGCGACAGACACCTGGCCGGCAGCGGTCTTCAGCACATCCAGATCCCGCTGTTCGAATATGTACTCGCGCGTGGTGCTCATCGCAGCCATTACGCCGGTCGCTTTCCCGTTTACCAGGATGGGCGCGCCGCAGAAAGACTTCGCCGGCCGGCGCGGAATAAAACTCACGCCCAGCCGCTCGCGCGCGCGGTCCAGATCTGAGCGGATGAGCAGCGGCTGCCCGGTGCGCAGCATGTATTCAGTCAGACCATTGCCGACTTTGCGCTGGCGCTTGGGAAGGAACTGCCCGTCTTCCACCTCGACGTGAAATACGATCGAGTCCCCTTCAAGAAAAGCGACGTAGAAGTTCGATGTATCAAAAATCTGTCCGAGTTCCTTCTGCACGCTGCGAAGAACTTCCTGTTGATCCAGGCGCGAGCTGATTGCCTGCCCAATCTGCGTGAGCAGTTGGTATTCTTTGGTGCGGCGCTGCGCATCGTGCATGACGACGTAGTTCTCCAGCGTGAGGCCGATCTGGAGAGCGAGGCCGATGAGCAGGCGTAGGTTCGAAGCCCCGAAAAGATGCCGCTCGGCATGCGGGAATAAGATCACGCCAAAATTATGCTCGCGAGTTTGCAGACTCACCGCGGTGACGTTGCGGATATTCTCTGCTGCCATTGCCCGCCGGAACTGCTCAAAACGCCCGCCAGGAAAAGCAGGCAGCGGTTCTGGCATTTCGGGTAAATCGCGGAACATCACAAACCCGCCACGGCGATATGCCATTTCACAAACGTATTCGCCGGCGCCAGTCGCGTCCAAGCTGGCGGCGAACTCAGGAGAAAAGCCAAGCTGGACTGACGGCAGCACCGCGCGCCAACGTTCAGAGATGCAGATTACGGCTCTTCCCGTCGGCAGTGGCGCAACCAGCCGGTCGAGAATGCTCTGCATGCTGGGTACCAGGTCGCTTGAGGCGAGCAGCCGCATGGGATCTACGCCAAGAGTGGAGAAGGCCAATGCGTTTTCCTGGACAGCATTGCGCTCATTCTCAAATAGCACCATTGCCATGGCAATGCCGAGCAACAACTGCGGCACCGGACTTAGCTGTCCCGCAACGCCGAGCATCTCCGCAAGCGCAGGCTTGAACTGACCGACCCACATCAGCACCGACCAGAAGGCGAGAGAGACGAAAAGCAGGTAGAAAGCAGGCGAGCTTCGACGCTGCGCTGCCAGGTAAAACTGAAATGAACTGTACGCAAGGACGATGGCTACGCCGACAGCAAGACGTAAGTGCAGGTCCGAGGAATGCCTCCAGCCGCCGATAAAAAAGTGCGCGTCCCAGAGAGCGAGACCTACGCACGCAATTGCCACCACCGACTCATACCATCTGGGTCGAAATGCCTGCCGCCGTTCAGCGCTGGTCAATCGGCGGGTCAACCGCGTGGAAACCAGAATGCAGAATGCCATCGCCACAAGCAGAAGCGAGGCTAAAAATTCAACTATGGTGAGATGACCCCAGGCTTGGGACCAGGCGTCAAGAGCGAAGTGCAGCGCATAAGCGGCCCATGCGAACTGCCAGGCACGGAAGTAGGGCTGCCTGCTCTGCTGGTATAGATAGGTGAATACCAGAAAGAGCAGGAGTGGAACTACTCCCGGCAGCAACATTGAACTCAGCGCGATGTTGTTCATGAGGCGGCGAAACCCTTGCCTCTCAGGCCTCTAACGGGGAAGGATACGGCTCCATCGTGGCATACGTTCGTCCCTAAAACAATAGTGATTATGAGTACTAAAGGAACCACGGCAAACCATTTGTCCTTTGCTTGACGCTAGTTAGGGTGCGCCGTAACATCCAGATTGGTTACGAACGAATGAGCTATACTCCACCCTCCCAGCCTGACTCCCCTGAAAAGCTCCGCGTCCGCTTTGCTCCCTCCCCGACCGGCTATCTGCATGTAGGAGGCGCCCGCACTGCGCTTTTCAACTGGCTCTTTGCCAGTCATTTTGGCGGAACTCTGGTTCTGCGCATTGAGGATACCGACCTGGAGCGCTCGACGCCGGAGATGGTCGGAGGAATCCTGCAGGGCTTGCAATGGCTAGGAATCACCTGGGATGAAGGCCCGTATTACCAGACACGGCGAGTGGATCTTTACCGCGCGGCTGCCGCCCGCTTGCTGGAAAACGGCGCTGCGTACTACTGCTTTTGCCGCAGAGAGGAACTTGAAGCGCGTCGGTCGAAAGCCGCTCAGGAGGGCCGGCCTACGCGTTACGAGGGAACCTGCCGGCGAATTGGCCGAGGCGAGGCACTGCGCCGCAAGGACGCGGGTGAACCAGCGGCTCTGCGGTTTGCAGTTCCCGAAAACGGCAGCACGGGGTTTGATGACGCCGTTTTCGGCAACGTTGAGTTTGCGAATACGGAACTGGAGGACTTTGTTCTGCTACGGTCCGACGGTAGCCCTACTTATCACTTGAGCGTCGTTGCCGACGATATCGATCTTCGCATCACGCACATCATTCGCGGCGCCGACCATATTTCAAATACGCCGAAGCAGGTGCTGCTGTACCAGGCGCTCGGGGCAGCCATGCCGGTCTTTGCGCACGTCCCGCTCATTCTTGGGCCCGACAGGACGCGCCTCAGCAAGCGTCATGGGGCGACCAGCGTCACGACTTATCGCGAGGAAGGCATCGTGCCGGAGGCGTTCCGGAATTTTCTGGCGCTGCTTGGCTGGACGCCACCCGAAGGAATCCCCGAAGTGTTAAGCGACGAAGAGTTGATCCGACTGTTTGGGCTGGATGCAATTTCGAAATCCAATGCTGTTTTCGATCGTGACAAACTTGACTGGTTCAACACCGAATACATTCGCACGTATCCTGCCGAAAAGTTGCTGCCGCTGGTCGAAGAAGAATGGAAGAGGGCAGGTGTGACGCCAACCCGCGATCGTAACAGCTTGCTCGCAGCCATTGATCTCCTCAAGGCCCGCGCCCGCAACCTCAAGGATTTTGTGGGATCGTTCAGAGCTTTTTTCACGGAAGAGTTTGAGCCCGATCCGGCCGCGGTCGAAAAATTCCTCAAAGACGCGAGCGTGCGCCGAATGCTGGTCGAACTGGGGGAACGCTATGCGGTGGCGCAGGATTTTTCGGAACAGGGGACGGAAAAAGTTTTACGCGACTTCGCCGCTGAAAAATCCGTGAAAGCCGGCGCGCTAATCAACGGCGCACGCGTGGCGCTTACGGGCCAGGGCGTCGCGCCCAGCTTATTTGCCGTGATGAGTAACTTGGGGAAGGAAAGAACAACTCAAAGGCTGAAAAATGCTCCGAGTCTGGTTGTGACGCCTGCTGCACGCTAGCTGCGACTTCTTGCGACGTTTAATTTGTGATATTTCCCTGTCAATTATGGCATAGGGCTTACAAGGCCGTGTTCTAGTCGAGAGCCGTTCGAACGGTGAACTGGCGCTGTTGAAATATAACTGCAATGCTGAGTGCTGAATGCCCAAAACAAATGCTGACTCGCGACCAAGCCGCTGACATCTTCGCCCGCATTCGCAAGCATGCGATCGCGGACGAGGTGGAGTGTCTCTTTTATGGCGGCCATTCCGCGCTTACTCGTTTTGCCAACAACACAATCCATCAGAACATGGCCGAGGAGAACTATGGCGTCTCCGTGCGCACGGTTTTTGGCGGGCGCACCGCCCGCGCGGCCACTAACCGCTTTGACGATGACAGCCTCAAGAATGTCGTGAAGGCATCGGAAGACCTCGCTCGTGTGCAGGAGCCTGATGCGGATTTGCTGCCGTTGCCCGACGCGGGCGAAGGCGCCCGCGCCACACAAGACCGACCCACACGGCCAATTCCGTCACGGCATTTCGAGGAGACTGCAAAGCTCACGCCCGCGGAACGGGCAGATGCAGTCGGACAGATTGTTCGCATCGCACAGAAAGACAAGCTTACGGCAGCTGGAATTTTCGCAAGTTCCGAATCTATTGAAGGAATATTCAACTCGCGCGGTTTAAGCCAGTGGCACACTCAGACGTCAGCGGAAATTTCCATCACTATGCTGGCCCCCGATTCATCGGGATGGCAGAAGGCAAACTCGCCCAACGTTGCCAACCTCAATGCCATTTCCCTCGCACAGATCGCCGCTGAGAAAGCGGGCAAATCAGCCGCACCCCGCGAAGTTCCGGCTGGCAAGTACACGGTCGTGCTTGAGCCGGCGGCCGTCCTCGACACCGTCGGTTTCGGCTTCTTCGATTTTGGTGGCTTGGCAATTCTCGATCAGCGATCGTTTCTCAACAATCGCATCGGCACGCAGCTCTTCGGCGCGAACATCAATATTTGGGACGACGTTGCGCACCCACAACAGTCCGGCTCGCCCTTCGATGGCGAAGGCGTACCACGCCAGAAGTTGAAGCTGGTGGAAAACGGAGTTGTGAAGCGGCTGGTCTATTCGCGCGGCAGCGCGGCCAAAATGAAGAAGTCTGAGCACTCAGACAAAGTCGGCCCCATCGAAGCGACTGGCCACGGGTTCCCCATCCCCAACGAAATGGGCGAAGCCGCGATGAACATCGTCTTCGAGCCGCCACAAGACCCGAAAACCATCGAGCAAATGATTGCTTCAACCGAGCGCGGGATTCTGGTCACGCGCTTGTGGTATATCCGCGAAGTTGATCCTTACGAAAAAATCCTCACCGGAATGACTCGCGATGGCACATTCCTGATCGAAGACGGCAAAGTGGTTTGCGGCTTGCGCAACTTTCGCTTCAATCAGAGTCTGATCGAAATGCTCTCCAATGTCGAACAGATGAGCACGCCCGTCCGTACCAGCGGAGAAGAATCCTTCGACATGGTCGTACCCGCGATGAAAGTACGCGACTTTAATTTCACGGAAGTGACGAAGTTCTGAAGGGCTTTGGGCCTCTAATTCTTCGAGGCCACCCACTGTTTACATCGCGATTCAGCTTGCTCCGCATTCTCAGGATTTGCGACAGCACACGCTTCGGCATGAGTAATCTTTGCCAACCCAAGCAGAGAATTGTAGCGAACGTATTGTGAGGGGTCGGACAGGTGAGCTGCCAATGTATCTTTCGCCCTTTGGTCTCCAATTTCTGCAAGAGCAGCGGCGGCGCAATTCCGAGCCAGATCATCGGGAGCCTGATCCAGAATTGAAATAAGTGCAGGAACAGCCTGGAG
Source organism: Acidobacteriota bacterium (assembly GCA_003224815.1). Taxonomy (GTDB): domain Bacteria; phylum Acidobacteriota; class Terriglobia; order Terriglobales; family Acidobacteriaceae; genus Gp1-AA145. The sequence continues at coordinate 1,554 of QHZW01000023.1, read as the reverse complement.
GTCCCGTAGCTTTTCAACTGCAAGTGCGATCTCTCCCTCGGGTTGTGCGTAAGCGGTGGTGACAGTGACGAGCGTTCCATCCGGTTCCAGATCTTGTCTGGCTTGCTCATGGTGCAAGTTCACCATCAAAGGTATGGCTTCCTGCAGAGCTGAAATATCGCCCGCTTTCAATTCTGCGAGAGTGGCCCATTTGGATTCAACTTCATTTCCCTGATTTCCCTGCGCGATAATCCTCAGAGCTTCACGAGATGCTGGCATCCCCAGTGCCGCTAATCGCTGTATGCTTACGAGCCGCACGCCCGGATCGGAATCGCTTAATCCAGCACGGAAGTCGGCCTCCATTTTGGAAAGAACGTCCCCTGATACTTGTGGAGCAAGTAGCGATGACACTCTGAGGGCACCCTCACAATCGTGGATCAATTCAAATATCGCTCCGGATCCAGGCCTCGCAAAGACAATCCAGTAGCTGCCAAGCACGAGATCTGAACAATCATGACCGTTCCTAAATCCGTCAGCCTGGTAAGCAAAGTGGATCTCGACACGAGGAAAATGGCGAACGCCCCGATACCAACGGTCGACTGTTATGTGCGCAATGCCTTCCTTGTATTCTTGTTCGTTATTTGTCAGATCCACCTGCGCCACTTTTCCGCGGAATACAAACGGGGCGGAGTGCGCCATCCCACGAATATCTTCCTGCCTAGGAAAGGCGGGGAGTCGAGCGAACAGCGGTGACACCATCGCCGACCAGAAGAAAAGAATGCAGGCGACTGACAACGAACCGCGCATAATCTAATGATTATCAATCTCCGCACCTACTCAGTAAACCTCCGCTTGCTGCCAAACCCGAATCTCACCTGAGCCTCTGGCCCGAACAGCAAAACCGGGAGCAATTCCGCTGAAAGCTGAAGACTGAAGGCCGGAAGCCGAACCTCCCCGCAAGTGCATGTACCACAAGAGGTTATACCTCGAAGTCCAATGACTTCGGTAACTTTCACCGCAAGTTTTTGCAGTGTACTCTGCCGTTGATGTCCAACGAATCGGTAAATCCTACAGGCGCCGCCAAGGCGGCGCGATCGCGCTATCCGGAAGTGCAGAATGCACCGCGCTTTCCCGTGAAGCTGCCCATCCACATTGAATCGCAAACGGGTGAGAGCGACACGGAAAGCGACAACATTTCTGCCAATGGCGTGCTGTTTCATCACGACGTTGATATGCCGGTGGGCTCGGTTGTCGATTTCACCATCTCGCTTCCTGCCGAAATTGTCGGCGCGAGCGAGGACGTGAAAGTGAAATGCCATGGGCGCGTAGTCCGCAGCAATGCTGAAGAGGGATGGTGTGGCGTGGCTGTGGTGATTGACGAATACCGTTTCGAGCGCCGCTAAGGCGCCGGACTGAAAATGGTCGGGCAGCAGTGTCCGATCAAAACGAGCAAAGAATGGCGAGCGCTGCGTTAGGTACGGGAGAACCGCGAGTGGCCCCTCCGGATATGGAGAACAGGGAACAGTTTATTCGTGTGATTGTGGCCGACTCGCAGGCGATTTTCCGCGCGGGCCT
>QHZW01000375.1 GCA_003224815.1 Acidobacteriota bacterium | reverse complement strand
CATTCTCAGTCAAGAAGAAGTGGCCCAACTCATCGATGCGGCTTGCACACCATTTCATCGAACTATCCTCATGACCCTCTATGCCACCGGTGTTCGGGACGCGGAGTTGACTCGCTTGCAGGTCAGCGACATTGATAGCCGACGGATGGTGATTCACATCCAAGGCGGCAAGGGTCGCCAAGACCGCGACGTAATGCTCAGTCCCGTTCTGCTCGACCAACTCCGCGCACACTGGCGGCGCTTGCGGAAAAAATCCAGCACCTGGCTGTTTCCCGGTAATCGCTGGCACACCGGTGCTCGGCCCATCGATACCAAGACCCCACGCCACGCCTGCCAGTATGCCGCCCGCCGTGCCGGAATTTTATTCCGCTCCACTCTGATCACCAAGGGCGCGCCTCCGAAAAAGCACTAGCGTGGTCCAGGGACAATCGTCGAAAAGTCACCGAATCTACGATGGACCAATCGCTGCCGTCCGCGTCAAGCTGGTTGGACCTACGGAGGGAAATTCATACAGCGCAGCAGATCTTGGAAGCGCCGATCAGGGCGCATGTCGTCGAAGCGACGGTCGGTTTTCAGGCATACCATGAACGCTGCCCGTTCAAGAAACGCCTTTTCTAGGCAGTCAAGGGCTTCATTTCTCCTGCCAAGAGCTTCATATATCCGCGCCAGGACGTAAGGCGAGACGTACTGCTGCCGTGAGAGCCTGTTGATCTCTTCCAGTGTTTTCTGCGTCTCCTCCCGAAGTCCGGCTTCAGCATACGCCAGCCCTAGGCATGCCACGAAGAGTGCAGCCCCGTGCGACAGTTTCACTGCTTCTTGTCCCGCGACAATTGCAGACGAATGCATGCCCTTGTACGCGTAGGTTAATCCAAGCACGCAGTGGGCTTGGGCAAGCATGGGATCGAGTTCAAGGGCCTTCTCGAACTGCTCGATCGCCTGATCATATCGACCCGCGAAGAAGAAAACGAATCCCAAACTCTGGTTCAAGATGGGATGGGGATCAAGGCGAGTGGCACGTTTAAGCTCTGTGTAGCCTTCTTCATAACGTCCCATGAGCGCGAGGTACAGCCCAAACCACTGGTGGGCAGTCGCGTAACGCGGATTCAGTTCGATGGCGCGTTCAAACCCTCTCTCGGCAGAAACGAAGTTGTAGTCATAGAGCATCGTGGCCCAGGCGAGTGACGCATGCCCTTCTGCTAAGCTGTGATCTAGTTCAACCGCCCTCTGGGCCAGTCCTTTGGCTTTACCGCAGCCTTCAGATGGTGAGGCATAGCTCCACCAACCCAATATGGATAGGCAATCAGCCAAACCTGCATAGGCATTCGGATAGGCGGGATCCTTTGCCATTGCAAGCTGAAAATACTGGATAGCTTTGCCGAGACCTTCCGCGCTACGCCGATTCCACTGATAGCGGCCCTTGAGATAGGCTTCGTATGCTTCAGGATGGACAACAGGGACATCGGAAAATCGTGCTCGATCTACGGGAGCCAGCTTAACTCGAACTTCTCGTGCTATGTCTTGCGCCAATTCGGACTGAAGCGGTAAGACATGCTGCAAGTCTCGATCGTAACTCTCAGCCCATAGATGTGTTTCATTCGCCGCCTCGATCAGTTGTACCGTAATGCGCACTCGATCATTTGAACGCAGAACCGTACCTTCGATGATGGCGTCCACTCCTAATTCTTGGGCGATCTGGGGTAATGGTCGGCGGACTTCCTTGTACCGCATGGCGGTGGTACGGGAGACAACTCTCAAACCACCGATCTTTGCGAGTGACGTTATCAGCGCCTCAGTCAATCCATCGGCGAAATACTCCTGCTCGGGATCATAGGATAGATTTTCCAGTGGGAGCACAGCTAACGATTCAGGACGAGTGCAGCTAGCAGCGACAGTGCCGACAAATCGATAGCCATGCCTAGGCAGCGTTTCGACAAAACGCGGCTTGTCGGCCGAATCCTCTAATGCATCGCGTAAGCGCTTGACGGAGTTGTATAGACCTTGTTCAAAATCTACGAACGTGTCTGCAGGCCAAATCTGCTTTTGCAGTTCTTCCCGCGTCACCACTTCACCAGGTTTGGCCAAGAGCATCTGCAAGATTTGAAGCGGCTGCTCTTGAAGTTTGACTTTGAGGCCATGCTTGCGGAGTTCTCCGGCGCGAAAGTCCGCCTCGAATACTCCAAAACGCACGCACGCTCGCTCTGAATGCGCGCTGCCCATGACACTATCACCAGATCTGAGAACGGAGTCTATCACCGATTCCGTCCATGGCAGCACTGTAAGAGTGTGCCTCGCGGGTGGATACGCGCACAAAACAGACAGAAAACAGATACCTGTTATGGACATAGACGGGAAAGAAGCGCAACTTGACACCATCATTGCTAGGAGGGCGAGCATGAACCGTGAATTCGAAAGAGAGATTTATCTTATCGCTGCTGTTCTTCTGAGCTTTGGTGCTTCGCCACCTCGTGCATCTGCCGCTGAGTGCGCACAAAGCGCCATTCAGGAGCTTTCTCCCTCAAACACCACAATCGTTTCGGCTACACCTCAGTCCGATCCGGGATAT
>QHZW01000374.1 GCA_003224815.1 Acidobacteriota bacterium | reverse complement strand
GGATATTCAATCCCGGCCGTTCCAATCAGAAGAAGAATTAGAAGTAATCAGAAGTTGAACTTGAACCCGAGTTGCACCTCGCGCGGTTTGACTGCAACGTAAGTTATGGACCCGAACTGACCATCTCCGACGCTAGTGTTCGGCGTCCCGAATACCGGATGATTCAAGGCATTCTTGGCCTCAACCCGGAACTCGAAGTTCATCTCCTCACGTATGCGGAATTGCTTACCAAGCGACAGATCCGCGGTGAACGACAATGGTGTACGAACGCTGCCGATCGCTCGAGGAGCATTACCCAGGGTGAAAGGTGCCGGAACCTGGAACACGCTAGTATCGGCAAAGTAGTTGTCCAGCCAATCCGAACCGTGGTTACGCTTGGGGGTTCCCACGAGATTGGGTCGTTGCGAGCCGTATGTCGGCAGTGGCTGCCCACCATCTGCGAGGAAGAAGGACAGCGGGCGTCCATCAGCGATCCGCCAGATGCCGTTGGTCTTCCATCCGCCGACGATGGCATCGGCCCAGCGCGGCATGTTCCCAAGGAATGGTCGCCCGTGTCCAACCGGCAGATCGTAGCTGTAGCTAAACTGTAATACGTAGGGAATGTCGAAGGTTGACAGACTCCGTTCCAGCTCCGGCTTATTAGGATCCTGCAAGCTGTCGAAGCCTTGTTGCGCCCACGACACATTGGCATCTCCTGAGGAAGCATCGTCAATCGATTTCGACCAGACGAACGTTGCCAGTAACTGCAAGCCGTTGGAGTACTTTTTCTCTGCTGTCAACTGCAGCCCGTGGTAAACGGAATTGGCGATCAACTGCGGTTCTGTAGAAACGCCGTTAGAAACGCCGAATTGAGGAAACGGACGCAGCAACTGATAATACGGAATCTGCGGAGCGCTGATGCCTATCTCACTTTGGGACCCGCCAGCGGCAAATTCTCCACCCAGGGCCCCAGGTGGTTTCGCTCTGTCGAGCCGGTGAACGGCAGGTGAGTCCCCTTCTTGCCTATGTATTCTGCGTTGATCAGAATATGGCTCGGCAGTTCACGCTCGATCCCAAAGCTCCAACTCTGCTCATAGGGCGTTTGGTTCCAGCCCGGCGTGCGAATTGGACCGTTGGCACCGAAACCCACATCGTTCAACAGCCCGAGCGAATTCCCTGCGGGTTGAATCAACCCGAATTTAAACGGATTGCTAAGGTTCACGAAAGGAGTTGCACGGTCGTTTGGATTCACTGTGAGGACATTTGTGTACTGGTTAAAACCTGCACCGCCGTAGGGGACGACACCGGTGACCCCGGAGCGCGACTGCCCGTAGTAGATGCCGTACCCTCCGCGCACGACTGTGTTCGGAACGACCTGATAGGCGAATCCGAAGCGCGGCTGGAAGTCGCTCCAGTCGGTTACGTAGTTGGTACGCTGTTTCGAAGAGGCGAATACTTCTCCACCGTTCAAGGCAAGGTTCACGGGTTGACCGGTAACGGGGTTGGTATAGGTCACGCTTCCACCATTCAACGGATTGCTAGCATTGGGATCAAACCAATCCTGGTGGTTGAAGCGGTCCGTGCGCGGCAAGGTAACGTCATTTTCTAACTTTGAGCCACAATCATTGCTGGCACAGTCCTGCGTCATCTGCCCCATCATGAAGCTTGCCATCGGATCCCCGCCGCAGGGGGCGACACCGTTGGTTGGATCCCCAACCCTGGAACCCGGGCAGGCACTGGTGCCACCGTTATTGAAGGCGAAGAAGCCGACCGGGGCGTTGGTTTGTATGTAGTTGATCTGGTGGATGCGGCCGTCAAACCCGAACTTGATCTCGTGCTGGCCATGTATCTTGTCAACGGTGGCGGATAGTTGTCCTGTGTCCTGACCCAGTCGGTAATTGCCGTAGGGATCCGTGCCGATGTTGGTGTATCCGGCAGGCTGGTATTCATCAATAAAGATCGCAGGGACTCCGTTGAACCCATTGGCCTGCAGATACGATGGGAACCCCAAAGTTCCAAGAGGATCATTTTCCCCATGCGGATTGTAGGCATCAATGTGCCAAACTCCACGTGTGAAACCCAAAGTCGTAGTCAGGAGCAAGGTCGGGCTGAAGGTATGTGTGTCGTTGATCGCGAATGCGTGGGCATTATTCCAACCCACACCACCCGCACAGGGGTCGGTAAAGTTCTTGAAGCAATCAAGCCCCCCGCCTGTGGGGTTGTACTGATACGAGAATTTCGCACTCATCAGATTGTTGTTGGTGAAACGATGGTCGATCTTAATGTCAAACTGCTTATTGGATCTGTGGCTCGAACCCGATGCGAACCAGTTGTTAAGGAAGCTCCCCCCCGTGACGTTGGGCTCCGGAAAGTAGCTCATCATTTTCTGCGCCACAGGATCAATCAGATTGCCGGCGACGTTGGGGGTGGGACCACCGGGACCGCTCGGACTCGCGTAGGCGGCGATGTTGTTGAAGGGAATGAAGGCACTGCGTACGATGCCGCCCTGACTGTTACTGAATACCCCGGACCAGGGATCCCAAATCTGACCAGCGTCCGTACTGCATATTCCGGAGCCGTTGAACGTGCCTCCTTCTGTAGCACAAAGTTCGCCGAAATCACCTGCCCGCATGGCATCGCTGGGAACGCCTGCCTGAGCCGTGCTCGCGCCGTTTTCGGTGAGGTAGTCATAGTCGAAGAAGAAGAAGGTTCTGTTCTTGAAGATAGGTCCGCCAATCGTACCGCCGTAATTGTGGCGGCGCAGCGGAGGAATGGGATCTCCATTTCGGTTGGCGAACCAGTCGTTCGCATCGAGGCTGTCGTCGCGGAAAAACTCGTACACGCTGCCGTGAAACTTGTTGACTCGGGCGAGGGCAGATAAGTCACGGATGTGATTCCGCCGTTGGGCTCGGAGTTCGTGGCGGAAGCGCCATCCAACAGGAAGTCGGCAGAAGCTCCGCGGCTGCCGTTGGAAACAAAGTTCGTATTAAGACAGTCCGTCTGCCCACAGAAATCGTTCATCTCGGTGACGCCCGGCGCCAAACTGGTTAGGCTCAAAACATTGCGGTCAATCAAAGGCAGATCATTGATGAACCTGCGGTTTATCACCTGGCCGGTTTCCGCGTCCTCGGTCTGTAACTCGACAGCACCTGCATGCACTTCCACGACTTCGGCAAAAGCACCAACGGCCATCGAAAAGTCCACCGAGGCGTTCTGATTAACGTCGATTCTCACGTTGTCTTGGCGCTGAGTCTTAAACCCAGACGCGCTGGCCACCACGACGTAATTCGCAGGAGGAAGCTGTCGAATGACATATCGCCCACTTGAATCACTGGTAGCGCTAAATTCAAAACCTTTTTCAGTATCTGTCGCCCTGATCTGCGCGCCGGCGACAATGGCGCCGGAGGGGTCCTTCACGGTACCAGCAATCGAGCCGGTATAGAGCTGGGCGTGAGCTGCGGGGAGGCACAGCAGAGCGCAAATCGCGAGAACCGCGGCGACGAGACGATGGGTGGTGGTTTTGACAATTGATTGCAGGCCGTGCCGTGCGATGAAATTCATTTTCATACGACGCTCCGTGTTCGGCGATGTTCGAGTTGGTCAGTGGTGGAGAAAGGAGACGCACCTATCCCCACTATTAAAACGTTTAATTAGCTTGGATTTATTAACCGTCTTGAATACGGTTGTCAAGACAAATCTGATGCTCCAGGTACTCACCCGAAGTCCCAATCACGGTTGCGCTTCAGTGCTCGGTAAATCCTCCTGGCGTTCTCCAGGTCGATTTTGTTTCAACCGCTGGAAGGTCTTTAACTCGCGTGCAGCATCGGCTGTGCGATTCAAATCGCGATAGGCGCGCCAGAGTATAAAATGGGGTTCTCTGATTTCTGGAGAAAGTTTTGTTTCCCGTTCGATATGTTTGCAAGCCTGAGTCAGTCTCCCATCGCTGATCTCGATTTTGCCTAATTCAAAGAAACCTTCCGGATTGGTAGGGTCGTTTTTGATCGCCTGTCGTAGCATCTGCTCGGCTCGACTGGTGACGGCACGGTCGCCGGCATCGGCGTGAGTCAGCAGCATTCGCGCGTAGATGATCTTGAGGCGTGCTTCGTTCGGGAAACGTTCGAGTGCCAACTTGAGCGTGGAAGTTGCCTCAGTGATTGATTCCGCGGAGACTTGCGCCCGGACCAGCCCGAGCCAGCTTTCAACGTTGGTATCTTGCAGCTGGATGGCTTGTCTATACGACATGACCGCATCATTGAAATGGAAACGGCGCCTTTCGATCGAGCCTTTCAGATTGAGAATTGCGACAGACTTGGGAAACAAGCCTGCCGCTCGATTAGCCGCGTCAAGCGCGACTTGCAGGAAATAGTGGGCCTCAAGCACCTTGATAAGATCAACGTAATTCGACTCATCGGCCGGGGCCAGCGCGATTGCGTGCTCAAACGCCTCGGTGGCTTCCTTTGGCTTCTTGAGCCGGTCGTAGCACCAGCCCATTAGGTTGTACATCTGAGCGGTGCCGCCAGATCCTGCTAGAAGCGGCTCTAATGTGGTTTGGCATTGGGCGAAATGGCCGGCGTGATACTGGACGTTGGCTTTTCGGAATTGAATGTCTGGCGAATTACCTGCAGCGCCAGTGATGGAATTCAGTAATCCAAGCAATACCGGTTTGATGGCGCGCAGTGACGAGAGCTTCTCGATCGTGGCGCGTGCTTTTTCCCGTTCTTTAAGATGATAGTAAGAACTTGCAAGGGCGGCGATGGATTCCGGTTGCTTCTCGATCTCCTGGGGAACCGAGCTCAACATTTTTGCTGCGGTGGCGTAATCACCCGAGTTCTCAGATACCATTCCAAGCAACAGCCGAGACGGTGCGTCGTTCGGATGCTCGCGCAAAATGATTTGTAGCTCGCGCTTTGCTTCAGGATAGCGATGTAATTGCCAAAGGTTTGCCGCCAGGTATCGCCGAGAAGTGGAATCCTGTGGTGCGAATTGGAGAGCCTTACGAAACGCACGGGTGGATTCTTCTAATTTGTTGTCCCTCGCGAGGACAGTGCCGAGCGTGCTTAGGAATTCTACATTCGTTGGAGCGAGCATCACGGCCCTGCGCAGTTCTTCCGCAGCGCGTGCCATGTCTCCTGACCGAGCGAACTGAATGCCCATATCAGCGTGGGACTGTGCGTCTTCGGTTCGCGCGCGGCATGGGAACGATAAGGCCAGCAATACAGCCACGAAGACGCAAAGCCTAAGCTGTAGCTGCCGAATTCTCATCGAATCCACCCAAAGAGACTCTGAGTACACGAAGCGAGTTGGACGATAATACCGCCAGTATGGCGGTTGTGGGCGGTTGGAGGCGCGGGTGAGAATCGAACTCACGTATAAAGGTTTTGCAGACCTCTCCCTTACCACTTGGGTACCGCGCCCTGCCGGATATTAAGTTAGCGTTCTGCGGGAAAAATGTCCACCGTGGGTGGCGGCCACTAACGCGAAAATCTGGAGCGGGAGATGGGATTTGAACCCACGACTTCGACCTTGGCAAGGTCGCACTCTACCACTGAGTTACTCCCGCTCAACACCAACAGCTCGCTCACACTTCTGCGGATACACGATTATAAACAACGCTAAGATTTGCAGCAACGAAGGTGCATCGACGGGGGGTAGTTGCAAGCGCACCCCTCACGCTCTACGTGCTTCACGAAGAGGAACAGTGTCCTCAGGTGTGCGGGACTCGCCGCTGAGTATAGTGTGAATTGGCGGCTTGGGTTTTGGCACCTGCGGTTTGGCTTCGATCTTCTGCTCAGCTTTGGCGAAAAATTTTGCGGTAAGTAGCATGGCAGAAAAGGTGACAGTGACGAGGCCGAACTGCTTCCAACCGCTCAGCATGGAGGCGTTGCCAAGAAGCGTCAGTCCGGCAAAGCAGAAGAACAAATGCGTACAGAAGACCTGAAGTGAAGACTGGCCGAGTAAGACCAGAGGGCGGATAGCAAGAGGCTTGAGATAATCACCGGCGCGAATCAGTAATGCGGATACAGCCGTAAAATCGATAAGCCGAACGACGCCGAGGTGCCACTTATCGAATGGCATTTCATAGATGCCGAGTTCGAGGCCGTGGCCGACGGCAAAGCGCATGCCCAGCAGGACTGGAACAATTACTAACGCCGGAAGCGTAAGTTGCTTGGCGAAGTCATCGAGGGGCAGCTGATCCTTGGCCCAACACACGCCTACCCAGACGCCGACTAGCCAGAGAAATTGCCAGGCCCAAAGATCAAATGAACCCATTTCGTTGAGAGGAATCTGCAAGCCGAAATGACGATGCAAGAACTCCCAGGAAATTTGACGGAGACCGAATTGCGCCAGCAACCAGATAGTAAATCCGCCACCCAGGAGGACATTCCAGCCGATTCGGCGGCTCGCGTTCAAGGCGATCGGCGTGAGCGCGAGGAAGATGATGTACATCGGCAGAATATCGAGCAGAGGGGGACGATAGATGAGCAGAGCGGCGTCTATGATTGCCCGCCGGTGACCGGCGTTGAAGTAGAAGTCCAGGAGATTGTGCAGGCCGGGCCGCGTACCGCTGGCCGCGATCGGAACGGCGACCAAAAAGACGAAGGCCATCAGCAGTGCATGGTAGAGATAGAGCCTGACGGTGCGAGTGAATAGCGTCCGGCTCATGGCGCCGTAGCCGTCACGTTCCGCGATGCGGAAATAAATGCGGCCAGTAAAGAGGGCGGAGAGGAATATGAATCCTTCTGCTGCCGAAACGAAGCCAAACGGTTGGTTTGAGTAGGTACTGAGGACAGTAGGCAGGTGGGTACAGGTGATCCACACCAGCATGAGACCGCGGATGGCATCGAGTTCGCTCAGTCGGCGCATGGTTTAGAAGACAGCAGATCCTGGCTAGTCCTGCTAGTAGTGAGATTGCGAACGCAAGACAAAAGACCGCATGCATTTTGTAAAAAAGGGTCAAGCCAGAAGGAAGCGCCTGGCCGTTAGGCTGCACTGCGCGATTGTCTGCCCATTTTGCAGTAGAAGCAAGCGGAGCCAGGCATTGCATCTACAACGATTAATTCTCAAATCTGGGTAATGTTGCCGAGATCTAGTGTCTTGCGCTCCATTGCGGATCTTTTTCCGGTGAGACCATTTCGCCGTCGCGCATGTGGAAGATGCGATCGCCATAGGCAGCTGCTTCGGGATTGTGGGTGATCATGAGAACGGTTTGCCCCAGTTCCTGATTAGAGTGACGCAGCATTTTGAGCACAATTTCGGAATTCTTGGAGTCGAGATTGCCGGTGGGTTCATCGGCGAGAACGATTGCTGGACGATTGATCAGCGCGCGCGCCAGTGCCACACGCTGCTGCTCCCCGCCGGAAAGCTCAGAAGGACGATGATCGAGGCGCTTGGTGAGTCCTAACAGCCCTACAATTTTGTCGAAGTAGGCGTTATCGCGGCTGCCATTCTTACCTGCAATGTCGATAGCCACATCGATATTCGACCGAGCGTCCAGTGTGGGCAAAAGATTGAACTTCTGAAACACAAACCCGATCTTGGATTTACGCATGCGGGTGCGGGCAGAATCGGAAAGGCCGGTGAAGTCAGCGCCGTCAATCAGCACTTTGCCGGAATCGGCGCGGGTGAGTCCACCGAGGAGATAAAACAGAGTGGACTTGCCGCTGCCTGAGGGGCCGACGATGCTGACGAACTCGCCTTTTTCGACGACGAACGATATCCCGCGCAACGCGGGCACTTCAACCTTGCCGATGCGGTAAGTCTTGTGAAGATCAACCGCTTCAATGATTGCCGCCATAAACTTCTGATCTTACAACACGGGCAGTGATCACGAGTCGTGGGCCCGTGTTCCTGGAGTGGACTGGTCCACTTCAAAAACACGAGCACGAGTGACTTAGAAGGTCAGGAGGAATTCAGGCTATGCAGTTGCGGCTTTGGAGCTTGGCGGAGGAGCTTGCGCATGAA
>QHZW01000373.1:3240-6554 GCA_003224815.1 Acidobacteriota bacterium | reverse complement strand
CGACGATATCGCCATCACGTTTGTCGAGCAGATGTACCCCTTTCCCGAAGCTGAGATCGCCGCTGAACTTCAAAAGCACGCCAACGCGCGTGAGATCGTGTGGGTGCAAGAGGAGCCGGCCAATATGGGTGCGCTCAACTATATGCTGCCGCGATTGCGTCATCTCGCGGGCGAGCGCCCGGTCATGTCGGTGAAGCGGTCGGCAAGCCCCAGTCCGGCAACTGGATCCGCCAAAGCGCACGATGTCGAGCAGAAAGCGCTACTCTCCTTGGCCCTGACGAGCAATGGGCACTGAAGCGCAAAGTCCGGCATTGGTCGCTCCTGCTTGGCCACCCCAGCGGGGCACACGCCGCCGAACGTTCATCATCCTCTTTGGCTCCTTTCTGTGCATGATCGCCGCCGCTGCGTTCTCGACAATCTATGCAACCGAAAATTTCTGGCGCAAGGCGTTCAACGAGGAGATCACTCGCGACCTGACCCAGAAGGCACAAATGTTTGCCACTCGCATGAACAGTGATCGAAATACAAAGATCGCAGATATTACAGCGCAAGTCGGGCAGCAGGCGGGTGCACGTGCCACCGTGGTCGATGGCAATGGAAAAGTGCTGGCCGACTCGCAAATGGCTGTCGCCGCGTTGGAGAAGGAAGGCGAGCGTCCGGAGTTCGCCACCGCGCTGCGGGGTGAAACCGGAATCGAAACTCGGGGGCGCGGAACCTTCGCTCTTCCGGTGCTTTACGTTGCGGTTCCGGTTTCAGGCGGGGCCGTGCGGCTGGGCTATTCTCTTGCCGACGTCGAAAATGCGTCAGCTACGGCGCGAAGAAATCTTTGGCTGGGCTGCCTGGTCGCGTCGTTCGCCGCGCTTATCATTTCGGTCCTGGCTGCGCGTATGCTCTCACCGCAGTAAATATCCACAAGGCCGCGGCCCGGGGAATTTCCTCTATTACTTGTTGGAGGCAGTTGCGCCCCGTAACATGTTCCGTTCAACCAACTAACAACCTTTTCTGACGCCGGGCGGCGTGCCCACTCAGGTATTCAGCTCGAACTGCGTCGAACAACGGAGGAAGATATGTCTTTCCCTTGCGGAAAATTATCCAGCCCCATCGTAGCGGCGTTAGCGCTAATGAGCCTTGCAGTTTTTTTCCCGACCAGCCTGCGCGCCCAGGATGACCAGTCGTCCAAATACGATCTATTCGTTGGATATCAGTGGCTTCATCCAGGTGGCGACGCTCCCATTCCGGGTACACAGGCGAATCCGGCGTCAGCCAAGATCCCCGACATGCCTAAGGGCTTCGGAGCCAGCTTGACCTACAACTTCAATCAGAACTTCGGATTTGAAGGCGATTTTGGCCACAACTGGGACAGCTACGAAACCACCGTTTCGGTCGGGCCGAAATTTTCCTTTCACCTCGACAATGCCACTCTGTTCATCCACGGATTGCTCAGCTACAACCGGCTCGGGATCGATGGACTTGACGCCAGCAACGGTATTGGCGGAATCGCCGGCGGCGGCATGGACCTCCGCGCGACGAAGCTGATCTCATGGCGGGTATTCGAAGCAGACTGGGTGGGAGCGCAGCACCACTATCAGCAGTTTGCTCCTTCGGATATTGCCCGGCCCGGACTCAAAGGCACGCGCCTCCGCACCGGACTCGTCTTTAGCTTCGGATATCCGGAAACCGCAACCGTAGCGGCGAATGTTAGCGTCCAGCCGTCCGAAGCCATGGTAGGCGAACCGTTGACTGCTACCGCCACTCCGAGCAACTTCAATCCGAAGCACGAGCTGAAATACGACTGGTCGAGCACCTGCGGGAAGATCACAGGAAATGGCGCGACCGCAAGCATCGATACGAATGGCACCCCTGGCGGCAATTGCACAGTCGAAGCGAAGGTTACTGATCCGAAGGCGAAAAAGAACAATCAGGCCAGCGCGTCGAGCAGCTTCACGTTGAAAGAACCGCCGAAGAATCCGCCAACGGTTTCGTGCTCGGCGAGTCCTACCAGCGTGCAGGCTGGCGCGAGCGTTACGGTTTCGTGCACCTGCACCAGTCCCGACAACGTTCCCGTCACGGTGGGCAGCTACAGCGCAACCTCAGGAACAATTTCCGGCAGTGGCAACACCGCGACGCTGAATACTACTGGCACTTCGCCCGGAACAATCACAGTCAACACCACCTGTAGCGACCAGCGCGGGCTGAACACTCCGGCGACGACCGAAGTTACCGTTGAAGCCCCGCCACCGCCGCCACCACCAGCTCCTTCTCCCGAAGTTCAAAGATTGGAGCAACGCTTGGCACTACACAGCGTCTATTTCGCTACTGCGCAGCCGGACTCGGGCAAATCCGAACGGTGGATTGGTCAAGAGCCAGCAGGCGACGCTGAACGATCTTGCCACTGACTTCAAGAGATATCTGGAGAGCAAGCCGGACGCGAAGCTTATTCTGGCAGGCCATACAGATCCTCGCGGCTCGGACGAATTCAACCAGAAACTTTCTGAACGCCGCGTGAATAGCGCCAAGAACTTCCTGGTGCAGCATGGAGTTCGGGAAGCAAATATCGATACTCAGGCGCTCGGCAAAGAGCAGCAGCTTACGGCTGAACAAGTGAAGGATTCGGTTGAGCAGAATCCTGACATCACGCCGGGAGAGCGGCAGAGAATCCTCGCCCATATGAGGACGATCATGCTGGCGAGCAATCGTCGCGTGGATGTGACGCTCAGCACAACGGGACAAACGTCGGTGAAGCAGTTCCCGTTCAACGCGGCTGATTCACTGAGCTTGATCGGCGGCAGAGAAAAACCAGCCACAGCCAAACCTGCAAAGAAGAAGCCAGCGAAGAAAAAATGAAGTTCAAACATCTCCGGAGGCACGGAACCTGATTCGTGCCTCCATTTTCTTTGCGCTAAGTATGGGCAGCCCGGCTTCACTTCGCACACCACAGTAAAACTTGATGGAGCTATCTTGCCATCAAACGGACGACTGCCATGCAACACTCACCGCGTTTCCTGAATATCGTCAACGACGCGAAATCTCGCGTGAAGCAAACCTCCATTCACGATGTGAAAACGAACCTTGACCGTGGCGAACGATTCATGTTGATTGATGTTCGCGAAGAGGGTGAGTTCAGCAAAGACCACCTCCCTGGCGCAGTCCATATGGGCAAGGGCGTTATCGAGCGGGACATCGAATTGCGAGTCCCCGATCTGAACACGCCGATGGTTCTATACTGCGGCGGCGGATTTCGGTCAGCGCTTGCAGCTGACAATCTCCAGAGAATGGGCTACACGAACGTGATCTCGATGGACGGGGGCATCCGC
>QHZW01000373.1:0-3170 GCA_003224815.1 Acidobacteriota bacterium | reverse complement strand
CCAAAACTAAATACCAGCCCGTACCCATGCATCTCGATCACGACGGCGAAAAGTGGGCAGAGAAAACTCTTCGCAAAATGTCCGTCGAGGAGAAGGTCGGACAACTGTTCATGGTCTGGGTGAGAGCGGAATTTCTGAACGCGAAGAATCCTGAATATGCCAAGCTTCGCGATGAAATCAACCGATATCACGTCGGTTCATTTGCGATGAGTGTGCCCTATGAGCCGCCATTTCTCTATAAGAGTGGCCCCTATGAAGCGGCGGATTTGCTCAACCGGCTGCAGAGTGACTCGAAGCTGCCGTTGCTGATCGCGGCGGACTTCGAGGTTGGCCTCGGCAACCGCATCAATGGCGGAACCAGTTTTCCTGCCGCCATGGCCTTCGGGGCTACTGGCAAACCGGACTACGCCGAAGCCTTCGGCAGAATCAGCGGCGAAGAGGCGCGTGCATTGGGAGTGCACTGGAATTTCTTTCCTGTTGCCGACGTGAACTCGAACCCCGAGAATCCCATTATCAATACGCGTTCATTCGGAGAAGATCCGCTGCAGGTTGGCGATTTCGTGGCTGCATACATTCGCGGCGCCCATGCAGCAGGCATGCTGGTGACAGCAAAGCATTTTCCCGGGCACGGAGACACGGCATCAGATTCGCACCTGGGTCTGGCAAAAGTTGATGGCGATCGCGCACGTCTTGAATCAGTCGAACTGCCGCCGTTCAAGAAAGTCATCGGCTCTGGCGTAGACGCAATCATGGTCGCTCATGTAAATGCGCCCGCTCTTGACCCTGCGCCAAATTCTGTGGCCACGGTATCACCGGCAATCGTGACTGATTTATTGCGCAAGAAACTTCAATTCTCTGGAATGATTATCACAGACGCTTTAGACATGGCCGGCCTCACACGTCTTTATGCGAACGATATCGGCCGCGAAGCTGTGGACGCATTCAAAGCCGGCAATGACATGCTGCTCATTCCGCCCGATCTCGATGCGGCCGACCGGGCAATGGTCGCGGCGGTAAAGAGCGGAGAAATTACTCGGACGAGGCTAGACGAATCGGTGTTGAAGATCCTGAAGATGAAGGCGTCGCTTGGCCTGCACAAGGCGCGGTTGGTTGATTTGTCGAAAATTGATTCTGCTATCGGCCAGCCCGAGAATCTCGCTCAGGCACAGCAGATGGCGGACGACGCGGTTACCGTGGTCCGCCGGACCGGGACGGTGCTGCCGCTGAAAAAGACGGGAACTAGGACGCCAGGTCTTCCGTATCAAAATGTGGCAGAGGTGCGCAATCATCTTGTCGTGATCATCTTTACTGACGACGTGCGCCTCGAAAGCGGTCACGTGCTCGAACGTCAGATCAGAATGCGCGCACCTGACGCGAACGTCATGTACGTTGACCCGGATCTGGCAAAAGCTATGCTGCCGTCAGTGGTTGCAAGCGCACAGTCAGCCGGGAAAGTTGTGGTTGCGGTGTATGTCTCGCCTACGGCAGGGAAGATCGTCAAAGCCGGCGGCGGGGCACAGAATTCAGTCTCCATGCCACCGGACAGCGCGGACCTGATGCGCGCCATCTTGAACGTGGGCCGAGCAAAGACGGCAGTGCTAGCGGTGGGTAATCCCTATGTGGCGAAGGATTTCCCGCAGGTGCAGAATTATCTCTGTACCTTTTCCGCGACTCCGGTCTCGGAGTTAAGCGCGGTGAAAGCGTTGTTCGGCGAGATACCGCTTCGCGGTCATCTGCCAGTCACGATCCCGGGCATTGCGAATCGCGGCGCAGGAATCAGCGACATAGCTGCGAAATGAAGGAGAGTCAGTCATGCGAATACGATCTCTAGCAATTCTGAGCATCATCGCCGCGTTCATTCTTTCGGCCTGCAGCGTGAACGTGAAAAAGAACAGCGATGGCAGCACCGATGACAAGAACGTTGATATCAAGACTCCCTTTACCGACATCCACGTTCAAAAGGATGCCGCCCCGCAAGACGCCGGGCTTTCCGTATATCCTGGCGCGCGCCTAAAGCCCAAGAAGGGCAACGACGACAGCACCGCGAACGTCAATCTCTCGGCGTTTGGGTTCGGACTGAGGGTTGTGGTCCTGAAATATGAGAGCGATGACCAGCCGGCCAAAATCCAGAAGTACTATCAGGACGAGCTAAGAAAATAT
Organism: Acidobacteriota bacterium; assembly: GCA_003224815.1. Classification (GTDB taxonomy): domain Bacteria; phylum Acidobacteriota; class Terriglobia; order Terriglobales; family Acidobacteriaceae; genus Gp1-AA145. Next base: position 1,010 of record QHZW01000373.1, on the reverse strand, counting down.
GGCAGCGTGCTCGAGTGCCACACCTCGCATCGTGGCGATTACAACGCGAACATCAACCATGATTCGTCGGCGAAATTAAAGTGCTCCGGCGATAACAGTGGCAACGTCGTCGAACTGAAAGTCGGCAGCGAGGGCAATCAGCACGTGGTTGCGATTGAGCCGCAAGGCAAGGGAACGGACTTCACGCTGGTGTGCGTCCATACCCACGACAAAGACGACACGATCTGACTTGTGTATCTCTCGCGTGGCAGTAGCCGATCCGGTGAGATAAATTTGTAAACAGGTGGAACATCCCTGTCATCGATGTGGCTCTCCGGTTGACGACGCCTCTCCCTTTTGCAACGAATGTGGAGCGCCACAAATCCGCTTTTCGCGGCCGGAAGTTCCCGTCGAAGACATCGTAGTCTCGACCCAACTGGACAGTGTCCCGGCTGCCGTACCTCAACAGCCCGATCCGCACCTGGAAACGAACCGCCGCGTCAGCGAGCGCGAGCGAACCGTAGCGTTGCGTTCTGCGCTGAAAGGCGCTGCTATTGCGGCAGTTTTTTGCTTGTTTCCTGTCGGCTTCGCTATCGCAATGCCGCTCGCTGGATTTCTGGCAGTACTATTTTATAGAAGGCGAAGCTGGCGGGCAGACTCATCTCGTCGGAGTGGTTTTAAGCTCGGTGCCCTGGCAGGATTGTTTGCCTTCATGATTTTTGGACTGTTCGTGTCGGTACAGGTTTCAATCCCTGCGAGCCGGGACGAGTTTCGCAAACTCATGATTGATCAACTACATACGTTGCAAGCCAGGTCTTCCGATCCCGAACAGCGTGCGGATATCGAATATTTCACTACTCCACACGGATTTCCTGTCGGCATCGCGTTGGGGGCGGTTGTCTCGTGCGTTTTTTTTGCCTTTTTCGCAGGTATCGGAGGCGCCGTTGCCGCCGCCCTGCTGCGCCGCCGGGGTCCGCCCGGTTAAATCGAGCCAAACGGCAGCTTCTTGCTCCCAGATGCCCCGCCCGCGT
>QHZW01000383.1 GCA_003224815.1 Acidobacteriota bacterium | reverse complement strand
CCATTCAGTGAGGAGAATCAACTGGGATTGGCATCACTGCTGAACTATGCGGCGATCCAAAGCGGAAAAACCAAAACCCCTCTGAGAAGGGAGTGGGCCTGGATGCAAGTTACCGCACTAAGCTCTCACGGAGAGGAGTGGAGAAGTGTTTTTTCTTGACATCCTCTTTCATAGGATGAGCGTGATAGCGATTTAGCGCCAACAATCACCTCGGAGTCCGGATCACAACTAAACGGGCACCAACAGAGCCGGTGTAAACTCAAATAGCCCTTGCAGCACCATTTGGCATGTAATGGGTGAGGGGACGTCTCAGTGAAAGTTCTTTACCAGCATGACCTCGTAGTCTTCGGACTCGGTCCGGCCGTACAACAACGACTTGCCATCTGGAGATAAAGCCAGCCCGAATCCTAGCTTCTCCACAACATCGATGACAGCTCTCTTGCACGTGGCGAGGTCGAAAAATTCGATCTTCGACTTTTGGGCATCGGTTTGGGTGACGAAATAAATCCCGCCGGGCGCAACCGCCCAGTTAAACCATTGGTATCCTTCTGGCTGATCCAAAACACGTTCTTCTCGTCCGCCATTCAACGGCATCTTCCATATTCCTGACTGTTCCATTTTGGAGTAATAAAGGAAGCGACCGTCTTCGGACTCAGTCCCATATACTCCACCGTTTTTTGTCACTCGCACCGGAGTCCCACCTTGAAAAGGCACCTTCCACAATTGCAGAGGTCCCTTCTCATGGCTGGAATAGAAATAGATCCAGTTTCCATCACGCGACCAGTTCGGGGCGCCGTTATCTGCTTCAGGAAAAGTGAGCAGCCGACGAGGCCGGCCGTTTGGCACTTCGAGCACATAAACATCGTAATAATGTTGGGACTGGAATTCAAAAGCGATCCGATGCCCGTCCGGTGACCATCGAGCGGTGCCCGCCGTGCCATGCAGCGACGTCAACTGCGTGCAATTGGATCCGTCGTTATCGCAATACCAGATATCTGAAAATCCCAAGCGATCAGACTCAAACACAACCTTTCTTCCATCAAGAGAAAAACTAGGCCGAGTATTAATCATCCCTCTCGCCGATATCAGGCGAGTTGCTCGATCCGACAAATGCGTTTTGTCTTTGAGACTGATCCGCCAAATACCAGTGGTAAAAGTGCCATGTTCGTATGCCAGCAGGCTTCCCTTTCGGGAAATAGACGGGGCGTAGGCCATTGCGCTCACACCGGCAACAGGCCTAGGCGGCCCTCCGGTTGCGGAAACCCGCCATAAATTCATTGGCCCGCCGCGATTCGACGAGAAGACGATATCGGCACCGTCCTGAGTCCACGCAGGAGACCCGCCCCACGAATTGTCGAAGGTGAGTCTTTGCGGCTCGCCGCCGCTAACTGGAATGACATACAGATCGTTCGAAAGTCCGCCGACACTCCCCCGCTCAAACGCGACCTTCAAACCGTCAGGGGAAAAAGCGGGTTGACAATCATACTCCGGTCCAATCGATGAGGTCAGCGGACGTACAGATAGGTCATCGAGAGAAATCAAGGTAATACGAGGGTTATACGATCGGTCCTCGCGGGGTTCCGAAAAGGCAAGCAATTTGCCGTCAGGGGACCAGTCTAAGTGAGCACACATGCCACGTAGTCCTGACCCCGATGTGTATAAAGTTTTCTCGGCACCCCCGAGTGCAGAAATAACATTTATGCTGAACCCTTTTTCCAGGAAACGCATGAACGCGATTTGTCGATTGTCCGGCGACCAGGTCGGACAGCAGACGCCTGATTTCACAGTCAATCGGAGCGGTTTGTCACCTCCGATAAGAGACGTATAAATCGCACCGTCCTCTCCCTCGTATTCTCCAAAAGCAACCTGATTGCCGTCAGGCGAGAATGCCGGAGAAGCCTGCGATCCCTGCAGAGCGACGAGTGGTGCTACCTCGATCGAGGCTGACGGTGATTGCAATGGATTTCGGATAAGCCGCCAGGCAACAAGGGTGAACAACAAACCCCCAGCCGCAGCAGCAACCAGTGCCCACAGCCAGCGCTTTCTCATTTTCCGACCGGCCCCATCTGTTGCTCCGGAATCAGGGGTTTCGATTTCCGGCAGTTCCACTGCAGCGATAAAGCGATAGCCCCGCCGAGGCAGTGTCTCGATGTACTTCGGGTGCTCAGCATTGTCACCGAGTGCCAGCCGGATTTTTGTGATGGCGGTGTTGAGCGCATGGTCAAAATCAACGAATGTGTCCTTCGGCCAGATTTGTGACTGAAGTTGCTCACGCGTAACCAAGCCGCCGGAATTTTTCAACAAGATCGCCAGGACCTGAAACGGCTGAATCTGCAGCGCAAGTTTCACGCCATCCTTGCGCAGTTCCCCTGTCTCCAAGTCGGCTTCGAATGGGCCGAATCGCAAAATGCGGTAATGATTGCTTGACTCCATGCGACGCGCTATCTTGAGGGATTTGGTAATGATTTTAACCCTAGGGTCAAGCACTCATCTCTTTGAAAGACATTATGGAGAAGGTAAGGGCGCTATTGAAAACAGATCGGACGGGAAGGCCCGTCTCCTTTATCTCTTGTGCTGAAAGCAGATCGATATCTTGGGAAAGCACAGCGTCCCGCCTGACCGGCCACCCGTTTTCATAGGCCGTTGTGCTCGAAAGAGCATGTAGAACTCATCCCCATCTTGTTTGCAAAATTACTTCCGGATTGCCGTCATCAAGGAGCGAATCGTCGTTCGCCTCCGGCCTACCTTTCCCAGGAAAACGTGAGATGTTCAAAGTCGAATGCAATCTTCCGGAATTGAGGTCCACGCATGCCCAAAACCCCGTCAAAATTGTCTCCCTCATCTTTGCGATCGTCGGCGACGAAGGCGATCTGAACGCCAATCGTTTGCTTGCCTATGTTCACTTCGGGAATCCGTACTTTCCTGCGTTGAAACGATCCACCCACGTCGGACACCGTTTCTGTCCCGAGTTCCTGCAAATTGAAAGAAGGAGCCATTCGACTTTTCAGCAGCATCAAGTCCGGTCCGCCAGTATCGACGACCAGGCGCAGTTGTTGAGTTGGAAATCCCATGCGTATTGTTATAACTGGTAAAGCGGTGTCAAAGGGGGCAGAGAAGGTTAGCCTCTCCGCAGGGCCAAAGAACATTTCTTTCGTTTCATAGTTGATGCTGAAGCTGCTTTTCCTGAGGACATCCAGGCCCACAATTGCGTCGATTTTCTTCCCA
>QHZW01000022.1 GCA_003224815.1 Acidobacteriota bacterium | reverse complement strand
ATGGTGGGCAAGGTTACGCCCAAGGGCGAAACTCAGCTCACGCCGGAAGAGAAGCTGCTGCGCGCGATTTTCGGCGAAAAGGCTGGAGACGTGCGCGACGCTTCGTTGTACTGCCCGCCGGGCGTCGAAGGCGTGATCGTCGACGTGAAGATCTTCTCCCGTAAGGGCCAGGAGAAGGACGAGCGCGCGAAGTCTATCGAAGCGACGCAGATCGCAAAGCTTGAAAAGAACCTTTCAGACGAGATCCGGATCTTGACCGACGAGCGGTTGAAGCGTCTAGAGAACATTCTCGGCGGCAAGGAAGTTCAGGCTGACCTTCACGACGAGCGTACCAACAAGCGCCTGTTGACGAAGGGGACGATGCTCACGCGCGAGGAAATCGAGCGCATCTCCACGCGGAACCTGAAGCGGATCAAGTATGCCGACAAGGACCCGCGCGTAAACGAGCAGATCGACGAGATCGAAGAAATGACCTCCCGTCAGATCGATGTGCTTAAGAAGATCGTCGGCGAAAGGAAGGACAAGCTCACCAAGGGCGACGAACTGCCGCCCGGCGTGATCAAGCTGGTCAAGGTCTATATCGCCATGAAGCGCAAGCTCAGTGTTGGCGATAAGATGGCCGGCCGTCACGGTAACAAAGGCGTGATTGCCCGCATTCTGCCCGATGAAGACATGCCGTACCTCGAAGATGGTACGCCGGTCGAAATCGTGCTGAACCCACTCGGCGTTCCTTCCCGTATGAACGTGGGACAGATTCTTGAAACCCACCTCGGATGGGCGGGACATGAACTCGGCCTCAAGATTGCCGAGCTTCTGAAAGAGAACTCGCGCGAAGAGACGATCCGCCGCGAGCTGAAAACGCTGTTCAAGGGAACAACGCTTGAGCAGGAAATTTCAGAAGTTCCGGATGATGAATTGAATGCCGTTGCCGAAACGCTTACAGGCGGCGTGTTCACCGGGTCGCCGGTGTTTGACGGCTCGCGCGAGCACGAAATTAAAGCATTGCTAAAGAGCGCGAACCTGCCGGAGTCAGGCAAGACCTGGTTGCACGACGGCATGACTGGCGACAAGTTCGAGCAGCCGGTAACAGTCGGCTATATCTACATGTTGAAGCTCTCTCACCTGGTGGACGACAAGATTCACGCGCGCTCCATCGGGCCGTACTCGCTCATCACCCAGCAGCCGCTGGGAGGTAAGGCGCAGTTCGGCGGACAGCGCTTCGGGGAAATGGAAGTTTGGGCGCTCGAAGCTTATGGTGCAGCGTTCATTCTTCAGGAACTATTGACGGCGAAGTCCGACGACGTTTATGGCCGCACCAAGATTTACGAGGCCATCGTCAAGGGCGAAGCGGCGATGGAGCCGGGCGTGCCTGAGTCGTTCAACGTACTGATTCGCGAATTGCAGTCACTGTGTCTGGATGTCGAGCTGATCAAGGCTGGCGAGAAGAAGCCTGTACTCAGCGCGGCTCCGGGCGGAGACGGATTCGCATCCGCGCAGAAGTCGCGCGGCGTGCTGCTGGAAGCGGATTGAAAACCAGTGGCCAGTTGTCAGTGAGAACTGATGCGGCCACTGGGCAAGTTTAAGTTTTGATGGAAATTGCTGATAGCCATTTAGCTCCTGTGCTCTCAGTCAAGTTACTGGCAACTGGTCTTACAACTGGCCACTGCCTTTCGGAGCCGCGGGCGGCAGCGATATGCCGCGCGAAGTGGAGGAAACCTTGTTCCGTTCAAGCCCTTTTGATCTGGCAAACCCGATTGCAGATTTTGACGCGATTCGCATCAGCCTGGCATCTCCGGAAAAAATCCGGAGCTGGTCGCATGGCGAGGTGACGAAGCCGGAAACGATCAACTACCGCACGTTCAAGCCGGAGCGCGATGGCTTGTTCTGCGCCCGCATCTTTGGTCCGGTCACTGACTGGGAGTGTCTCTGCGGCAAGTACAAGCGCATGAAGCATCGCGGCGTGATCTGCGACAAGTGCGGCGTTGAAGTGACGCTCTCAAAGGTGCGCCGCGAACGTCTTGGCCACATCGAGCTGGCGTCGCCCTGCTCGCACGTTTGGTTCTTCAAAGGCCTCCCGAGCCGCATCGGCCATCTGCTCGATATTTCGTTGCGTGACCTAGAAGCGATTCTTTACTTCGAAGCGTACGTCGTGGTTGAACCCGGCGACGCTCCGGTCAAAGAGCGCGAGGTAATAAAGGATGAGGCAAAATATCGCGAGCTTGACCAGCAGTATCGCCCCGCCGGCTTTCGCGCGCAGATGGGCGCTGAGGCGATCAAAGAATTGCTCAAGCGCATTGATGTGGAATCCCTCGGCACAGAACTGCGCGAGAAGATGCGTCACGAGAACTCGCTGCAGAAGAAGCTCAAATACGCCAAGCGTCTGAAGGTGGTCGAGGCGTTCCGCAAGAGCGGCAACAAGCCGAACTGGATGATTCTCGACGTGATTCCGGTCATTCCACCGGAGCTGCGGCCGTTGGTTCCACTCGATGGCGGACGCTTCGCCACCTCTGATTTGAATGATCTGTATCGCCGCGTGATCAACCGCAACAATCGGCTGAAAAAGCTGATGGACTTGCACGCGCCGGAAGTCATTGTTCGGAATGAGAAGCGCATGCTGCAGGAGGCGGTCGATGCACTGTTCGATAATGGCCGCCGCGGCCGCGTTCTGCGTGGCGCGAACAACCGTCCGCTGAAGTCGCTCTCTGACACCTTGAAGGGCAAGCAGGGACGCTTCCGTCAAAATCTTCTGGGCAAGCGCGTGGACTACTCCGGCCGTTCGGTCATCGTGGTCGGCCCTGAGTTGAAGCTGCACCAGTGCGGTCTGCCGAAGAAGATGGCGCTGGAACTTTTCAAACCGTTTATTTACCACCGACTGGAGCAGACTGGGCACTGCACGACCATCAAGCAGGCAAAAGAAATGGTCGAGCAGCAGGAAGCGATCGTTTGGGACATCCTGGAAGAGGTCATCAAAGACCATCCAGTGCTCCTGAACCGTGCTCCAACTCTTCACCGTCTCGGTATTCAGGCATTCGAACCAGTATTGGTGGAGGGCAAGGCCATCAAAATCCACCCCTTGGTTTGCACGGCATTCAACGCGGACTTTGACGGCGACCAGATGGCGGTACACATTCCGCTGTCTCCGGAAGCGCAGGTTGAAGCCAGTGTATTGATGCTGTCTTCGCACAACATTCTGTCGCCGGCATCAGGCCAGCCGATCACCGTGCCCACGCAGGACATGGTCCTTGGTCTTTATTACCTGACCAAAGGCAAGCCGGGTGCGAAGGGCGAAGGACGCGCATTCGCGAACATCGAAGAAGTTCTGCTCGCATTGCATGCAGGCGAAGTTGAAACCCTTACGCCGATTCGTTTGCGCTACACCGGCGAGGTCATCGATTTAACGAATGCGTATGACGACCAGGACATCGTTCACACGGATGAGGTCCCATATGATCGCGCGTTCCTCAACACAACCGTTGGCCGCGCAATTCTGAATGACCATCTTCCCGAAGGCATGCCTTATATCAATGGCCTGCTCAAGAAGAAGGGTATTGGACAACTGGTCAGCTTCTGCTACCTGAAATATGGGCTCGAGATGACTGTTCGTATGCTCGACGAAGTCAAGGAACTTGGCTTCCGTTATGCGACTCGCGCCGGATTGTCCATCGGAATCGACGATATGGTCATTCCCGACAGCAAGAAATCGCTGGTCAAGGACGCTGAGAAACAGGTGGTCGCGGTCCAGCAGCAATATCTGGACGGCGCCATCACCAACGGCGAGCGCTATAACAAGGTCATTGAAATCTGGTCGGCGATCACGGAAAAAGTTGCCGACGAAATGTTCGGCCAGATGCAGCAGCGCGACAAGGAAGGCGACATCAACCCGATTTACGTCATGGCGGACTCCGGAGCTCGTGGATCGAAACAGCAGATTCGCCAGCTCTCGGGCATGCGCGGACTGATGGCAAAGCCGTCGGGCGAAATCATCGAGACGCCGATTACTGCGAACTTCCGTGAAGGACTGACGGTGTTGCAGTACTTCATCTCGACGCACGGCGCGCGTAAGGGCTTGGCCGACACGGCGCTTAAGACTGCCGATTCGGGCTACCTGACCCGACGCCTGGTTGACGTTGCTCAGGACGTGATTATCAGCGAATACGATTGCGGCACGGTGGATGGCATTTACGTGGCTGGAATCGTTGAAGCTGGTGAAATTATCGAGCCGTTGCGCGACCGAATTGTTGGCCGCGTATCGCTCGAGAAGATCAAGGACTACGATGGCAACGTCATAGTCGATATCAACAATGAGATCACTGAAGACCTCGCGGGAGCCATTCAGGCTGCCGGCATCGAGCGGGTGAAGATCCGTTCTGTGCTCACCTGCGAATCCAAGCGTGGCGTTTGCGTGATGTGCTACGGCCGTAACCTGGCGTCAGGACGCCTCGTCGAACTCGGCGAAGCCACGGGCGTAATTGCGGCGCAGTCCATCGGCGAACCCGGCACCCAGCTCACGATGCGTACCTTCCACATCGGTGGTACGGCCTCACGAGTTTCCGAACAGTCGCGGCTGGATGCTCGTACCAACGGCTCCGTGCGATTCATCGGCTTGCAAACGGTGAAATCGAAGGCGGGCGATCTGGTCGTGATGAACCGGCAGGGTTCGATTGCGGTGGTGGACGAAAAGAACCGAGAGCGCGAGCGCTACTCGGTTGTGTACGGCGCGCGCCTCAAGGTGAACGAAGGGGATCCGGTCACGCTGGGCCAGGTGCTGGTCGAGTGGGACCCGTACACCTTCGCGATTCTTACGGAGATCGGCGGTCCGGTGCAGTTCAAAGACCTGCAGGAAGGGGTCACGCTGCACGAAGAAGTCGATGAAGTTACCGGATTGTCGCGTCACGTGGTCGGCGAGTCTCCTGACGAGAAGCGCCAGCCTGCGATCGTGATTAAGGGTAAGACAAGCAAGCGATACCTGATGCCGTCGCGCGCTCACCTGATGGTGTCCGAAGGCGACACGGTGTATCCGGGCGATGTGCTGGCGAAGATCCCGCGCGAAACCACCAAGACGAAAGACATCACCGGTGGTCTGCCGCGCGTGGTCGAGTTGTTCGAAGCCCGCAAGCCGCACGAGACTGCTGTCATCAGCGAAATCGATGGCACGGTCAAGTTCGGCGAGGTTTCGAAGGGCCAACGCAAACTCTACGTCACCGCCGACAACGGAACAGAGAAGGAATACTCGGTTCCACGCGGCGTTCACATCAACGTGCAGGAAGGCGAGCGCGTCAAGGCGGGCGAACCGCTGATGGATGGGCCGCTCAACCCGCACGACATTCTGGCGGTGCTTGGCGAGAAGGAACTGCAGGCTTACCTGGTGAACGAAATCCAGGAAGTCTATCGTTTGCAGGGCGTCAACATCTCTGACAAGCACATTGAAGTGATTGTCCGCCAGATGATGCGCTGGGTGCGCGTCGAGGATGTTGGCGACACCACGTTCCTCCTCGAAGAGCAAGTGGACAAATTCCGCTTCCGCGAGGAGAACGAGCGTGTGATCCGCGAGGGCGGCAAGCCGGCAACCGGCCGGCCGTTGCTGCTTGGCATCACCAAGGCGTCGCTTGCGACCGACTCGTTTATTTCGGCGGCATCGTTCCAGGAGACCACGCGCGTGCTCACCGAAGCCTCCATCCAGGGCAAGGTGGACCACCTGCGTGGCCTGAAAGAGAACGTCATCGTCGGACGGCTCATTCCTGCCGGTACCGGCATGGAATACTACCGCAACGTGCGCCTCTCTCCAGAAATGGAAGAGGCCGCGGCCAAGGTGCAGGAGGAAGTTTCGCAGGCGTACGAAGAGGCCGAGCGCGCGCTCGAACTCATGCGTACCGAAGGCGAGACGGAGGAACTGGCAGCGGAGTAAGATTGTCAAAGCCGAGGGGTGGCGTATGCCGCCCCTTTGTTTTGCCTATTTGCGCCTTGCGGATTCCTGGCGCACTTTGCGGATAAAGCTTTTAACCGCAGAGCTCGCGAAGATCTCGCAGAGAAGAACTCCGCGTTCTCATATGCACGCCAACCCACAACGATTGCAGGATGAGGCACCTGGGCCGACTCTGCGCTTGCTTGAGACGCCGGACGACTCTACTCTGTCACCGTTGGTCTTCCGATTCCTTAATCTGCTACGCCGGGCCGTTTGGCGCGCGTTCCAGCATGATGCTTTCGCCATCGCCAAAGCTTCCGCGTACTCCTCGATCCTGACATTCTTTCCTACGCTGCTGGTCCTAGGATCGGTGCTGCAGGCGCGGCGCAACACGCAGGCGTTCTCGCGCGAGATCTCAGACGCGCTCACCAGAATTCTCCCAGCGGGCACCAGCACGGCGCAAGCCTATCTTCGCGGAAGCACCGGGCGATCGTTGAGTCTGTTGTTTACGACCGCGCTGCTGTCGTTGTGGCTGGCTTCGGGCGTGATGATCTCGTGGATGGAAGGATTCCGCCGATGCTACGAGTTGCCGAAGATCTGGGGCCTGGTCAAAGAAAGATTGATCGCGCTGTCGCTGGTCATCCTTGCCGGCGTTCCGCTTAGTTGCGCAACCATTCTGGTTGCCTTTGGCAACCGCATCGAAACGCGAATTCTGTTTCACATCGGCCACGAGTTCAGCCCGTACATTTACCTGATGTGGATGTTCATCCGCTGGCTGATCGCCATTTGCACCAGCGTTGCCGTCATTGCGCTCATCTACCACAACGCTGTCCCGCGCACCCAGCCCTGGCACAGCGTGCTACCTGGCGCGGGCCTGGCCACGTGCATGTGGTTTGTGGTGACAATGGCGTTCGGCTTCTATCTGCAACACTATGCCGATTACAGCGTGATTTACGGCTCACTGGGGGCGGCCATTGCGCTGCTCGTCTGGATGTATCTGATTTCGCTCGTCATTTTAATCGGGGCCGAGTTCAACGCGATCCTATTCCCGCGGTCGCTGCTGGGGAGTGAGTTGGCGGCAGGAGCGGTGAAGTAACGGTCGTGCCTCCCGGCTGGTCCAGATCCAACACCCACGTTTCGCGACTGGCGCAACTTTCCCATTAGAATATCCCCACCTACTCACATCATGAGCGATTACTCATCCGGATCTCCATCTCTCTGCTCTCCTGAAACCGCGCCACTGCGCAGAGCAAAGATCGTCTGCACCATCGGGCCGGCATCGAACACCGAATCGTCACTGCATATGCTTATGCAAGCCGGAATGGACGTTGCGCGTCTGAATTTCTCACATGGTTCGCATGAAGACCATGCCAAGGTCATTGAAACCCTGCGCCGGACGGCCACTTCGGAAGGTCGGACAATCTGCATTTTGCAGGATCTGCAAGGGCCGAAGATCCGAACCGGCGCACTGACAGGGCATCAACCAGTCACGCTGGAGTCCGGTGCCCGGGTGACGATCACCACGCGCGAGGTTGAAGGCACTGCTGACCTGATCTCCACCACATTCAAAGACCTTCCCCGCGAAATGCAGCCAGGCTCCCGCATTCTGCTTTGCGATGGGCGAATCGAGCTGCGGGTGCTCAAAGTCGAAGGTCAGGACATCGAGTGCGAAATCATCAACGGCGGCACGCTGGCCGAGCACCAGGGCATCAACCTGCCCGGCGCCGCGCTCTCGATTCCCGCACTCACTGAAAAAGACCGCAAGGATCTGGAATTCGGGCTCAAGCATGGCGTGGACATGGTTGCGCTCTCATTTGTGCGTTCGGCGAATGACGTGCGCGAAGTGAAAGAAATTATTGCCGCGCACAAACAGGATGTTCCGGTGATCGCGAAACTAGAAAAGCCGCAAGCGCTGGATGAACTGGAAGGCATTCTGGAAATTTCGGACGGCGTAATGGTCGCGCGCGGCGATCTCGGCGTGGAGATGCCACCGGAAAAGGTCCCGGTAATTCAGAAATACGTGATCCGCCGTGCCGCCGAGTGGCGCAAACCCGTAATCATTGCAACGCAGATGCTCGAATCGATGATCGAAAATCCCCGCCCGACGCGCGCCGAAGCCAGCGATGTGGCCAACGCAATTTTCGACGGAACGGATGCTGTCATGTTGTCTGCCGAAACCGCCAGCGGGAAGTATCCGCGCGAAGCGGTCTGCATGATGGCCAAGATTGTGGTAGAAGCGGAAAACAACCTTACCGACTTCATGCCTCCGCGACGCCGTCGCAAACGCCGTACACTCTCGATTTCAGAGACCATTTGTGAATCCATCGCGCATGCCGCTGAAGACCTGCACATGGAGGCCATCGCAGTGTTCACTGAAACCGGTAATACCGCGCGCTTGTTGTCGAAGCACCGTCCGCGCTCGCGCATTTATGCCTTCAGCCATATGCCCGCGGTTTGCAATCGCATGAATCTATTTTGGGGAGTGCAGCCGGTGCGCCGTGAACACGCGCTTAGTTCGGAAGATATGCTCTCGACCGCCGAGCAGGAACTGTTGCGTTCTGAGCGCGTGAAGGCTGGCGACGTTCTGGGAGTGGTCGCTGGAACTCAGATGTCGAGCGGATCGACCAATTTTATGCGGCTGCATGTGGTAAGCGATCAAAGCTGACGATATCTCCGCGGTCTGGCCTCGAGTGCTCTATTCTGATTTCTTTTCATTTTTGTCTGTTCCATGCGCGTCTGCCTCCGGTGCGCTGAGTTCCATTCTCCACACCGGACCATCTGCTGAAAGCGGCCCTTCGAATTGGTAGAAGGTCGGAGATTCGCTCTTCACGATCCAGAAGTGAGAGTCAGGAGGCTGCTTGCCAATCAGGGGCGCAATCTTTCCCGCTGCGCCTTCAATTTTGACCTTCATTACATATTGCTGCGCTTTGAATGTGAACAGGCCGAACTTGATCGGCCTCTCCTCGGACGGGGTGAACCTCAGTTTAACGACGCGTGGTTTGTCAGTCAGAGCGACCATGGAGAGCATGGTCTCGGGCGCGGATGGGTCCATATTCTTGGCGAGAATTAACAGCATGCCATTCGAGACGTCGGCGGGAAGCGTCACCTGTTTTGTAGTTGTTTTTTCTTTGCCTTTCTCGGTCGTTCGCACAGTGACTTTGCCCGATTGCACATCAATCCACGATTCGCTCTCCTGCTTGAATGAAGGGCCCTTTTGCGTGACCTGGTCGCTGACCAGGCGAAATGTCCCACGTTGCGTGAATTTTGTAATTTCGCGGTAGAGCGATCCATCTTTGAAGTGGAATTGGAGATCGTTCGTGACCAGTGGATCACCGGGCGTGACCACCTGCTTCAGATATCCGTCGGCGATGATTTGACCCTCGGTATTTCGTAGCTTCAGAAAGCCGAATGTCACGCCTTCAACGTGGCGGACGGGGATGGGATCAGCCCTTAAGGCCTTCGCCGTACCAAATAGGGCTGCTATTAGAAGAACGATCCAGACAAGTGGAATCGGGGAGTTTTTCATCACAAATCAGATGCGGATGACGATCTCAACGTGCTGTAAACTTAACCGCGATTTCTGAGAATGTGATTATGTACGAGAGTTTCTCCGCGACTACTCTTGATCCGCCGGTGCAAGGATTTCTACATCGCCCTGCATCTCCGTCAGGCGATGGCCTGATTCTCACTCATGGAGCGGGCGGCAATGCGCAAATGGCGTTGCTTGTCGCAGTGGCAGAAGCCTTTGCTGGCACGGGTTTCACCGTATTGCGCTGCAATTTGCCTTTCCGCCAGAAGCGCTCGTTCGGCCCGCCCCGGCCAGGTGATGCGGCACGCGATCGCGAGGGGTTGCGGAACGCCGTTACGGCGATGAGGAAGAGTGTGACCGGGCGTGTGTACTTCGGCGGGCAGAGCTACGGGGGTCGGCAAGCAAGCATGCTGATTGCTGAGGAGCAACTCGCGGACGGGTTGGTGTTGCTGTCGTATCCGTTGCACGCGCCCAGCAAGCCAGATCAGCCGCGCGTCCAGCACTTGCCGCAGATTCAGGTGCCCACGCTGTTTGTGCACGGCACCCGCGACCCTTTCGGATCAATTGATGAAATCGAGGGTGCCCGTAGATCAATTCCAACAAAAACTGCGTTGCTGAGAGTGGAAGGCGCCGGCCACGATCTCGGATTCAAAGGCAAGACGAAACGTGATGACTTGCCGGCGAAGATTCTGAAATCATTTCAGGCGCTCTTTGGTTGAAACCGTGCACTTCCCGGCCGTGACCAGTTTATAATCTTCCGTTTTGGTTCCTACTCATAGTTAAGAGGAGCAGCAAGATGGCTCAGCCTACGATGGCGTCCCTCCCAGGCTTGAGGGAAAC
>QHZW01000382.1 GCA_003224815.1 Acidobacteriota bacterium | reverse complement strand
ATTTGATTGTGCATCGGATATTAAAAGATGTGCTGCAAGATTCGGCAGAGATGTGGGATGCCGAAGTGCCGGTCGGATCCTTCCCGTCAGGGTCTAAAGCCCAACTTGCCTCGCACGATGACGCGGCGCTGAAGCGCCGCTCTTCCACGGTGAACTACGCCTCCAGTGGAGATTCGGAGCACGCCTCTAGGCAAAATTCGGAGCACGCTTTTAGTTCGAAGTGCGTCTCCATTCAACATGTGGAAGAGCGGCCCTTTAGGGCCGCGTCAGCGAAGCACAATGAAGGGGCTTTAGCCCCGGAAGAATCGCGGCCGGGGCGGCCGCGACACACGGATACTGCCTCCCCCTGGTCTAAGCGGCGCGAACGCGAAGCTCCGTCCGTTGGCGAACGGCCCATTCCGATCGAAGAACTGCATTCCATCGCTGAAGAATCCAGCCAGACCGAGCGGCGCGCCGACGACGCGGAGCGCGAACTGATGGAATGGAAGAAAGCCAAATTCATGCAGGACCGCGTCGGAGAAGACTTTGATGGCCTGATTATTAGCGTGACGAAATTCGGCTTCTTCGTCGAACTCGCCAACTTATTCGTGGAAGGTCTCGTCCCACTTGCGACCCTGATTGACGACCTCTATACGTTTCATGAAAACACGCGCGAGATCATCGGCCAGCGTTCGCGCACGACCTACCGCTTAGGACAGCGAGTGCATGTGCTGGTGGACCGGATTGATCCAGTTGAAAAGAAGATTCAGTTTGCGTTGATGGAAGAAACTCCAAAACGCAGCCGTAAGCACAGCCGCAGACGCTCATGAGAAACGGCAGCTGGCTGACGGTTCACATCTCGAAGCTCACCGGTACACGAATCTCGGTCCCAATCGCCTGTGCCATGCCAGCAGCAGTGCGCTTCCGATTATCATCAGCCCCACACACAATCCAATCCATACGCCCAACGCGCCCCATCGCAGCTTGAATCCCAGCAGATAACCCATTGGCAACCCGATGAACCAATACGCCACCAGATTCGCCAGCATGGGCGTGCGCGTATCGCCGGTACCGCGGAGGGCGCCTGTCGCGACCACTTGCAAGCCATCGAACATCTGGAACGCGGCTGCGACGAGCAGTAGGGTTGCTCCCACGCGAACCACATTCGGATCGGGCGAGAACGCTCGCGCGATAAACCTGTTTGCGCTGACGAAAAACAAGCCCGAGCAGGTCATGAATCCGACACCCAGCAGAATTGCCGACCAACCCGCACGGCGTGCTCCTGCCGCGTCGCCTCGCCCAAGCTCTTGTCCCACGCGAACCGCGGCGGCGGAACTCACGCCCAGCGGCACCATGAAAGTGAGCGCGGCACAATTGATCGCGATTTCATGTCCGGAAAGTGGGATCGTGCCAAGCCGCGCGCACATCGCGGTCGCCACCGCGAACGCGCCGATTTCCAGCAGAATCTGTGCTGCAGCAGGCAGGCCGAGACGCAGTAATTCGAGCACTCTTCCAAAATCAATCCGCACCCATCTTTCCCACGAGGCGACCTTTCGTTTGGATTCAACCCAGGAAAAAGTGATGAGTAACACCAGAGCCATGTAGACGCGCGCGATGCAGGTTGACCAGCCTGATCCTGCGATACCCATGGCTGGGAATCCTAGGTGCCCATAAATAAGGAGCCAATCTCCAACCGCATTCACAATGTTGGCGGAGACTAGAGCGAACATGATGGGGTGAACGACGTTCACCGCCTGTAAATATCTGCGAAGCGCAAAATAGACGAGCAGCGGCAATGTTCCCCAATTGAGCGCGCGGAGAAAAGGCGTCATCGGCCCAACCAGCTCTGGGCTGATCCGAAATATTTGCATCAGGGCCGGCCAGGAAAGCACGATGAGCATCAACGGTGGCGTCAGCAGACAAGCCAGCAGCACCCCGTTCATAAAAGTGCGCCTCGCATCATGAATGTCTTCCCGGCCATATGCCTGCGCCACGAAGGTGTCCATCCCAAGCAGAAGTCCGCCTCCAAATATCGCGATGCAGTGGTACAGGCTCTGCCCAAGGCCGGTGGCGCCGATCGCGACAGCGCTATTGGGCAAGCGGCCGACCATGATCGTGTCCACCACGCCCATGCTCATCCAGCCCAATTCAGCGAAGACAAGCGGCAACGCGAGCCGCAGGGTCGGTACAAACTGCTGGCGCAAGGTTGGGGCAGAGGTCGTGGGAAGTACAGGCATCTTTACAGTGTGGTCTTTCGGAAAATGTCTCTGAGATTTGATTCTAGATAGCTCGGGCTAGTCGCATACGAGCAAAGGTGTGGCTTTCTTTATTCCAGATCGAGACCCAGGGTCCTAAGGCTAGTGTAGAATTTCTAAGTCAACCCCGTTCGAACGCCTGTTCGAACTCCCGTCGGGACGTGGCTCAGCCTGGTAGAGCACTCGCTTGGGGTGCGAGGGGTCGGCAGTTCAAATCTGCCCGTCCCGACCAATGATTTCAAATCCTCGAGATCCTTCGGCTACGCTCAGGAATTCGCCTGCGGACTCCCGCTCTTCCACCCCGTCACGCGAAAACCGCGCGTGTCGGGGACCCCGGCTTCGCTCACGCCCGCAAATCGGCTCAACTTGGGGTGCGAGGGTCGGCAGTTCAAATCTGCCCGTCCCGACCAATAACTTTCGTGCCCTGCTTTCAGGAACTTGCGGTATGTCCATCCTTCACTTTTGAACCGAACCCCAGGTCAATGAGTAATCGCCCTGATTTCGACAGCTATACTGCTCCATTGATGACGCAGCAAACAAGGAGTTCAAATGCAATCTGAAATTAAGGTAGGCCAACGTTTCAAGTTCAACATATTGTCCGACAACCCTTCCGAAGAGCGGCAGGCCGTAGTTACTCGCGTACTTTCTAATGGAGAGGAAGGACTCGGGCCCGAGGTGGACTTCTATTTTGCATATTGGGTGGAGGCTTACGAAGTTCCAGAAACAGAGGCTTCGACAACCTTGGTATTTGAGCGTGGAATTGACGGAAACGTATATTTCGACGGACGTCAGGTTACCATCACCTTGCTGAATTGATCTTCCGCTTCGGAAGCCTTGTCTTGCCCGCCCCATTGGGACCGACCAGCCCGACTTTTTCGCCAGGATTCAACTGAAACGAAGCATCCACGAAGAGCAACTGCTTGCCATACTGCTTATATTGACGTCTGAGAAAAAGGTCATTTTGAAGGAGCAACTCGCGGCACGGTGCCTCCTCCAGTTTAGCCCGCCCAGAAAATTGCCGGCCAACGCTGGCACATTTGGATTATTGGAGGTTTGCCCGTGATTCAGGAGGAATCGATTACTTCCTGAAAGCCGACTTGAAC
>QHZW01000381.1 GCA_003224815.1 Acidobacteriota bacterium | reverse complement strand
GCGACCGGCGAGGTTCTTGCCAGCGTCCCTCTTTCTTCAAATGATGAAGTAGTTGCTGCCGTCGAAGCCGCCGCGGCCGCATATCCCGCGTGGCGGCGCACGCCTCCTGAAGACCGCATTCAGCCGCTGTTTAGGCTGAAGATGCTGTTGGAACACCATGTCGATGAACTCGCGCGGATTATCACGCTTGAAAATGGCAAGACCTTTGCCGAATCAAAAGGCGAGCTCCGACGTGCGATTGAGAATGTTGAAGTAGCGTGCGGCATTCCCATGATGATGCAGGGCTACAACCTCGAAGATGTCGCTCGCGGCATCGACGAGACCATGATCCGCCAGCCGCTCGGAGTGGTAGCTGCGATCACGCCGTTCAATTTTCCCGGCATGATTCCGTTCTGGTTTCTTCCTTACGCGATTGCTTGCGGAAATACGCTGGTAATGAAGCCATCAGAGCGCGTTCCTCTCACCATGCGCCGAGCGTTCGAACTGCTCGCGCAAACGGGATTGCCTAAAGGTGTCGTGAATCTGGTGAATGGCGGCAAGTCTGCTGTCGATACGCTGCTCGATCATCCGAAAGTCCGTGCGATCAGCTTTGTGGGATCAACTCCGGTTGCGAAATACATCTATGCCCGCGCCGGAGCCAACGGCAAGCGCGCCCAATGCCAGGGCGGCGCGAAGAATCACGTGATCGTTCTTCCTGACGCCGATATGAAGATGGCGACGCAGATCATTAGCGACAGCGCTTTCGGATGCGCCGGACAACGTTGTCTTGCGGTTTCGGTAGCGGTCACCGTGGGCGAAGCACAAAAAGTGTTCCGTGACTCGATCCTCGAATCGGCAGGATCCCTGCGCGTCGGCAACGGACTGGACGACGGCATTCAAATGGGACCGGTGATCACGGCGCAGAGCAAATCCCGAGTCGAGTCTTTGGTGGAACTTGGCGAACGCGATGGCGCTAAAGTTGTCCTCGATGGCAGACGCTCGAAAATCTCGGGCGGAGAAAAGGGAAATTTCGTGAAGCCCACCGTGCTCGACAACGTTCCAGTGCAAAGTGAACTCACGGACACCGAGATTTTTGGTCCGGTGCTGAGCCTGGTTCACGCCAACAGCCTCGACGAAGCGCTCGCGTTTCTGGAGCGCAGTGCCTACGGCAATCAAGCCTCGCTGTTCACGTCGAGCGGTTCGGCCGCGCGACGCTTCCGCTACGAAGCTCCGGCCGGAAATATTGGCATCAACATCGGGGTTGCGGCGCCTATGGCGTATTTCCCGTTCAGCGGCTGGAAGGACAGCTTCTTCGGCGTGCAGCACGGGCAGGGGCGTGATGCCGTGGAGTTCTACACCGAAAAGAAAGTTGTCGTCGAGCCGTATGCGCGGGGTTTCCAATTACCCAATTACTTAATTATCCAATTACCAAATTCTTTATGTCTGACACCATCCAAAAATACAAAGACTACGTAATGACCGGCTTCGTCAAGTCGGTCGTACCCATCGCGATCGATCACGCCAGCGGCGCGCAGGTTTGGGACGACACTGGCCGCGAATACCTGGATTGCTTCTCGGGAATTTCGGTCGTCAATGCCGGCCACAATAACCCCAAAGTTGTTGCTGCCGCGAAAGCGCAAATCGATAAGCTGATTCACTGCGCTTCATACATCTATCACGCTAAGCCTGTCGCAGACCTCGCAGAAAAAATCGCGCAGATCGCTCCTCGCGGACTGACTAAAACTTTTTTCGCCAACAGCGGCGCCGAAGCAATCGAAGGCGCAATGAAGCTGGCGCGTCTTTATTCGGGCAAGCACGAATTCATTGCGTTGCAAACCAGTTTTCACGGACGCACATGGGGCACGCTCAGCATCACCGGCAATCAGGGACGCAAGAAGCGTGGCGGCCCCTATGCGTCGGGTATCGCATTCGCTCCTTCGCCATACGTTTATCGATCGCTCTGGCCGGACGACCCCGATCAGGTCGCCCGTTATTGCGCCAAGTATCTCGATGACGTGATCCGTTATGAAACCTCCGGCGACGTGGCCGCTTTTATCGCTGAACCGGTTCTGGGTGAAGGTGGAATCGTGGTGCCGCCCGGGAACTATTTCCGCGAGATCAAAAAAGTTCTTGATCAGCACGGCATTCTCTTTATTGCCGACGAGGTGCAGTCAGGTTTCGGCCGTACCGGCAAGATGTTTGCCATCGAACACTATGGCGTTGATCCAGACATTCTGGTCACTGCGAAGGGCATTGCCGACGGTTTCCCGCTTAGCGGCTTCACCACGCGTCCGGAGATTGCTGCTGCGTACAAGCCCGGCGATCATCTTTCAACTTTTGGCGGCAATCCTGTCTCGTGTGCGGCAGCACTGGCCAACATCGAATTCATGCTGGAAGAGGACCTTCCGGCGAAGGCCATCGAAACCGGCGAGTACGCCATGAAAAAGCTTCGTGACCTGCAGAAACAGAACCCGATTATCGGCGAAGTCCGCGGCCTGGGCTTGATGATCGGCGTGGAACTGGTGCGAGACGAAAAGCTCACTCCGGCGAATACCGAGGCCGAGTCCATTCGTGATTCGTTGCTGAAACAAGGTGTTTTGGTTGGAGTTGGCGGCGTTTACGGAAATGTTGTCCGCTTCCAGCCGCCCTTGATCATCACGAAACAGCAGATTGATCGTGCAATCTCTGCATTTGCTTCCGCGCTCGCTGAAGTAGCGCAACCGGCTGCCGTCTAAATCTCGCTATCGTCGTCGTCGCGGCCGCCCGTGTTCTTCGCAGGGCTGAGAGTGCGTCCATCGTTGGCGTGCCGAACGTCAATAGTCCCATTCACATTAGAAAGCCTTATCGACACGCCGCCTCCGCCCAGTTCACCCTGCAAATCATGACCGACGAAGCGATGATTATTCGTGCGCAGTCCAAAATCGTTATCTATGCCGCCATGAACGGTCGTGGCTTCAATTCTGGCCTTCGCGTCGGAGGGCAGCATCAATCGCACCGGCCCGTTTACGGACGACAATTCAACGTGAGTGGCGTGCAGGCTATCGAAATTCGCTTCGAGGGGCCCATTTATCGTCGAAAGCTTGGCGTCGCCTGCAAGGGCTTTCGCCGTCAGTTTCCCGTTAATGCACGATGCCCGCACTTCGCCATTAACTCCGGCCACGTCCAGCCCGCCATTGATCAGTTTGATTTCGTCGAGCCTTGCAGTACGCGGCACCGTCAGCGTGTACTCGACTTCGGAGATGTGGTTTCCACGGCCCCAGTTGTTGTCGTCCTGGTGATATTTAGTTTCAATCGCCAGCATATCCGAATGCGCGTCCACGCGGATCTCCATCCTCTTCAGGCCATCGGCATCATCAGCTCGCTTGATCGCGTCCACTTTCACCTGATTCTGGTCCCAGGCCGTAATATGCACCGCGCCATTAATATTGGAGAGTTCGATCCGGCCATTCGCCGCCAGCGGATACGTCTGATGAAATTCTTCTGTTACCGCATTCTCGCGGTCCGATCCGTGTGCAAGCGCAGCATTCAGCACCAGCGCCAATACGATTCCCGAGATAGCGCCCGCCCAGTTAGCAATTCGGCGATTCCGTTCCATAACTCTTTCCTCCAGATACTCCTTAGACGGAGGAGCCAAAAAATGGTTAGATGGCTTTTTGTAGAGCTTGAGGCCGGCCGAGTTTGGCTTCTGAGATCAGATAGACGATCAGGATTCCCAGTTCCGGCTCAATGGGATGGCGGTATCTCGGGTGGGGGAATACGAAGTAGTAGATCGTGGGATAACTCAGAATCAGCCAGAAAAATAACCACGCCCCATATTGGCGCTTTCGCAATGCCCGGCCCAGTCCCCAGAAAGCAAGTACCGATGATGCCAAAAAGAGCGAGTTTTTGAATGGCGCTAGGGCAGGGATTTCCGATGACCTCGGCAGCCCGCCCCAGTAGTAAATGAAACGCTTCACACTAAGCCATGCGAACCGCGCCACATCCTGTCGAATGAACTCGACTGCTTCGCGCTTGCGTTTGGCAACGTATCCAATTTCACCCAAGTGCTCGTATCGCCGAAGCTCAACAACATTCTGCGACGGATGCACGTATGACATCCACGTGCCATTCGCACCCGGGCCGTTGCCCAATCGCAATTCCGCCCCAAAATTCGAGCGGATGAACACCGGTCTGCCGAACACTTCGAAATTCCGTACCAGCCACGGCGCAATCGTCGCACAGAAGAAGATCCCCGCCAGCGTGGCCCCCGCAACGGCAGGAACGCCGCGCTTCCTTTGTTTGTATACCGCCCACAATCCTGAGGCGGGCAGAAACGCAAGCAGGGAAGTGTTGGTCAGTCCGGCCACTCCCCAGAGCACGCCGAAGCCAATCCATGGAACAATTCCCTCAAGTTCTTCCATCTTGAGCGTGAGCCAGAAAATCAAAGCCAGCAGAAGCGCGGCGAGGCTCGTCTCCCAAACCCACCGCGTGCACCAATACATTACCGATGGAAGCAATGCCCAGGCCCAGGCCGTCCAGACTGCAACTTTTTCGCTGAAGCATTTCCGTGCGATAAGGAAAATTGGAATGCACGTTAGCGCGGAAAAGATACTGTTGATGGAGAGCAGGATGAATGCAGATCCATGGGTGTAGACTCCGGCGAGCCGAAAAACGCTGCCAATCAGATACGGATAAAGTCCGAAGCTGAAGCCGTTATCGTAAGGTTTGAATTTATAAGTGTGCCCGAGGATGATTAGTGTCAGGCGCAATACGAAGGCGATCCCGAACATCCAGAAGAAAGACGTTCGTGCCTGCGCCCACCAGCGCTGAACTATGCTGCCAATTTTGTGGTTCTGAGGAGATGCGGCGTGGGCCATCCGCCAGTAGCTTCTCACAAAGGCCACGTTCACGGATGGATGAGGTCCTTCAATTCGCGTAGATCGGCTATCGAAACATCGGACACCACGCAAAGACGCATGTCGCCCGATTTCCACCGGATCCAGTTATACCCCTGGCGCGACCCGGAGCTGTCGAACAAAGTGTCAGATCCTTTATCTGGCCACGCAAACACATTAATGGTGTGCTTCCGGCGTCCATAGATCAGGGCGGCTACATTGTGCCCATCGACTACGTCGAGCCGCCCGCCTTCCAACGGAAATCCCTGGTCAGCGAAGTCCGCGACCGGCGGAATGAAATCGAGCTTCCCATCAAACCAGGGTTTGACAGTGTGCTGATCGGTGGAGAGAACGTCCGTTAGATGCCCGGGTTGAAGCGAACGCACGTGAGCGTCAACTAGTTCTGCGGTGATTCGCGCATTGTCCGTGTGCGGTTGAACAAGCGTCAAGGCGAACCAGAACACCGCCACGACCGACGCTATGCCAAAGCTTGGGACCAGAAGCCATCTCCACGATGACTTCGCTGGTTTTTCCTGGAAGCCTATCTTCTTCCTGATCTCGGCATGCAGTCCGGGTGACGCGTGTTCATAGATTGCGCTCCGCTTCAACCGGCTGCGTAATGACTCGATCTGCTCAAGCGAGTGGCGGCATTCGTCGCACACTTCAAGATGCCGCTCGAAATCTGCTGCGCGCACGGCATCCAGTTCGCCATCGAAGTACCCGTGAACGGTGTGTTGCAGGTCACAGCCCACGTGAGGCCTCCTTGGCAGTGCTTCCGCTCATAATCTGCTGCAGCCGGCTTCTTGCCCGCGACAATGTGGACATTACCGTGCCCATTGGGATCCCCGTGATTTCCGCAATCTCTTTATAAGAGCACTCTTCCAGTTCCCTCAGTACAAGTACCTCGCGCGACCGCGGAGGCAGCGCCTCCAGCGCAAGCATCAGTTGTTGCTTCTCGTCTGCCTGTGCCGCGAGAGCTTCGGGTGATGCGGAAGGTCGCACGTGAAGTTCTTCATCGAACTCGGCCATCAATTCCATGGGGCGATTCTTGTCGAGCCAGCTGTAGCAGCCATTCCGTACAATCTGCAGGAACCACGCGCGTGCGTCCCCGCCGCAAAAGCCTTGAAAGAACCGGTATGCACGGACCATCGAGTCCTGCGCAACATCTTCCGCGTCCGCGCGATTACGCAACAGCCATCGCGCCAGGTTTACCCCAGCGTCAAGATGCGGCAGCACCAGCTGCTCAAACCGGATTCGATCGTGTGACTCCAGCACGTCCTAAACCTCTCAGACTCTTGGATTCTGCATTTTATTCCTTAAAACATAAAAAAATGTCAGCGGGAATAAAACTGCAACGGCTCCGATCTAGAGGGTTGTAACCACCGCCAAACAACGGAGAAACCACAGTGAAAAAATCAGAATCTGGGGACATGAACTCGAAGGCCCTCATTCAGCACGATCACAACTTTGACGGCGTCGACCGGCGCGGATTCCTGCGCTGCATGGCTTGGGCAGGCACCGGCGCTCTATGCCTGGTCCAGGGAGGTGTGCTGAAGTCGTACGCGCTCGGTTCCCACGATCACTCGAAGAAACTGGATGGAGTCGGGGAGCTGAGCTTCGCGCAGATCAGCGATAGCCACATGGGATTCAATAAGGCCGCGAATCCCGATGTGGTCGCCACATTGAAAGCCGCGGTTGACAAGATCAATGCGCTGCCAACTCCTCCAGAATTCATTTTGCACACCGGCGATGTCAGTCATCTTTCGAAGCCGGAGGAGTTTGATACTGTTCAGCAAATGCTGAAATCTCTGAACCGTGAAGTCTTCTTCGTTCCCGGCGAACACGACGTGCTCAACGATGAAGGCGCTGGATTCCGCGAACGCTTCGGCCGGAACCCGCAAGGCCAAATCTGGTACAGCTTCGATCAGAAGGGAATTCACTTCATTGGCCTGGTGAACGTGATGAACCTCAAGGCCGGCGGTCTGGGGGCGCTCGGCCCAGAGCAACTCGAATGGCTGGAAAAAGATGTAAAGCAGGGGAACGGATGATAGCGCGCAGGCGCTCTCGTATCTGAAAAAGTTTGGCTCAGTCACTGTCCTCAACGGGCACATTCACCAAACAATGCAGAAAGTAGAAGGCAATGTGACATTTCACACTGCTTTCTCCACTGCATTCCCGCAACCGGCGCCGGGCAAAGCTGAAGGGCCGGGGCCGATGAAAGTCCCAGCCGAGCAGTTACGGAGTGTGTTGGGCATCACGGATGTGAACTATGTGCAAGGGCAGCATGCGCTGGCAGGTGTGGATTCAACGCTCGTCTGACACGACTTTCAACATTCTCAATTTCCAGGAGGAAACAATGAACAAGCGCTTTACGACTTCATTTCTCGCAATATTATCGATCATCGCCGCCGTTGCTCCCGCAACCGCTGCCGATGCAGCCAGCAACCCCCAAACATCGAAATCCATTGAAGTGAAAGTGGATAACTTCACCTTCGCGCCAGAGACAATCACAGTGCCGGCCAACGCCACTGTGACCTGGCTCAACCGCGATGACGTTCCACATGTCATAGCGAGCACTGACGGACTGTTCCGCTCCAAAGCGCTGGACACCGACGACAAGTACGCATTTACCTTCACCAAACCTGGCACATATTCCTATTTCTGCGCGGTTCATCCGAAAATGATCGGCAAGATTGTTGTGCGCTGAATTCTAGTGCGCTGAATTCGGAGCAACCTTCTCGAACGAGATGAAACAAGTGAGTGTCTCTGGATACAATCTGGAGACATTCGCTTCACAAACATTTGATCGGAATCTGACAGTCATATGACAAGCGGGCTTTTGGGAGTGCCTACACTCCAGCCAAGGTGGAGATCTACAAGCCCCACCAATTTCTCCGCAGGAAAAGGAAGTCGCCTGTCATGAATAAGAAAAATCCTCCCCCCATTACGCCAACCGATTCTGAGAATTCCGCAGAAAACCCGAAACTCGGTCGCGCAGAAGTGAATCGCCGTTCGTTCCTGAAAAACAGCATGGTTGCGGGCGCAGCCGTCACAGCCGGAGCCGGTATGCTTGGAGGTCTACCGTCTGCCCTCGCACAAGAGGGACATGAGCACATCACTCGTGGAGATGCCGCACTGCTTCGGTTCGCCGCCGCCGCGGAAATTCTGGAAACAGATTTTTGGGTGCAGTACAACGAACTTGCCGGCGTCCAGGATGACGAAGTTCCCGGTGGAAGCGGCAACTCGCTCTATGCCGCTGCACTCGCCTCGGTTGATGACGACAATGGTCAGTACATTCATGACAACACCGACGATGAATTTACCCATCAGAATTTCCTGAACGCTTATCTTGAATCCAAGGGGTTCCCCTCGGTGGATCTCGAGCGTTTCCGCACGCTGGCTGGCAGCGAGGCTAGTGGCTCCAGCGGCAAACCGCGCCTTACAAACCTGATGCAGCTTACGTTAGACACCAGTTGGTATACCCGCTACCGCAGCGATGACCACAACCCAGATCTCGATCCGAATTTCGTTTTTCCGCAGGCTGTACCCGATTTATTTCACGGCCAACATCCCGCAATTCCGCGTACTGATGCCGATACCACCGATCCGAACTTTCTGCAATGCATTGCCAACACTGCACTGTTTCACTTTCCGACGATCGAACAGGGCGGCAACAGCTTGTATCCCGCGATGGCGCAGCGCGCAACCAGCGTTGAGGTGTTGCGAATTTT
>QHZW01000372.1 GCA_003224815.1 Acidobacteriota bacterium | reverse complement strand
TGAAAATATCGGGTTGACCATCGTTGTCGAAATCGACAAAAGCCGTACCCCACTTTACCGATGAAGTTTGCCCGCTCAAGCCGGCTTGGAAGGTACGATCGGTAAAGAAACCGTTCCCCCGGTTGTGATAGAGGGACGTAGTCTGATCGGAGAAGTTGGTTTTTACCATGTCCAGAAGACCGTCACCATCGTAATCACCAGTATCCACTCCCATCCCGCCCTGCATTCCTCCGTTTTCGTCAACCGCCACTCCCGCCAGCAGCCCGACTTCAGTAAAAGTGCCGTTGTGATTGTTTTTGAACAGCAGACTCGGAGTCGAATCATTCGCAACGTAAATATCGGGCCAGCCATCGTTGTCAAAATCTGCAGCGCACGGGGTAAAACCATAGGTGGGTCCCGGATTCGCAATACCCGAGGGTTTCGATACATCTGTAAATGTCTCATCCCCATTGTTGCGATAGAGGATGTTCTTTGAACCTTGCAGTCCTGCTGGCCCGTGCAACACCGGAGATTGCACGCCTACGAGTGAAGGATCGGAGTCGTACAGCGCGAGCCCGGAATCATAGCCGACATAATTACTCACGATGAGATCGAGGTAGCCGTTGCGATCGTAATCGAGAAAAGCGGCCCCTGAATTCCAGTGGTTCTCGGCTTGGAGCAATCCTGATTCACGCGTGACGTCAGTGAACGTGCCATCTCCATTGTTTCGATACAGCACGTTCTTACCGTAGTAGGTTACAAACAAATCGATGAAACCATCGTTGTTGTAATCACCGACGCATACCCCTTGTCCCCAACCAGAGCGCACGAGATTGGCTTTTGCAGTCACATCCGTGAATGTGCCGTCACGATTGTTCTTGTAGAGGTGATTTGTTGGCTCCTCGCCTTTTGGGAAACTATTGAATCCCCAGCTGTTGACGACGAATATATCCAGCCAGCCATCATTGTCGTAGTCGAATAAGGCGATTCCACCACCGGTAGTAGAGACAAGAAAGTCTTTGCTCTCATGTCCCGCAACAACTGTTCTCGCGGTTAGGCCAGCCTGGCCTGCAACGTCAACATAGTTTGGAAAGTACGCATTTTCCTTGCCAGCGCCTGCGCGTAAGAGAAGAGGAAACGGCGGCAAGGAACAAAGCCCCAGTCGGAAAAGAACCTGAAGGTTTTTCCGGCGGTTCACGCCGGAGATTTTACCATGTGACCTGAAGCACTGCTGAAAAGGCTTCTCTCCTATGGAATTCCAGCAGGCAAGACAGTAACATGATCGAGCCAAAGTGTTGCGATGCTGAACAAGCCAAGTCCACGCACGCTAAGAAGCGGATGGCTCCTGCTAACGACGCTTTTTGCCTCGAGCGTTTGTTGGAGCTCGACGCTCCGGGCCGCAGTGGCAAAGGTCGATATCACTCCTGCACCAGGCGCTCATTTGTGGGGCTATAGCAATCGCCAGAGTCCCGCAACCGGCACTCTGGATTCGCTCTTTGCGCGCGTTCTGATTCTTGAAGCGGGCAAGCAAAGCCTCGCACTCGTTGATGTTGACCTTGGGCGGCCATTTGGACCGGCTTCTCTCCAGTGGCTGCGCAATGCGACTCAAAAAGACGTATCCCTTCTCATTCTCGCTGCGACCCACACCCATTCCGGTCCCATAGTTCAGGACGATTACCCCTTCGGCAAGCCAGCATGGGAAACTGCCGCTCTTCAAAAAATTGCACAAGCTGTGTCCGAAGCTCACCAGAAGCTGGTCGATGTTCAGATAGGCATCGGCTACGGAGTCACATTTATCGGTCACAACCGGCTTCGCGTCAATTCGGATGGAAGTGTGAGCTGGTTTGAGCGTAACCTCACTGAGCTTCCCACAGCGCCGGTGGATGGAACTGTCTCGGTATTGCGCATAGATAAGACCGATGGGCAGTCGCTCGCGATTCTGGTGAACTACGCCTGTCATCCTGTCATCTTCGGCAGCGATAACCTTCAATACTCGGCAGACTTTCCGGGGGCTATGGCTCGAACTGTCGAAGAAGCATTTGCCAGCAAAGAAGCATTTGCCAGCAAACCTCTCTGCTTTTTTCTCCAAGGGGCGCCAGGCGACATAAACCCATACGATGCGGTTTCACCCGTTGAGCAGGATGCGATCGAGATGCGCGATCATACAGGCAGCAAGTTGGGCCTGGAAGCGGCGTTGATTGCAGAGGGGATTCATACAAAGCCAGAGCGCGATGCCGACCTGCAGTTCGCAGAGGACTTGGTCAACGTCCGCATGCGCTGGGATCCGGAAAAATGGCGCGAAGCAATGATCGCCGTGTTCGGCGCTACCGGATCCGAGACATTCTCACCGAAGTTAGACGACATTCAACTTCCAGTTACAACTATCCTCATCAACAGAAGGATTGCCATACTCTGCATGCCAGGTGAACCATTCGTCGAATATCAAATCACGTGGCGACAGCGATCTCCGGTGCATGATGCGCTGCTTGTCGGATATGCCAACGCCTATAACGGTTACTTTCCCACTATCCGAAGTGCCACTTTAGGTGGTTATGGAGCAGGTAACCCTGCCACGTGGGTTGAGGTTGGAGCCGGAGACCGCATGATCGATACCGGTGTCACCAGAATTAACTGGATGCTCGGTGGGCTGCACGAGCTTCCCGAGGATTTCGCGAAGTGAATGAATTCAAAAACACTCGTCCGACACGTCAGGATATCCCGCGAGTGGCGAGGACAGCTTTGTCTGTGCTGGGCTACGCGGTGCTTATCGCGTTACTCCTCGGGATGAGCGCACCTGACTGTAACGCTGTTGCATTAAGGGCAGGTGTAGCCAAGGCGGACATAACTCCTCCTGCGGGTCTGCCGATGTATGGCTTTCTTGACCGCCTGAAGGACAACAAGCTTTCAACCGGGACCTTAGATCCTCTTTATGCGCGCGTATTGGTCCTGGAAGCTGGCGAGAAGCGCCTTGCCTTGGTGACTCTTGATCTGGGGAGGACGTTTCGGGAGTCGGAGCTCGCCCAGCTGCGCCAGCGACTCAAGGCAACAGCCGGAATTTCCTTTCTCATCGTGACAGCGTCGCACACCCACTCCGGACCTAATATTCTCGATCAAGAAGCTGGCGGCAAACTGCAGGCATGGGAGACGAGCGCGATCGAAAAAATCTCAGCCGCAGTTGTGGAAGCTAGCCGTCATCTCATCGATGCTCAGATTGGCACTGGACGTGGCGAAGTTTATATCGGGTATAACCGCCGCCAGGTGCAGCCGGACGGTACCATCAAGATGCTGTGGACAAACCCTGGCAAGCAGCCCACGGCGCCTCTCGATCCGACTGTCTTCGTAATGCGAGTTGATGACGCGTCAGGCAAACCCTTAGCCATACTC
>QHZW01000021.1 GCA_003224815.1 Acidobacteriota bacterium | reverse complement strand
TTCCAAATTGACCGCTATTTACAGCAGTGGTGAACAGATTGAGATTGATTTGAGAGTGATCCAGGCCAAGAAAGTGGCCCATTTCATGAATTATGGCTTGATTGAACTGATTGGGCGTAAGTTGCGGCTGGGTCACTCCATTTTGAAATGCCCCGTTTAGCAAAATAAGATCGGAGACAATGTACCCATTGCTACTAAGTTTGCATTGGGAGGAAAAGCCGATTACCAAGGGGTCGATGCCGAGTTGCGCAATAATTCCACCGCTGGCGTCGAAAATAATCGGACTTTGGTTGCCCGACTGACACGACCCAAAAACCGCATTAAATTTCGCCGCTGTGTTGACATCGCCACCACTGAAACCTGAAACAGCGAGAAGTGGGCCGGCGTTCTTGAACGATATGGTCGCAGTTGAAACGCCCTGCCAAGTTTGGAACATCGATTGAACGCGAGTAAGCCCAGCCGTGTTGTTGATTATGGTCTGACCAGTCGGGGTGACCGACATCGCACCTCCGTCCACCCGGTACTGGATCGGCATGGCTGTTGGGTCCCAGGTAAACGGCTGACCATCCACACCAAAGCTAGTACTACCGACGAAAAGAGGTCCGCCTGCATAGGCACCGAGCGATGAACAAATGAGTACAACGACAACTACCGAAACAGACCCTAGGCGGATCGCTGGTCGGGAGCACTGTTTCATCGTGCAGCTCCGGAGGAACTTTGGATTATCTCCTCAAGTTGCAATAGAGGAACGGGGCCACTGCGGTGTCGAACCACCAGACTGCTTGATGCTGCGGAGATCTTAGAACTAATTTGCGGGGCTGCTATCTTCGAAAAAAGTCCGAGGTTGCCAACGCCATTCACCGCGAACAGGGTCCCATGTACATCCCGCGAAATTTCAAAACGACCTTGATCCATGCCGACCGGGCTGGTCAATCCATAAGAGCTAACCGGGTTCAGCAGCAGGAGTAAGTCCTGGCCTTTGCGGTAACCCGCTGCGTCATACTTGTCACGAATGTCCCAGATAAACTGTCGAAACGTTAGGAGGGCGCCCGGATTTCCCCTGAAACTCTGCGTAACGCGGAGGCTCACTACGACTGTCATGAGGTTTGCCAGCTGAGGGTGTGGCTCGACCCTGACGCTGACTACCTGCCCACGGACGATGCTGCCGGCACGTTGGGACAACTGACCGATGTTTTGGGGAACGGTAAGCGCCCCGCGCTGGGCAAGAGTCGGCGCAGCGAGAACGCCACACAAAAGAATGATGGGTATAGCGCGCATGTCCGTGGGCCTAATGCCCTAAAATGAGTGCACGCTACTCTAATGTGAGTACCTGAATTTTTCAAGAGAATCTTCGTCCGAGTGACGCCACCCTTCGATATCAGGACCGCTCAACAGCCAGATTTTTGCGGCTTTTATACGCCTATTATCGGCTTTTGAAGGAGGTTGCCGCAGCCATACCGACGCAGGATGTGGTCTCCGTCGATGTAGTGTGCTTAGGATAGCGGGTTCTGGCCACCCGGACTCTATGCAAGTACAAGAGCAGTTAAGGAAAACAAAACTAGGACATCACGAAAGCGCGCATGTCGTCTTCTCCGGAAAGACATTATGCTCGCGCATAGCATAAGACCCGCCGTCGCGATTAGCCCTTGTTTTCTTGCACGACGGTCTCGCCTCGCACCAGTTTTCCGCGATAATTGTCGATACCAATCGATAGCGTAAGTTTGCGCCATTTGTTCGCCTGAATCGCTGTCAATGAGCGAAAACTGTGCCGACGTGCCTCAACTATTCCCCGCATCGCCTAGGGAACAGCGGGAGACGCTAAAATGCTAGGATCTTTGCCTGCCACTTTCGTCGCTCCATAAATGGATGTGTCGCATGAATCCGGAAACGCAACAGTCCGAATCCCCATACTGCGTGACGATCGAGACAAAGACCGGCCAGTACGCTACTGTTCCCATTGCGGTCTTGACACCGAAGCAGTTGGAAGTCTTTCTTACGAGTGAGTTCAAGAGGTTGGCGCAAGAAGCAGGCGTAAAAGGCGTTCGTATTCATGTGGAGCGGGCGATAGCCGCTGACTACGAGCAGGTCCTCCGTGAGGTGACGGCGTGCCTGTCCTCTGCGAAGGCACGAGCCGCATGACTCGGACCGCGAGCGATTGTACAAGTGAGCACGGGAAAAACGATCGTGACTCGGGGGCAATGAGTGATATAGAAGATTTATCGATGAGGTCCCAGTACACTAGGACGTTTTTGTAGCTTCAGGGTTTAAAAAAGGATTGCTGTTTCCGGTGTAGATCCAGCCAGAAGCAAGCTCGGTTTGGCGGTTTCCGTGGAGAGGTGACTGGAGATTCCATGAGACGCTCGGTGAATGTGTTACTACTTGCTGTTTCTTTACTCGCATCTCTGAACGCGCAAACCTACGAACCAACTTGGGACTCGGTCGATAAGCGTCCCATCCCTGCTTGGTTCAGCGACGTAAAGTTCGGAATTTTCATTCATTGGGGGACGTATTCGGTGCCCGCTTATGCTCCCTTGATTCCCGGCAAGTTGGCTTACGCTGAGTGGTACTGGAATGCGATGACTAATGGCAAGAGCAATCCCAACGCCGACGAACTGCAAAAAGGAACCTGGGCATTTCATCAAAGGGTGTATGGCGCGGACTTTCCATACCAAAACTTTGCACCACAATTCAAGACGGAGTTGTTTGATCCCGACCACTGGGCCGACGTCTTTGCAAATTCAGGAGCTAAATACATCGTGCTGACCTCGAAACATCACGAAGGGTTCGCGCTCTGGCCCAGCAAAGAAGCATCCGCAACGTGGGGACGCCCATGGAACGCAGTGGAGATCGGCCCAAAGCGCGATTTGCTCGGCGATCTCTCCGCGGCTGTTCGTCGGAAGGGCCTGCGGATGGGCTATTACTATTCGCTTTACGAGTGGTACAACCCGCTCTGGCTCTACGACAAGCCACGCTACGTTCGCGACCACATGTTCCCGCAGTTCAAAGACCTGGTGACGAACTACAAACCCTCCATCATATTCAGCGACGGCGAATGGGAACTGCCGTCAGCCGACTGGCACAGTGCTGAATTGCTGGCTTGGCTCTACAATGACTCACCGGTCAAGGATGAAGTAGTTGTTGATGATCGCTGGGGCAGCGACACGCGCCACAAGCACGGCGGCTACTGGACGACCGAATACACTGCCGGCATGAGTGGGATTGATCATCCTTGGGAAGAGAGCCGCGGCATGGGCGTGAGCTACGGCTATAACCGCGCCGAAGACCTCAATATTTATCACACTGGCCGGGAACTGGTGTTCATCCTTGTGGACACCGTCAGTCGTGGCGGCAACCTCTTGCTCGATATAGGTCCGAAGGCCGACGGCACAATCCCGGTCGTTATGGAAGAGCGACTCACGCAGATAGGGAATTGGCTCAAGATCAACGGGGAGGCAATCTATGGCACCAGACCCTGGAAGAACACGCGCCAGTGGACTGCAGGGGAAGTCCCAAAGATCGAATACAACAAGGAATATTCCTCCGCGTACGATGTAACGAAGCTGATTGAAAAGTCTCCCGATGAAAAAGCATCGATCGAGGCGTTCTTCACTTCGAAGGGCGGCGAGGTTTACGCGATCCTGCCGCAGTGGTCGGATCACAACCTGGCTATTAAGGACATGAGCGCCGCGAAGTCGGTTAACTTGCTCGGCTCAAGCACGCCTCTGAAATTTAAAGCATCAAGCGGCGGACTGTCGATTCAGCTTCCGGACTTGCCTGAGGACCTCCGTCAGCAACCAGCCTGGGTTTTGAGGATAAGCCGATGAGGTAGAAAAACGCTTGGAATTGCGAGAGACTTACGGCGTTCTCCCGCCCTGCAGCTCCCGACTCCAGTCAATTGTGATATGGGGATTTTTCACCAGCTACGATTAGTTTCCAACTTCCGATTTGGCCACATTACGTGACTTTGCGTTAAGGTTCTACTCCGCCCTGAGGGCCTCGATCGGATCCAAGGTGGCGGCACGCACTGCAGGCACCATTGCCGCCAGAACTGTTTACGATCGCTAGAGTCCCAGCTACGCCGAGGAGCGTCGACGGATCGTATGCCGAAACATCACCACCGCGAAATGCATGGTGAAAAACAGAGCGAGTGGCCCCAACAGGAGCCCCAGCCCAGCAGTTCCAACGCTCCTTTAAAACCATGCGCAGTACGGTTCCGCGCATCGCGCCGAGTGCAATGCGTACACCAATGTCGCTGGTCCTTTACGCTAAGCCAGTCGAGAGCAGTCCATATGAGCCGAGCGCACTGAGCAGCAACGCCAGAATGCGGAAGAAATTCGCGAGCAGCGTAATCAGCTCCTGACTGCCTGTTCTGTCGGCCGCCGCGTCAACGAAATTGGCATCGCATGGCGCTTGGAGCGCCCGCGAACCAGGTGCTTCGGATGATTCTTCGCGAAACGGCATACCTCGCCTCGATTGGTATCGGCGCAGGATTTACAGCTGCACTTCTACTCACGCAATTCCTCAGTTCGCTATTAATCGGGGCGAAGCCAACCGACCAGCCACTCTGCGGAAGCCGCGCTGTTCTGCTCGCGACTGCTCTTTTGGCAGGATGGGGCCCGGCCAACAGAGCGTCACTGATCCAATCAATGCAGGGATTACGTCACGAATAATCGTATGTGACCGTCTTTTGTTGCCGGTCAGACGCTTGCAGTCGCTCAAATCCTTCAAGGAGGTCATATTTTGCGTCTGTCGCCGCGCGGGCATTTTCTTCTCAACGATTTTCTTCAGCCACGAAAATCAGTTCTGAGCTGTTTTCCAAAGGCAGCTTCACTTTCAGGCCGTGCTCCATCAGTTCGCGACCGGTGGTTGTCCGATCTGCGCTTATGTGATCGTGGAAACTGATCGTATATCGCGCCGATTTCTTTAATCCTTGGAGCACAAACGAGTGCGTGTTCTCTCCCGCACCGGTTCCACGAAACGCATAAACTACCCCACGCTGACGATTGGGATCCCAGTACTCAACCCCATCCCAATTAACCCCGTCAGGCCGTAGAGAAACGTGGTACAGGTCCGCATCGCGAATCAGCGGGCGAAGGTCCTTTTTGTAAAGCTCAATTTCCTTTTTTGCTTCCGCGTGCTGTTCTGCTGACCACGTGCTGGTATCCATCATGATCGTCAGCCAGCCCATCATGCCGCTGCGTAGCATGTAGCGAAAATTCTCGATACGCGGCGTCGGCCATTTCTCGACGTAGCTTTCAAGCATGGCCGCGGGAAGCACATGACTGGTGTCATAAAACGCCCGGCGGTTCGAAAGCGGATCATAGGAGTCGGTGATGGAGAAATAATCTCCATGCGCCGCAGAGCCAAAGTCCACCATCCGCCCCCCATCAGCGCATATTTCAAACAACAGCCCTGGATGTCCCTTCCGCAGTTTGGAATGAATATCGTAGTAAGCGCGGACCGTGTGATAACTAACATCAGTCGAGTTTGAACTATCGACCCAATACGCTCCCCAGCTCTTATAGACACATTTATTTAGCGGGTCGGGAGAAGCATGAGGATGATCCGTACGATCGCATCCGTGCGCCACCAGATAGCCGTCATGTTCAAGCATGTCTAGGTGGTAATCGTTCACGATGCGCTCAACTTCGTGCTGGGCCCAATCCTTCGCCTCAGGTACGCCGATATCAATGGTCTGGCCTTTGAACGGTTCGGGTTGCCAGTCCTTCGGAAGATCGGTGATCATCCAGTCGCGTACCTTCGGATCGTGGGCGTTAAGTGCACCTGGTTCGGCGGACAGGCCGGCTTGAGTCCAATCCACCCACAGGCCAAACTTCAATCCGTGCTCATGTGCGTCATCGGCGATAGCGGCGAGACCGTGCGGAAATTTCTGCGGATTCGGGTACCAGTCGCCTACGCCCCGGAACCATCCTGCATCCATGTGAAACATATCCACACCCAAATTTGCCGCGTCACCAATCATGCGGCGGGCGATCTCATCGTTTACTGCCATCCCTCCGCCCCAGCTGTTATTCACGACCAGGGGATAGTTGGTATTTTCCCAGGTTTCAGGATTTCCCAGTACTGCGCGAACCCATCTGCGCAAAACATTTCCAGCACCATCGGCGCCCTGATTAAAACCGCCGACAAACACAACCGGCGATTCAAACGATTCGCCGGGCAGCAACCTCGTACGAAACGGCGCGGGGTCTGGATTGAGTCCCACCGCTCCGCGCAACGATTTGCCCTTCCTTTCGAGCGAAACACGCGTGCGCCCACTGAATTCGATTCCCACATACCACCCGCTTTGCGAGTCTGGTCTTTGCACCAGAGACCAGGGAATGATTTCGCGTGGCTTCCCTTCATCGATGTCCCCATAGGTGCTAGAAGTACCCGTCCAGCGGTAGCCGTCAGCTATGTTGACTTCATGCGTGCCCACCGAAGAAGGCTTGTCCGCACCTTTTTCAACATAGGTATGCTCCAAGCGTGCTTGCGGTGCGACTTGCCAATCAAAAGCGAAACTGTCCTGCATCGGAACCCACAGTTCTTGACCTATCAGGTTTTCGATTCGAATCTCGTGCTCGATCGGACCGTAGTCTTCCTTTATTGTCCACGACCATGTGAGTCGAAGCCGAGGACTGGCCGATTCGTAAACGAAAGCCACACTCTTGGAATCGGCGTGGCTTGCGTCACGATCAAATTGCCACTGCACAGGCGTTTCGTTATCGGCGATTTCGACCGAAGCGATCAGCGCCTCGGAAGCACTGTTCTCCCATTTCTGCTGGCCGGGGACCTGGAGGCTGATAAGGCGCGGAGCATCGGTGCCAGCCTCAAGCACAATCTGAGTGTCCGTGGTTTTGAGTTCGGTGGTGTGCGCAATGCATAGAGTAGAAAAAAGCAAAAGCACAGGCAGCCATCGGAGTGCGGAGGAGGAGCTATTAGTGCCGATCATCATCACTCGTATCCGTGACAGAGCCGCCAGCGCAAATGCCCATCATTATTCAATATAGGCCGCCTATCCATCCGTGATCGCGATTTTACCCGTGTTTAACTGACGGTCTTCTCGTGCTAGGCGACAGTTGCCCGAATTTCTAAAGAAATATTCAATAATCAGCCTTTATTGCGGCCCGCCAATCATTATCTTTACACGGCGGTGATGCCTTTCCGGTCGCGAAGGATCGAGGTCTTTTTGCAGAACTCCATGCTATGAAGACTGAAGCTCAGACACGATACCCCGAACTGTGCGTGACTAGCCATTTCGGCTGTCATGGATTGCGAGCCGTCGTGCTCGAAAATCGCTTTTTACGCGTTGTAATCCTGCCCGAAGCGGGCGCGAAAATTTGGCAGATCACGTACAACCCTTTCAATGCAAACCTGCTTTGGAACAATCCCAGCATTGCTCCCGCGCGTTTGCCGGCTGATTCCCTCTACGATGACGTTTGGAGCGGCGGTTCGCGTATTTCGAAGAAACATCGACGAATTTTCTCTGCGGTCCAGACTGGGTAGAGAGCGGAGTGGATTCGAACCTCAGTACAACTCGGCGGCCGTAACGGTCGATGTGTGCGTAGCTTACACCGAAGCAGTTTTGCTCAGAGAATTTGAACTAAATGCGACTTATCCAAGTGCCACAACCAGTGCGGTTTCGTTCCAATTGAAACGGCGAACAGGTGGCGATTCTGAGGAGTGAAGGTTGCCAATCGGGAGTGCCTTAGCGCACCTCGGGGTTAGCGGCTGACTGCTCGCATAGCGAGCAGTCATGAGTCGCAAAATTCTCTGGATGGCCGCCAGTTGATCCCATCCCCAAGGGGAAGAGTGGGCGGTTTCAAGCCCACAAAATGACTGCAACACATTCACAAGTCCAATTTATCATTGCTGAACCGGACCCATCAGGTGGGAGCTAGATTGTCGGGTCGGAGGAGGCGCGCTTGCGCGCTGGCCTCCGTCCGCCGCCCAAACTGCACGTACGGTTTTCCCGTATGCAGCTTTCACGAAGACTCAGCGACGCCAGGATGCAAGAGAAGGAATTAAATAGATCAGCCGAACAAGCCCGTACTCGTCGTAGAGCTGCGTCGCTGGCAGCCGTTTCCAGCCCGCATTACGCCAGCGCCGGTACCGATGCGACCAAATGCGTCGCCGGATCCAGCCGTCGAGACGTTGGAAGAGCTTGCGGACGTGGGCGCGTTTGTAATACTCGCCCCAACCCCGCAGGAGTGGATTAAGCCCCGCAATCAGTTCCTCAGTTCGCAGAGGTGTCGTCCGCTTGGTGCGTTCCCGTACCTGATCCATGAAACGACGAATCGACTTCTCCTTGGGATACGCGTAGAGCGCATCCTGTCGGGCCTGACTACGAATCTGATTGCCGGGCAGAGAAAGCTTCCTCCACCCGCACTTGATTTTGTAGCCGAGGAACTCGAAGCCGTATCGGACATGAACAATCCGCGTCTTCTGCGGATGCAATTCCACGCCCAGCTGTTTCAGGATTCGGCGGGCCGCGTCCATTGCGGCTCGGGCCTCTGCTGCCGATCGACAGGTGACCACCCAGTCATCGGCAAACCTCGTCAGCTGATATCCTCTCAGTCGCATCTCCCGATCGAATGGCGTCAGAAGTATGTTACTGAGCACGGGCGAAACTACACTACCCTGCGGAGTGCCGCGCTCGCTAGGCAAGAGCTGCCCTTTGCTGTAGCTTCCCGCTTTGAGCATCGCCTTGATAAGGCGCAGCACGCGGCTGTCGGCTACTCGTTGGGCTACTAACGTGAGGAGTTTCTCGTGGTCCGCGGACCCGAAGAAGTCTCGGAGATCCGCATCGACGATCCACTCTGACCCGCTTTGTATCTCTTTCCACACTTTGCGCAAGGCATCCTTCGGAGATCGCCCTCGCCGATATCCGAAGCTGGCATCGTCGAATATCGGCTCGAAAATAGGCTCCAACCGATTGAGCAGCGCTTGCTGACATACGCGATCATAGATCGTGGGTATGCCGAGCATTCGATGCTCACCAGGTTTGTCCCTCTTCGGGATGGGGTGTTGTCGCACCGGCAGAGGCTGATAGGTATCCTCTTTCAGCTCTCGCTGCAGCAGCTCCAACTGCGGGTTCAGCTGCGCCTCGAAAGCCCCCAGAGTTTGCCCGTCTACACCTCCACTGCCCCGGTTTGCCTTCACCTTCTCCCAAGCCATCTCCAGGTTCTTCCGCTTGTACACTTTGTCAATTAATGAATGGACCTTCTTCGCACCCGTCAGGTTGATCCAGTCCACCAGTCTCCTCCGACGAGAATGTACGGGTTTTTCACTCATGGAACTGTTCCTCCTTCTCGCCTTTACTCATCTGGCTTTCTCTCTCTTCCTGACCATCTTCGCCGGCTGCCTTCCCCGACCCAATTCCGTCGCCGGTCGCCCGGTCACGTAATTTTCATCACGCTTCAGGTACTATGCAGCCGTCCGACTACTGACCGAGCATCACTCGCCCCTTCGCTTTCGCTTATAGGTTCGTTTACCCCGGTGCCGCCCGGAGACTCTGCCAGTTCTCCTGAGGTCACGCGTTGTTCTTCCGTACCGTGCCGCCCGCAAACACCTTGGTGCGGTGGGTGAA
The DNA here is from genome assembly GCA_003224815.1 of Acidobacteriota bacterium. GTDB lineage: Bacteria > Acidobacteriota > Terriglobia > Terriglobales > Acidobacteriaceae > Gp1-AA145. The sequence continues at coordinate 807 of QHZW01000021.1, read as the reverse complement.
TGAGAACGCCTTCGTCTTAGAAGTGCAGACTCGACCTTGCCCCACCTTGGGCCGACCGGTTCATCTTGGGTTTCCCCATCGATTACGGCCCGGTACTTCTCCGCAGGCCCTTCGGATCCCACCTCACGGTGGACACCCTGCCCTCCGGAGTACCGCAAGCGGTGGCTTCAGGTCGGTCTTGGCTGTGTCCAGCTTTCGCCTTCGTGCCCGTTTAGACGTCTCCATACCTTCCGCTTTCTCCGGCCAGCGAGGCTGTGAACCCCGCTTCTTGGATATGGCGCCCCTCATTTGAGCGCCAGAGGGACTTCAACCCTCCCGAACAACGCGCTGCTCAGCGCACGCTTCCGAACTGCCGACCAACCGGAAACTACTCCATTCGTGGACACGAGTGCGTTCCTCCGTACTGATGGCGTGAAACTTCATACAAGGAACCTGTGACCCGGCATAACTTCCGGCCTGAGCGTATCAGTCGCGCTATGGTCTTGGGGATTATCACACCCAGCGAGGTGGCTTCTGGACATGTCCCCGTAACTAGGTTTCGCTCAATCCCTTCCATCGAGCGCATGGGAGTGGACGGAGGCAGAGCCAGCGAAAGTGCGGCAGTAGAACGTTTCGATCGGATCAGCTGACAGCTCGCGCAACGATCTACAGAGGAGTTCGGCGATGATTATTTGCTCTCTTAAGCTTGCGAAATAGCGCGATGTAATCAACCTTAGCGTTGTGACGCTTGTCAACGGGGATATGATCCAAGAAGACTACTTCGTCGAGTTGAGCCCAGGACAGAGACCTCAGAATGTCGTCGCGTGA
>QHZW01000371.1 GCA_003224815.1 Acidobacteriota bacterium | reverse complement strand
GGCGACGCCCAGCGGAATGCGCTTCAGGTTTTTCTTGTGCGCCTCTGCCGACTTAGGCGTGCGCCGCACATAAGTGTCGAGTTCTTTCTGTAGATCGGGGTACATCATGGTCTCCGATTAGTCTCAAGCCGCAGAGTGTGCGGCCATTAGATTTGTTACGGGGCTGCAAAGGCCCGTCCGGATCGAGCTAGAACTTAAATTTTAAAGCAAACTGCACCAACCTCGGATCGCGAACCTGGTTGACCTGTCCAAACTGTGATCCGTCGGAGAAATTGCCGTCCGGATTAAAGAATTGCGTGTGGTTGAAGATGTTGAAGAACTCGGCCCGGAAGTCAACCTGCCTACCTTCGGAAAATGGAAACGTCTTCAAGATCGCAAAATCAGTTTCACTGATGTGCGGGCCGCAGCAAACGGTGCGAGGAGAATTTCCGATCCGACCGAACGTATTGTCTTCGCTGAACAAAGTTGGATCGAAGTAGTACAGACCATTGTTCTGCGGCTTCATCGTTTTGAATGGCGCCACCAGGTCCGGCTCGCCGGGCAACTCGAAATCAAAGCTGTACATTAGCTCCTGATCATCGAGTGTGGAGATTCGAATCGGGAAACCCGTCTGGAACGTGGTAATGCCAGAGAAGCCCCACCCGTTCAGGAGATGTCCTTTTGCTCCGTCGTACCGTCGTATCGAAGGCTGCCAGTAATAGCTCAGGACGATGCGATGCCGCGCATCGAAAGCGGACAGTGAACGGCTGCGGCGCGGATCAATCGGGTTAAGAATGCCCTCGAAGCTCGATGCCTCGTCGAAGGACTTGCTGAAGGTATAAGCGGCGGTAAACTGCAACCCGTGCGCGAACCGTTTATCAAGTGACGCTTGCAAAGAGTTGTAGGCGGAATTGGCGATGGTGTCCTGGGCGAAAATGCTGCTGAAAACCGGAATGCCATCTGCGGGACAACCATTCCCTGTCATAGGATCGCACTGGGGTGACGAATATCGCCGCAAGCCGACTAGAGTAATGTCATTGGCAAGCGTCGTGTTCGGCGCGATCGTTGTTGGCCCGTTCGGTCCATAAGGGAGATGCAGACCATTCGGCCCAGTCACTGACCCAGCCGGGATAGAGAACGCAATGTCGGCGAAGTATGGGCCGCAAGAATCGGGCCCGAGAATGTCAATAATATCCAGGCAGGTCTGGGGGTTCCCGTAATTGATGTCGTGCGTGGCCAGCAAGCGATGACCTTGCGATCCCACATAGCCAATCTCAAGCTTCAGATCGTTCGTCAACTGCCGCTGGATAGTCAAGTTGTACTGCGCCGAATATTGCGAGCGCATATGCGGCTGGAACTGTCCGAACAACGTGATAGGACGGAACATTCCCCAGTCAACCGGCTGGTTGCGCGGCGGGTCCAGAATGCCATTTACGCCGGAAAGTGACGCCAAACCGAATGGATTCGGGTAGGTGATCGCCGGACCGCCTTGGTCTACAAAGGGCTGGTTGAAGAGAGTGTTGAACGGGAACGTACTACCGCCGAACGGCGGCTCAGCGCTGAATTGCTCAAGAACGAGCTGCTCGACTGGGTTGTAAAACAATCCCCATCCTGTACGGATGCTGGTTTTGCCCGAGGTTCCCGGGCTCCAAGCTAATCCAATGCGTGGAGCGAAAGCCTTATAGTAGGTCTGTGTCAGCGAAGTCGGCACGCCAGGATCTCCAGGGACAACGAGGCCGACCGGCGTCATGGAGGAGCAGTCTGTGTTGACTGTGTCCATGCATGGATAAACCGTGCTTTTCTCTCCAGGCCGGAAGGTTTGTACACGCTTGCCGATATCAGCAATGGGCGTATTTAACTCCCAACGGAGGCCGTAGTTCAGCGTAAGATTCGGCTTCATCTTCCAGCTATCATGCGCGAAAAGATAAAGTCCGGTGCTGCGCACATTCTCATGCTGGGCTGATCCCTGGCCGTATCCCCCTGGAAGTCCCAACATATAATCAGAAAGTGCAGAATCACCGTCGGTGGTATTAACCGAGGTCTGGTCCACAAAAAATTCGCCATTGACATCGAAGTACAAAAGCTGATCGAACCTTTGTCGGCGCACGTCGCCGCCAAACTTCAGCGAGTGAGTTCCCATAACTTTGCTGATGCTGTCACTCCACTGAAACGAGTTCCCAACCTGGGGCAACTCGCCTTCGCCATTGTTGCCGATGTTAAAACCGCCACTTACCTGAATAAACGGAAGTCCCTCGTGTTCCGGACCGATATTAGGGTGGATGCCAGTAGGGTTCCCGGGTTGCAGGTCGTCGAAGCAGAAAGGAGTGCTCCCGGCGGGAAAAGCAGCCAGCAACCACGAAGGCGGTGTTGGGCAGGAATTCTGTACGGTGGTTGTGAAGATCGGGTGTTGGAACGTCCCCTGCCCTTCGCGATTGTAGTTGAAGCGAAATTCATTGACAGTGGTGTTACTGAGCGTCCAGGTGTGGGTAATGTTCCACTGCTGATAGCGGTCATTAATGATAGATCCGAAACCGGGCACACTCGCCCCTGCTGCTTCGAAAACCGCGAAGGGCGAAATCGTGTGATCGTCGTCAAAGTAGTAATAGACGCTCAGGTTCTGCTTCGAATTCAATCGGTGATCGAACCTCACCGTGAACTGATCGCCACGCGTAGGTTGCACCGGAGTAGTCACCAGAGCGCCGCTGGCGGAAAGCGGAGTCGGGATGTACTGCAGTAAGTCCACGGCCGTGGGATCAAGGCAACCCAAGGGAATGATGTTGCCCGGGAAAAGCGTGGCATAATCAACGCCATCCGGTATATTTGGCGCCGCTCCCGCTCCAGTCACGCAATTTGGTCGTTGATTCAAAGGGAAGGCCGTGTTTAGTGTGCCAGGAAACGGTGACTCAGCAGAAAAATCAGCAAACGGCTGTGTGGCACTCGGCCGTTCAGCTAACGTCGGCACAAACACCAACTGGGACGGAATGCCCTGACGAATGCGACGACCTTCATAAGATGCAAAAAAGAATGTTCGGTCCTTCTTGAGAGGCCCCCCAAACGTGCCACCGAACTGATTCTGATTAAATTGCGGCTTATCGCAAGCAACGCCTTCACTCTCGGTGAAGCAGTAAGGATTTGCGTTCAGCTTCGTATTCCGGAAAAATTCATAAATATTCCCGTGGAAATTATTGGTGCCGGATTTCGTGATCACGTTGACTACAGATCCGGAATTTCGCCCGTACTCAGCATCAAACGTATTCGTAAGAACGCGGAATTCCTCGATGCTGTCCGGCGATGGCTGCACGGTGGGCA
>QHZW01000370.1 GCA_003224815.1 Acidobacteriota bacterium | reverse complement strand
AATTCCACGCTGATGGAAGGTCAGTCTGGCAGCTGGAGAAGAGTTCTGCTCCAGCAGCCTACACGCAATTCCTTAGGCGCATGGGGAAACGATCTACCCGCTCTTTATCTTCTGGACCAGAATGTCGGCATTGAAACTCTAATGTATTTCGATGTCGGCGACATGGATTGGATGTCGATCAAGAATATCCCGCGCTTTCTCGTGTATCGCTGTTCCAGTCTCACTAAAATTCATGGCGATGGAACGCAGTGGCTGGGAGTTGGCCTGGTTGCAGATCAAACTACTGGCGACGTGCTTCCCGCGGGCAAGGTGCGGTTTTCCTATTGGCTGCTGCAAAGGCCGGTAACCGCGCTCTTCACCGAACAACAAGCCGTTACTCGCTGGATGCAGGCGCTGCTTCCTTTGTTTGAGGAACGGCTGAGTTGGCCGCCCTGCGCAAGCAACTGGAGAGACTTCGCAGCGGGCACAATCGAAAACCTCCAACACAAAGCAGAAACACAAGTTGAGGTTGACGGCCATACCGGGCTCCGCGCGTACGTCAGGGAGACCTCGAAGCTCTGGAAACAACCAGCCAACAATTTCGAATTGATGACGGTGGCGGATGTGTTGTGGCCCTCCCTCCTTTACTTAAAGACACATCCGTCACCGGGTTTTCAGCGAGAATGTGATGATCTGATCGCGGACATGCCTGGCTTCTACCATTCGGACACGCACAGTATCAGCAATGACTTCATCCGTCCGTCCGATGAGCGGGCAGACTCCTGGTATCCGTTCGAGAACGGCCTGATCAAATATCCCACGATCGGGAGCCTGACAGGATCGAAACAGGTCATTACCAATTTCCTCGATGCGTTCCAAACCGCGGAAAAGATGGCCCACGACTACGACTATCTTTTTCCTATTTACTACGAGGTCTCGAACCTTCGGGCCCAGGGTGCCGGAACCAATTACGCGGTTGGTGGCCTGTACGCGTGGTCAGCGTTGATCGGCAACCGCTTGACCGGAGAAGAGCGCTATCGCGACGAGGCACGTAAAGCGGTCCGCGCGTTGAGTACCGTTCCGGCGGACCGACTGTTTCACGAGCCTCAGGAACTTGCCTACGGTGCGCTTGCCGCTGCTGAACTGGGAATGCGTGAGCAGGCAGAGTACCTGCTGTACCAGCAACTACGGATGTTCTATTGGTATTCGGATCCCAGTCAGAAAACACACGACATGCGCGGCATGGTACAAGCTGCGGCATCCATTCTTTATCCGGCATTCAAGGAGAACGTCGAGGCCATCCTGCCGTGGACGGGAATTATGAAACGAGGGATCGTGATTGAGGGGATGTTGCGGTTCATGGACCAGCAGCGCCGGAATAACTTCAGCTTCTTTCAGAACTGTTCAGGCGATCGCCGCAATGTGCCAATGGCATTTATTCCATTCGAAAATCTTGGGACGTTGGAACTCGGCGGACAGACGGGAAACGTTGGCAAGGAAATCTACGGTGCCGGTGAATGCATATGGATGTATCTCATGTTCGAAGCTCTCGGCCAGGTAAGTGATCGGGAATTGATGTTGGTGAACCTCGACCTGGTGGACGCAGCTGAAGGCGAGCACTTTCCGCCTCGGCATCTCAACTTCATTCTTTACAACCCAACGACTGAGGAGCGGGCCGCGACCATTAATATTCCGCCGGCCAACGGCGGAAGTGTCCGAATAACTGAGAGCGGGAAAGTCGTACCGGAAACGTTAAAAGTCCCCTCACACGCATTCCTACGCCTCTCTGTAGGTTTCTGAGAGGCAATTTCGATAGCGAACTGGGGTCGGGTGTAGAAAACAAGGAATATCAGATAGCGGAAGGAAACAAATCCATGCAGAGCAGTTTGACTCGCGCAGGTACTCGCTCCATCGGCATTGCAGCTCTGGCGGTTATTACTACGGCGACGACGACGACGACCCAATTCAGAATACCGTTTGGAAAGTGGGATCGAGAGTCCGACAAGCCAATCATTTCTCCCCAAGGAAATGGCTTCGAGTCTGCTGGAACGTTTAATCCTACCGTGGTGAAGTACGACGGAAAATTTGTGATGCTTTACCGGGCTCAGGACCTTCATGGCAAATCATCTCTCGGTTATGCCAGCAGCGATGACGGCGTTCATTTTGTGCGGCGATCCGATCCTGTGCTCGTTGGTGAGGCGCCGTATGAGACTGGAGGCGGCGTAGAAGATCCCAGATTAGTGAAGATTGGTAATTCCTTTTATTTGACTTATACCGCATACAACAATCAGGGCGGCCAGGGTGCGCACGCGAACGGCATGATCCATGGCGATGCGCAGCTTTGCCTGGCAACTTCCAATGACCTGATCCATTGGAAACGACAGGGGGTGATCCTCCCCGCCTACAAAGGAAAATGGAACGTTGGGTGGACAAAGTCCGGAGCCATTGTTCCGGAGAAGATCAAGGGAAAATATTGGATGTACTATCTCGCGGATGGCGCCAACCAACTGACGCAGATGGCAATGGCCTATTCCACGGACTTGATGCACTGGACGGACGCGCTCGACCATCCGGTTCTCTCGAGCCGACCGAAAATGTTCGATTCTCAAGTCGTGGAACCAGGACCGGCGCCGGTTCTCACCGAAAAAGGTATTTTTCTGATATACAACGGAGCGGACGACAACAACGTGTACCGTACGGGATGGGTCCTGTTCGACAAGAATGATCCGACCAAAGTGCTTGCCCGCGCCGAACAGCCGATTTTCGAACCGGTACACGATTGGGAGAAAATCGGCCAGGTGCCGAACGTCGTTTTCGTGGAGGGACTGGTCCGCGACGGCAATCGTTGGTTGTTTTACTATGGCGGCGCAGACAAGTACGTCGGAGTAGCGTCGGCTACGGTTCGCTAAGTGCAATAACTGTCGGGCAAGCTTCCGGCGAGGAAAATTGATTCCGTGAACAAACGCACCTTTCTCAAACTGTCTTCTATGTTGATG
>QHZW01000369.1 GCA_003224815.1 Acidobacteriota bacterium | reverse complement strand
AGCGTAAGAACCGCGACGAGAGTGAAGCCGGGACTTTTGCGCAGTGCACGGGCGGCGTAACGAAGGTCTTGGGCGAGCGCTTCGATCAAATCCGTCATGAGGTGTCGCGGGTGTTAACGATCGTCGAACGCGGTAAGTTTACACCCAGACGGAGGCGAAACCTCCCGAACGGGTGTAAGTGTTGAAATCAGGCGTTATCATAGGCTTGCGCCGTTTGTTCGCCATTCGCACTGTGCCTAGGTGTTAACACTATTTTTGCTTTGCATCAGGGACTGAAGGGCCTTGCGAAGGGCTTCCATCCTAGCGGGCCCATGTTCTTTGGCGGCTTCGACGACAGTTTCGCCCTTATTGTTTCGAATGTTCAGATCGGCACCATGCTCGATGAAAAGCGAGATAGAGTCGTCATCAACATTGGTAAAGATCGGCGTCTCGCCGTCGTTGTTTCGAGCGTTCACATCCGGCGTATTGCCGTCTTTTGTCCCGCGCGTTCACACTTGCTCCAGCTTGAGCAAGCAGCCGCACGCATTCGACGCATGCACCTTCTTTATCGGAGTTGCGGTAATCGGCAGCTGCGAAGATGGCAGTCTTACCCTCACGATCCTTCGCTTCTAGATTTGGATGGTAACGCAAAATCTCCTTCACAATCTCTGGATTCCCCGAGCCGGCGGCATAGATGAGAACGCTTCCCGCTCCCTGGTCACCCATCACCATGCTCGACCCTTCATGAGTCACTGTTTGACGGCTAAAGTCGGCGGTCGGATTTGCACCGTATGCGATCAGGGCGCGCGCTGCGTCTACTTTCCAGAACCCGCAGCATACAAAAGCGCCATATCTTTATCGGATTGATTGTTTCTGCTAACTCCCGAGTCAATCAGAATCTGGAGCGTTTGCAAATTACGGCTTGCTGATGCGAGCAATCCCACACTGTCCGATGGAGCTCTTACTTCTTGCTTGTTAAGCTTCGGAGCGGGCAAAGAATCTAGCGGAACACCCGCCGCCACAAGTTCATGCACGGTTTCCGCTTGCCCACGGCTGGCGGCCTCCTTCAGCATGGTTTGCCCTTCTAGCGACTGAAAGTTAAACCTCTCCGCTTGTAACGCATCAACAAGTCCCTCACCACCCTTGATCCACCGTTCGGTACCTGCAAATGAATCTACCTCGTTTTCCAGTTCGCCGATGACGGCAGGCATTCCCTCCCACTCGCCCGCATAGTCCTCGACCTTCTTCGTCTGGCCATCAACGTCAATGGAGAGAACGTAGGTTGGGTTGTCCGTCACAGAAGCAACATATTTTTCGTCCATGGAGTAGAAATCAGCGGCCACAAACCGCTTCGCGAGATCTCGGACCTTCTTCGCATCCGTTATCGCGGCATGTTTTCCTTGAGCAACTACATAGAAATCCCCCTCAAATACGATTCCGCTAGTGCTGACCGTGACCATGTAGGAAGGACAGGTGCCATAACATCCTGACCGCTGCAGCGAAATTGAGACTTTGGAGTTCGGTCCCAGTGCGGGAGGAACTACATGTTTCTTGGGCAAGCGTTCCGGTGGAACAAGGTCGATGTACTCCTCAATTTCCGCCGTGACCGGGTTCCCATTCAGCTCAAATGGCGTGAACTTCCACTGACGCACCTCGCCTTCGACTTGTGGCCAGAACTTCACCGCATCCTTATCTCCATTTGCATCAACATCGATAACGTCGCCTGTCGGGGACACGGTCAATGTGAGGTGGAGCTGATTGAACCCAGCTCGAACCCCTTTTAGTGGAATGGTGCGACGGTGCGGCTTAAGCTCGTGTACTCGCACAACCTCGTACTCGAAAGAGGGGTTAGTGGGCGGTCTTTCATCCGAGGCGCGAACGAAGATAGTCGACAACAAAAACGCGAAGGTAAGCGCAATTCGAATCATATCGAGAACCTACCCCTTCCGTCCTACTCTGAATTATAGACACCGCTCACAGCCAGGACGGCAAGGCAACAATGTCCCGCATATTGTGTGAACGCTGCCCGAATGGAGTTGAGGGGGTGTAGCCGAATTTTTCCCGGAGTGTACTACCCCGTAGTGCGTTTGACCCTGCTTTCCCCGCTCCCATAAACTGAACTTTCCATGTCAGACAACATCCACATCAAGCTTCCTGATGGGAGCGACAAGGAAATGCCTAAGGGTTCGACTGCGCTCGATGTCGCGAAGTCTATCAGTCCGCGGCTGGCGGAGGCGGCGATAGCGGCCAAAGTCTCCAGCAACGGAGCTCCGGCGGGAGAGGGCGCCCGCCCCACACAGGCTGGCCTCACACAAGAACTGATCGATCTCACGCGGCCATTAGATAAAGATACCGAGCTTCGCATTCTCACCGACAAAGACCCGGAGGCGCTGGGGGTTTATCGGCATTCGTCGGCGCATTTGCTGGCGGCGGCGGTGCTCGAGCTTTTTCCCGAGACCAAGCTCGGCCACGGTCCGGCGACCGAGAGCGGATTCTTTTACGACTTCTATCGCGAGACTCCGTTCACGCCCGAGGACCTGGAAAAAATCGAAAAGAAAATGCAGGAGCTAGTGCAGCAGAACCTGCCCTACGCGCGCGAATTTCTGCCTCGCGATGAAGGCTTGCAGCGCTTCAAGAATGAAGGTGACTTCATGAAGTGCCATTTCATCGAGCAGTTCACCCGTCCCGATGAAAAGATTTCGATTTACAAGACCGGCAAGTTTCTCGACTTCTGCCGTGGGCCGCACATTCCCTCGACCGGCAAAATCAAGGCATTCAAGCTGCTGAACATTGCCGGCGCGTACTGGCTGGGCGACGAGAAGAACCCGCAACTGCAGCGCATTTACGGCACGTCGTTCTTTTCGAAAAAAGATCTCGACGCGTACCTGCACCAGATAGAAGAGGCCAAGAAGCGCGACCATCGCGTGCTCGGTAAGCAGCTCGATCTGTTTTCCATTCAGGAGCTGGCCGGGCCGGGGCTGATTTTCTGGCATCCCAAGGGCGGCATCATCCGCAAAGAGATGGAAGACTGGATGCGCGACCAGTACCTCAAGCGCGGCTATTCGCTGGTGTACACGCCGCACGTGATGCGCAAGCAGCTTTGGCAGACCTCCGGCCACGAGGGCTATTACTCGCAGAACATGTTTGACGTCATGGAGCTCGACGACGCCGAGTACCGCCTGAAGCCGATGAATTGCCCCGGCCACATTCTTATATATAAGGACTCGCTGA
>QHZW01000368.1 GCA_003224815.1 Acidobacteriota bacterium | reverse complement strand
GTCAGTATTCGCAATGACGCTGCGGGCCGGTGGCTGGAAAATTCAATTCGGTTCTCAGTGGACCAGGCCGACACTCTTCGCGCCGGTGGAGAGGCCGTTATATCCAAGCTGTCCGAGGTCTTGTTCATCGAAACCCTACGTACTTATATTTCGCACTTGCCCTCCGAGCAGAAGGGCTGGCTCGCGGGAACGCGCGATGAGGAAGTCGGCAAGACTCTTGCCTTGATGCACCGCAATCCTGCTCACCCCTGGACGCTTGCAAGCTTGGCAAAGGAGGTTGGAATCTCACGCTCAGTTCTGGCAGAACGTTTCCGCCATTACTTGAACGAGACCCCGATGGCATACCTCATGCGTTGGCGGCTGGAACTTGGCGCGCAAATGCTCAAGTCCGGCAACCATTCGGTCGCGCAGGTTGCCGACGATGTCGGGTATGAATCCGAAGCGGCGTTCAATCGAGCTTTTAAGCGTGAGTACGGAATCCCGCCTGCGCGCTATCGCACCCAGGCAAGATCGGCTCGGAGCAAGGCCGCCAGCGCGTGATGTAGTTCTGCTTGCGGCGATTTACATCGATACCGGAGGCAATCTCAATCCGTCCCGTGCAACTTGCAACGGAAGGACGCGCGCGCCCGCATCGCCGATCGCGGTGGCCACCCGGCTCGCGGCGCCTTTCTCCACCAGGAAAATAACGCATCCGCCCCCGCCGGCACCGCATACCTTGGCAGCATGTCCGCCATTCTTCGCAGCGGCTGATATCAATTTGTCAATTAAGGGAGTAGTAATACCTGGAGCGTTGCTCCTCCGGAGTTTCCATTCTTCGCGCAAAAGTCGCGCAACATCGTCCCATTGACCCGCGACTAGCGCCTTGTGCATCGAGGTCGCGATATCTGCAATCCGCTCGAAATTGCGGAACACCCGCTTGTCGCCGTTAATGTGGGCTTTGAACACTTCCCAATTATTGATTCCTGATTTCCGCGGAGCGCCGGTATAAGCCAGCACGAATCGCGACTCGATTTCTTCGGGCACAATGGGAATCGCCTCACGATGAATGCCGTCCGCATCGAGCCGGATCGCGCTGACACCGCCATACAATGCCGGATAGTAGTCCTGACATCCGGTGGGCACTTCAATGATCTGCGCTTCTACATTCTGCGCAATCACCCGCATCTGCTCGAGAGTCAAATGCCGGTTGGTGAAACGAGCCAGCGCGGCCGTGGTTGCGATCATCAGCGCCGAGCTGCCTGAAATTCCCGCGCCGGCCGGCGATTCGGAGTCTGTCTCGATCAGAGCGCCTTCCTTGGGTGCAAAAAACTGAAGTAAGCGGCCCGCGATCGGCAGCTTGAATTTCTTTCTAGCATTGACTTCGTCAAAGCTCTCGAAACTTTCTTCGCGTCCTGTGTCCAGCGAGCGCAGGTGAATCCCCCTGCCCTTCAGCGGCGTAACACGGCAGGTAGTCAGTATGTTGACCGCGAAGTTGAGGGTCATCGCGCCGTTATGGAACAGGTACAACGGCCAGAGGTCCATGGTGCCGCCGGCCAGGTCGGCTCGACACGGCGCCTGCGCAACAATGGCAGGTCCATTGACAGCGTACGTGGGCTTCGCCATGAGTATTAAATTATCAGTGTAGCTGGAAAGCCGTTAGTTCCCGCCACGGTTCGACATGTGGCCGGCGCCGCAGATTGGCCAGCTCTCCAAGGGCTGCGTCCGATCGAAATCGATTGAACATCTCCCGCAAGCACGGCAACAGCATCTAATGCGCCGGATATGCCAGAGAAGAAGCCCAGACTGCTATTCGTGGACGACGAAGATAACGTCCGCATCATGCTGGGGCTGGTCCTCGAGAAAAACGGCTTCTCTGTGACCAGCGTTGGAACCGTGCCAGAGGCGCTCAGCCTCATCGCTCAACAGGAATTCGATGTGCTCATCGCGGACCTCAACGTTGGCTCGCCGGGCGATGGTTTCACGGTGGTAAGTGCAATGCGCCGCACCAGGCCCAAGGTGGTCACTTTTATTCTCACAGGTTATCCCGCTTTCGATACCGCGCTGGAAGCGATTCGGCTTCAGGTTGACGACTACGTCACCAAGCCCACAGATATCGATGTACTGATCGAGAAAATTCGCTCGAAGCTGTCCGGGAAATCCGCTGAACGTCACATTCAGACTAGAAGGCTTACAGAAATCATCGCTGAGCATCTACAGCGTATTACGGCCGATTGGTTGAACCAATGCCGCTCAGACCAGGAACTCAGCAGCATTCCGCTCAGCGACGCTCAACGCAGCGATCACGTTCCACGCGTGATTCAACAGGCTTTGGGGATAGCACTCGGCGATAGCTTGTCGGAGAAAACCACGAGCGCAGCTCGCGAGCACGGAATTACCAGGCATAGGCAAGGGTTCACTGTGCCGCTGCTCATCCGTGAAGCGCGTTTTCTCGAACACGCGATTTCACGCTGTGTGCAAACGAATCTTCTCGCCATCGACATCAGTCATCTGATCTCCGACATTATTGCGGTGAATCAGACCATCCAGATCCAGCTGGAACATTCGGTCGCCGCTTTTCTGGAGAGCGGGCCTTCGCAGAACGAAAGCGTAGCCGCCGATTGACAAATCTGTTTAGGAGTTAATGTTCAGCGCGCGTTTGATGGTTCCGCGCTCAGCTTGAATTTTCTGCTGCAGCAGCGTGATCGAATAAATCAGCTGCTCCGGCCGTGGCGGGCAACCGGGAACGTAGATGTCCACCGGGATGACCTGATTTACGCTCTGCACCAGCGCGTAGTTGTTGAACACGCCACCTGAAGTAGCGCACGCCCCCATCGAAATGACCCACTTGGGTTCCGGCATCTGCTCCCACAATTGGCGAATAACCGGCGCCATTTTGTTCGATACACGTCCGGCAATGATCATCAGATCAGACTGTCGGGGCGATGGACGGAACACTTCCGCGCCGAAACGCGCGATATCGAAACGCGATGCGCCCATGGACATCATCTCGATCGCGCAGCATGCCAGGCCAAACGTCATCGGCCAAATCGAATTTTTGCGCATCCAGTTGACAATGTTGTCCACGGTCGTGAGCACCACGCCCTCGGGCGTCGGATTGCCGTAGGTGAGTTCCTTTACGACACGCTTGCCGTTTTCAATCTCAACGTAGGGGCCAAAATCCAGTCCGTTTGCCATCGCTTTTATTTTAAACCACCTTGAACGGATGATGTGGTTACGGGCTCATCACAAGCCGTGTGGGTACGGGCGCCCCAGCTACCCCAACCCCAACTGCCTCGCAATCCCCTTCATTGCCTCGATACAAAAGGCAATGTGCTCGTCCAGATCGACGCCGAGTTCTTTCGCGCCGTTCACGATGTCGTCGCGGGAGACGCTCCTGGCGAAAGCTTTGTCCTTCATCTTCTTGCGCACGGACTTCGCGTCCACTTCCGCCAGCGACTTCCCCGGTTTGACCAGCGCCACGGCAGTGATGAATCCCGCCAGCTCATCGCAGGCAAACAGCGCCTTTTCCATCGCGCTGTCGCGAGTCACGCCCGAGTATTCGGCGTGTGACATGATCGCGCGGCGAATCTCGTCGGAGTATCCACGCTCCCTCAGAATCTCATTACCGCGATATGGATGGCCCTCAAGGCTCGGCCACTTCTCGTAATCAAAATCATGAATCAGGCCGACCACGCCCCACAGCCCCTCATCCGCCCCGGATTTCTGTGCACAGGCGCGCATGCACGCCTCTACCGCGAGCGCATGCTTGCGCAGGCTTTCCGATTGGGTGAATTCAGTGAGAAGGTCCCAGGCTGCGGCGCGGTCGGCCATATCAGGATGAGTCGCCCATCCTAACATCCCATACTCCCGGCTCCAAGCCGGCGACATGGGGCAAGCGCGTTTACGCAGGCAGTTGTTTCAGGAGTCCCTTAGCTCGACGAAACCACGGGCGCTCACGGCGCTTGAGATATCCTGGCAGAGTTGGCTTTTTCGCGAGCACTCGCTGCGCCCACTCGCGTGCCTCAGCGCTGCGTCCTTGCGAGCTTAGAAAGCTGGCGTAATTCAGATAAGTTTCAGAGAGCGTCGAAATCTCCACCGTTTTCCGAAACAACGCATCGGCCTTTTCCGGCTGCCCGGTTTTCGCGTAAGTGTGCGCCAGCAGGCCCGATGCTCTGTAGAAGTCG
>QHZW01000367.1 GCA_003224815.1 Acidobacteriota bacterium | reverse complement strand
TCCTGATTTCTGAAAATCCGCGGCTTGCCTTCGCGCGCGTCGCGGGTTTGTTTTCTGAGGCCGTCGGGCGCACTCCAGAAATCCATTCCGCTGCTGTCGTTCTGCCCTCCGCCTCGGTGGCGAACACTGCCATTGTCGACCCCTGGGCCTTCATCGGGGAGAACGCCGGCATCGGCCACCGTACCTCGATTGGCGCGGGCAGCGTGATCGGAAGCGGCGTGGTAATCGGAGAGAATTGCAAAATCTACCCTCGAGTGACGATCTATCCTGGCACGAACATTGGCGATCGCGTTGTTGTGCACGCGGGTGCGGTGCTGGGAAGTGACGGATTCGGGTATGTGAGTAATCGGCCTGCGGCCGATCGGACGGGCGAGGGCGCCCGCCCCCACACGGTCCTGGCCTACGAAAAATTCCCGCAAATCGGACAACTGATCATCGAAGATGACGTCGAGATTGGGGCCAACACGACCATTGACCGCGGTGCGCTTGAGACGACACGCATCGGGCGTGGGACGAAGATCGATAATCTTGTCCATATCGGACACAACTGCCGCATCGGCGAGAATGTGATCATCGCGGCACAGGCTGGGTTTTCTGGCAGCATCGTGATCGAAGACAACGTCGTCATCGGTGGACAGGTGGGCGTGGGCGAGCATGCGCGCATCCAAGAAGGAGTGATGCTTGGCGGGCAGGCGGGAGTTCTGCCGAAAAAAGTATTGCGCGGCAAAGGCGTGGCATTCTGGGGAACTCCGGCGAAGCCGCTGCGAGAATACTTAAGACGTTTGGCGGCACTGGCCAAGCTGGCGAGAAAAGACTGAGATCAATAGCTTGTATCAGGATTTGGCTTCAGCCATATCGATCACATTCAGGATCAAAACCGGCTTCAGCCGCTGTGCAGCGCCTGAAGGCGCCTTGATATAAACCGTTACCACTTCAACGAAGATCTTATGGCAATCATCGTAATCGGCGGCCAGTCGCGGGACGTGGGCAAAACCAGCGCGGTCGCCGGCCTGATCTCGGCATTGCCTCACTACCACTGGACCGCCTTCAAGATCACGCAATTCGGGCACGGCCGATGCTCGCTCGACGGCAAGCCTTGCACCTGCGCCACTGACGACCGCTGCTGGGCGATCACTGAAGAGAAGGATCGCAATGGAAAATCGGATACCTCGCGGTTCCTCGCCGCTGGCGCCAAGCGATCTTTCTGGGTACGCACCGAGCAGGGACGATTGGAAGAAGCGCTACCTGTTCTTCGCAAGCGAATTGCAGAGAGTGAAAACGTAATTATCGAATCGAACAGCATTGTGGAGTTCATCGAGCCTGATCTTTATATGACAGTGCTAGACCCCGGTCTCGAAGATTTCAAAACTTCCGCGCAGAGATTTTTGAATCGCGCAGATGCGGTCATTGTTCCCGAGAGCCGCGCGTGGCAAGGAGAGCCGGACCAGCGCGCATTGCGCATTTGTCCGCCCGCGTATGTCACGCCGGAGATCGTTGCATTTGTCAACGAACGGCTATAAGAAATCTCGATTCCCACGAACTAGTCAAGTTCGAAAGTGCACGGAGCGAGGACGCCCGTTCCTCCACACTTGTTTTCAGTTTCTGAACGGCAAACACGCCGCCGTCTCCACGTTTCAACCGTCCTGATATTCTTCTCAATACATGCTGGGAATCGAACGACGCGCTTGGCTGCTGGCAATCCTATCGGCAATTCTGCAGGTGCTGATCTTCCCGCTTCCCAACCTTTACGTTCTCAGCTGGATTGCCGTTGCGCCACTCTTGATCGCGCTGCTTCGGGCGCGCCGTCCCAGCACTTTGCAACTGGAGGCTGGAATGAGGTTGCTTCCTGCCCGTCCGCTGCAAGGCTTCGCTCTCGGATATTTCAGCGGAATTCTGTGGTACGGCGGAAACTGCTACTGGGTTTACAGCACGATGAAGCAATACGGCGGCATCGGCGCGCCCGGAGCCGCCGGACTTCTGGTTCTCTTCTGTCTCTATCTGGGCTTGTATAACGGGCTGTTTGGCATCGTCGTCACCCTGCTGGCGAAAAGTTCCGAACGGCTGGCCCTGGTGTCCTCGCCATTTCTCTGGGTCGCGGTTGAACTGGCACGCACGCGCATCAGCGGATTTCCCTGGGACCTGCTTGGCATCGCCCAGGTTGACAACGTGGCACTTGCGCGCATCGCGCGCTTCACGGGCGTTTACGGAATTTCGCTCGAAATCATGATCGTGAATACGGCCTTTGCTGCCGCGTGGCTGATCCGTCGCGAGCGGCGTCTTCCATTGCTAATCGCAGCGAGCGCCGCTGCATTCGTGTTGCAGATCGGGCGCTGGGTGCCGATTCCCTCGTTCCCTCAAAATCGGTCGGCCGTGCTGGTGCAGGCGAACATCCCAATTGTTGAAGCCGGCGACTGGACGCGCCAGTACTTTACTGACACTCTGTCCGAATTGAGTCACTTGAGCTTCAGCTCTCCTACTGCAGCACAAGAATCAGCAGACCTGATTGTGTGGCCGGAATCACCCGCGCCTTTTTTATCCAATGATCCAACGTTTCGGGCCGCACTGAGCGGAGTCGCAACTTCGGCGCACGCCTGGGTGCTCGCGGGAAATCTGGCCACGCAGAACGGCAGCCGCGGCGAGCGGCAGAACGAAGAAGTATTTAACTCCGCGGCGCTGATCAGTCCGGCTGGGGAATGGGTCGGCCGCTATGACAAGGTCCATCTGGTGCCGTTCGGAGAATACGTACCATTCAAGAGCTTGTTGTCGTTCGCGGGAGGACTCACCAAAGAGGTAGGCGACTTCACCGGGGGCGCGGTTCGCGACCCGCTGGTAGCCGGCGCCGAGAAGCTCGGGGTCTTCATCTGCTACGAGTCGATTTTCCCCGATGAAGTGCGCCGTTTCGCCGGTAGCGGCGCGCAGGTATTTGTAAACGTCTCGAATGACGGCTGGTATGGCGACAGCGGCGCCTATGCGCAACACCTGAAGCAGGCACGGATGCGCGCAATCGAGAACGATCGATGGCTACTGCGCGATACCAACACCGGGGTAACTGCCGCGATTGATCCCTACGGCCGCATTGTTCAGAGTGCTCCTCGAAAAATTCGCATCGCACTGAGCGCGTCCTATGCACTCGAAAACAGCACAACCTTTTATACGCGCCACGGCGACTGGCTGGCGTACGCGTGTGCGATAATCTCTATCGGGGCGATTGCATCTGCTCTTACTTCCGGGAAAGGCAAACGCGCAACTCAATGATTGAAGAAATCGAACGCGAATACACTGCCTTGAGCGACAAAGTGCGCGAACTCCGGGAGTATCTTTGACGCCGGCACACTCCGCCAGCAACTCGCCGAAGTAGATAAGCAGGCTGCCGACCCGAACCTGTGGTCGAATCCGCAAAGATCGC
>QHZW01000366.1 GCA_003224815.1 Acidobacteriota bacterium | reverse complement strand
TGTACTTGCGCAGTTCAATGATCGCGCCTTCGACCAGGAAGTCCAATGCATCGCCAATCATCTGTTCCGAAAGCGTCAGCGTCTCGAAGCTTTCCTGATCCAGAAAATGCGAGCCGTCCCCATCGCTGTAAAGATATGAGGCCGGAACCAATTGCAGGTCGGGTTCTTTGAATTTGTCATTCGCCTTAAATGATTTCTCAAAAACTGCGTTAGTGAGCAGGTTGCGCATCTTCAGGCGCACCAGCGTCTGGCCGCCTCGCGCTGTAGGCGTATTCACAATTGCTTCCAGGCACAGGTAGGGGATTTTTTCGAATTCGAAAAAGGTCTTGCGCTTAACATCGATTGCATCGATAAGGGCGGCCATAAAGTCCTCGGAAAGATATGCGCCTATGATAATGGCGGCGGCTGAAAGCGGTCATCCGCCAGAGTAAGTCCCGGCGGTTCCCATGTTGTCGAGGACAATCAGAGAGAGATTTTCGTTCAAGAACTAGTACATTAAACTGATGAACTTTCCGGCCATAGCTACTTGCCGTCGGCCTGGAAAACATCGGTGCCTGTGAAACAATCTCGCAAACGAAATTCGACCTCGGGCGCGCGCCAGCACCGGACGCCCCGTTTCTCGCGTGAGCTTGCGATTCTTTACGAAGATGACGCCGTTGTGGCAGTCGATAAACCTGCCGGGCTTCTGGCTGTGCCTGTTCCAGGCTCGGATGCGCCGTCTGCATTATCTCTCCTGCTGCATGCGCTAGAGCGTCGCAGACAGCGGGCGTTGGTGGTGCATCGCATTGATCGTTTCGCATCCGGGGTGCTGCTGTTAGCGAAGACCATGCGCGATCGCGAGGCGCTCGTCCAACAATTCCTCGCGCATACTCCCGTAAGACAGTACTTGGCCGTGGTGCGCGGGCATTTGACGTCAAAAGAAGGAACGCTCGTTCATTATTTTCGAAAAGAAGGAATGCATCAGAAGTTAAGCGCGGAACGGGATCGCAAAGCGGCACGGGCTGAACTCAGGTATTCCGTCGAACGCTCGCTCCGCGGAGCTTCGCTGCTGAGAGTCACGCTGGTGACCGGATTACAGAATCAAATTCGAGTGCAGCTTTCAGCAGGCGGTAACACGGTAATCGGTGACCGCAAGTACAGCGCCGATGAAGCTGCAGAACGTCGGATTGCCCGAGTGGCGCTTCATGCGACGCATTTGGAATTCGTTCATCCGCGTTCTCGGGAGACAGTCTCCATCGACTGCGATCCTCCCGCCGACTTTCGTTCACTTGTGCAAGCCCTATCACCGCCAGCGCGCGGACATCACTGATCGTGACATACGAAGATCGTGAAACACGAATTTGACGTCATCATTCTCGGCGGCGGCGCGGCGGGCCTGATCTGCGCCGTGGAGGCAGGGAAGCGCGGAAGGCGTGTTGCAGTGCTGGAACGCGCTCGGCGCATAGGCAAAAAGATCCTGATTTCTGGTGGTGGGCGCTGCAACTTCACCAACCTGCACTGTCAGCCGGAAAACTTCATCTCCGCCAATCCTCATTTCGTCAAATCGGCGCTCGCGGCTTACACGCCTGCCGACTTTATCGCATTGGTCGAAAAGCACGGCATCGCTTACCACGAAAAAACTCTCGGACAGCTTTTCTGTGACGGCTCAGCACAGAACATCGTCACGATGCTCGAAGCAGAATGCAAACAGGCCGGGGTCCGAATTCTTACGAATGTCGCGATCGAGAATGTCGAGCACGCGTGCGATTTTGTAATCAAAACAGGGGAAGACGAATTCCGGACGGCGGCGTTGGTCGTAGCGACCGGCGGTTTGTCAATCCCTAAGATGGGCGCTACTTCATTCGGCTACGAACTGGCGCGACAATTCGGAATCAGGATCATAGAGCCGCGGCCCGCGCTGGTTCCGTTCATTCTAAATGCGCAAGACCGGCAGCATTATTGCGATTTGAGCGGAGTGTCAGCCGAAGTTGTGGCCGCAATTGGCAAGCAGCGCTTTCGTGAAAAAATGCTCTTCACCCACCGCGGTATTAGCGGCCCCGCCGTCTTGCAAATCTCTTCTTACTGGAAGCCTTCCACTTTCGTGAGCATCGACTTGGCTCCGGGTCACGAGTTCACCGCGCCGATTCGCAATAGCAATGTCGCGCGCCGCGATCTTCCCACGCTGAAGACAGCCTTGCGCGCAGTGCTGCCTCATCGGTTGGCCGACCGCTGGCTGGACCTACACCCGCCCGAATCGTGGACCAATCATGCAGTTTCGGAGCTGGAACGCCAGATACACAACTGGATGATCAGCCCAGAGGGCACAGAAGGCTACACCAAGGCCGAAGTCACTGCCGGAGGCGTGGATACCAACGAGCTTTCCGCTAAGACCATGCAGAGCCGAAAAATCCCCGGCCTATATTTCATCGGCGAAGTCGTGGACGTAACCGGCCACCTCGGCGGATTCAATTTTCAATGGGCCTGGGCGTCCGGCTTTTGCGCCGGACAGACCGTTTGATATTCGACTGGAATGCACGAGCTCACTTTTCCTAAAAACGGGCAGCAGCAGAGCACCCCACCCAGTCCACTATCCACTTACTGCGACGTCCAATGGTGACGCCTGTTCGCCCCTGCCAGCATCACCTGCACTTCGCCGCAATTAGGGTTATGTCATCGTGCTGTTCCTCATGACTGAAACGTTGAACGTCATCCACGATTGAACGGACCATCACTTGCGGAGGTAAGTTCCGGTAGTTGTGAAATGCCTCCGTGAGTCGGTGTTCACCAAACTCATCACCCGTACAGTCAAAGGATTCCGTAACCCCGTCCGAATACAAGAGGAAAGTGTCGCCTGAATCGAGCACACACTCTTGCGTCGAGCAAGTCCAGTTTGTGAAAAGGCCCATCACCGCACAATTAGACGTAAGGCGCTCCAACGCATTGTCTCGCCGCAGAATGAGAGCGGAGAGATGGCCACAGTTTGCGTACTTCAGGCGCCGGGTTGCATCGTCGTATTCAACGAAGAAGAGCGTGGCGTAGGCTTCCGGCGCCGTGGTTTCAAAGAAAAGCCGATTCACTGTCTGCAAAAAGCGCTGCGGCTGTTCCACAGCAATCGGCGTGTAGGGCCGCATTGAGTAGCTTGTGCAAAGGTTACGCACGTGGGCCTGTAGATTCGACATCAGAAGCGCAGCTGCTAATCCCTTTCCGGAGATGTCGGCGACAATAAGTCCCAGGCGGCTACGCCCCAGATCGAGAAAGTCATAATAGTCGCCACCAACCTGACGCGCTTGCACGCAAATGCCCGCGTAGTCCAGGGTCGCAAGCGCTGGCTGAACCTGCGGAAAAAGTTTTGCTTGGACTTGCCGCGCTGCTTCCATCTCCTGCAGCGCGCGCCGATGGGCTGTGATCTCGCGGCTTGCTGGGTCGAANNNNCCATTCGCTAAACTTGGCGGGAACATCGTCGGTCACAAAAACCACAAACCTGCCTTTTCCCACGAGGGCATACTCTTCGGTGTGCGGTTTCGGAGCAATCAATGCGAGGATGGCAGTTCCGTCCGGCGGGGCAATAGTAACGCTGCGGCCCATGTCATCAGTCGAGTCGGACAGTGTCCGGAAGCCAAGCTGGCCCACATAGAATTGCAAGCTTTGTTCTATGTCGCGAACGAATACTGCAAGGCAATGAATTCGCACATAGGGGCCGTCCCGCTTGGGCCCAGACACGATTGCATGGGGCGAGGGGAACGTGTCTTCAAGGAGGTAACGAATCTGGTCGTGGCCCATGCGCGTGATTCTAACAAACCTGCTTGGACACAATGGGCGCTGGGCGTATCCTCTGCGCTATTTCCCGCTGCGCGCAAAATGAATCACGTTCACCGAATCTTTTCCTTTGCTCCGCCAGGTCCATTCTTCGGTAATGTGATTTTCGTCTTCGAAACGGAGGACGAGCCGCTGTTCGTGTCCAATGGAGGCCTCGGGCAAATTGCCGGCTCCGGTGAACTGGAAATCTAATTCCTTTACTTCGCCCGCTTTTGGCGCGGCGCGCATGCGCGGCTGATTGTTGGTCGGACAGTAGTGGACCAGCGCGATGCCGTCAGCGTCAACAGTGTAAAGGGTCAGCATCTCTGGCTCATCGTGCATCTCTAACGTTTCCATCACCGTCGTATTGGCCACAACCACTTTGAAGTTGGTTTTGGCGGGCATGCCGTTTGCGTCCTTGCCCTCCCAGTCTCCTGCCAATGCCTGCATTTTCTTGAATGCGGGAGGAGACGGTTTGGCGCCGCTCTGAGCCACAACTGGAATCGCGGACACGAAGGCCAAGAACACAAACGCGCAACGTTTCATACGTATCTCCCCGAAAAATGTGATTGTGCGAGAAACGCTCTCGGGATTTGTGTCCTGAATTCTAGTGCATTTGTGGAGATGCGAATCTGAAGTGGGATGAATCGTGATGTTGCTGGGACGGCTGGCGGGTGGCAATTTGCCCGATGGTGGCCCATTCAAGTCCGATTTTGCTTGAGTGGGGATGTTCGCTGGGAATGCCGCTGAAGACGCCCTCACAGAAAAAGGATCGTTTCGAGTGCCTCTCTACAATAAAAGGGGGTCAGGACAATCACATGAGAAATGTAATTTTCGCAATCAACTTAACCCTGGATGGCTGCTGCGACCACACCAAACCAATTGGTGGTGACGAAATACTTGAACATTATACGCACCTCCTGCGAGAGGTTGACCTGCTCGTCTATGGGCGTAAAACCTATCAATTGATGGTTCCTTTTTGGCCTGAAGTCGCCAAAAACCAGTCTAGGACGAAAGCATCGAACGAATTTGCGCGAGCCTTTGACTCGATCCACAAAGTTGTTTTTTCACGATCCTTGGACCGCGCTGAAGATAAAAATACGAGAATTGTTCGCACGGATCTTCGCGACGAAATACTTCGATTGAAACAAGAATCAGGCAAAAGTATTTTAGTCGGTGGTGTCAGTGTTCCGTCACAACTCATAGAGCTTGGTCTCGTGGATGAATATCGTTTTGTCATTGGGCCCGTCGTTGCAGGAGAAGGGAGACGGTTGTTGGACGGTGTCAGCCTGCCGGAGAGATTGCAATTAAAACTTGTTGAATCAAAGATTTTTGAGTCAGGATGCGTTGCGCTTCGCTACTTCAAACCGTGACAGAAAAGTCTGCGACAGCTGTGCCGCTGGACGTTGCCGACACAAGGTGTTTTAGCTTTTGGGTGGCGCAGCGACGGAACTTGTCCGTCTTTGCCGAAGCTCCGAGCGAAGCCTAGGAGGAAGCCGAAGGAGCCCTGCGATCAACTACACAACTCTGTCATCCCGACCGGAGCAGATCATCGCGAATGCGATGATTCTGCGGAGTGGAGGGACCTTGTGTCTTCTAAGCACCGTAACAAAACTCCAGGATCCGGGGATGCCACACGGGACTCTCGAAGTGTGGGCCCGTCCAGGAAATGAAAGCCGCCGGATTGATTTCGTCCTTCGAGCGAGGCCCCACCTTTCGAAAACGGCGAAAGATGGGCCCAAGATTTACGATGAAATTTCCGTTTTGAGAGTTATTTTCCTTACGCAGAGGTGGGCCACCCGCCCCGCGGATGACGCAAGAGGAACGTGATCAGCGAATCGTGCATCGCCTTGCGGTGTTCTATCGCTGTGATCTTTTTCTGAGCTTTAGCGGGTATCTGGTGCGCCATCAAGGCGGAACTCCGGAAGAAAATTCCTTATCGAAGGATCAATCTCATAGCACCAACGCAGAAGCTCCTTTAACGGGGGTATCCCTTCTGCCCATGGCGCGGCCGTGCTCGACATCAGCCCAGCAGCCCCGATGGTACCCCAGAGAAATGCAGCCGAAATAACGAGGTTGTGTTTGCATTTGTCCAGATTTTTGGGATTCCAGTAACCCGCGACACTCAGGGGGTTATTAAGAATCGGCATGTCGTTCGTTTCATAGAACTGCGGTGCCACAACCCAGTGCAAACCGGCACGGCCGTTTACGATGTTTAGTCGATCAAAGAGAATCCATGCAGCGAGTACCGCAGCGAGTACCGCAGCGAGTTCCTGCGTCCGCGCTTCATCGACGATGTCGTCGTGTGTGACATGGGCGATAGGATTGCCAAGTAAAATCTCCTGAGTGCCGTCTTCGAGATCGCGGACGTGTGGCCACTTGTCGCTTGTTTGATCGAGGCGCAAAACGATTTTCGTCGCAGTCTTCGTGACCGTGTGACCAGCGAGTACCCCAAATAATAAATTCCACGTCGAATAGATATCCATCGATATCGCATCTCGATCAGCGATGCAAATCAGCATCGGGTTTTCCTGCTGGTTGATCCAGTCCACTTGGTGCTGTTGCTCTTATCTGATCTCTTGCGCATCTCTTGCGCACCTTTGCTTTTCGCTTGAACAGTGAAGAAGGGCCG
>QHZW01000365.1 GCA_003224815.1 Acidobacteriota bacterium | reverse complement strand
TTCCCCCAAGACAAATCTAGCCCGTGGAGTCTAGCAGGATGCCTGTGAAAAGCGGCACCAAGCGTGCCAAGGTGAACTCGAAAACCGCTCAGAACTACCGCCATCCCGAGTCTGAGAGCCTGATGCGTCCGGAAGTTGGCACTCAGGCGCAATTCAAGAAGAAGCTCCCGCCCCTGAGGTATCGCTACGATGACTCCCCTCTCGCCGGCGTTGGAGTGGGATGGCCAGAGTCCTGCCCGTGAGCGAGGCGAAGCGCTGATCCGGCAGGTTCTGGAGTCGGAGTCACTGGAACAGGCGAAAGCTGCGGCATCAAAACTGAAGGCAATGAGCAAGCCGTTCCTGAACTGGGCCGGGAAGGCCGAGCGGCTTTCGTTCGATGTGCCGACTTTGCCGCTGTTCATTCACGAGAGGCTCTCGACCAAAGCCATTCTTGAGACTCTGAAGGGGCACAAACGTGACAAGCAGACCGACATGTTTGAGCTGTTTGGCGATCCGCAGCACTCGATTGCCGACCAGGTCCTCCGTGCCTATGAGCACAAGGATAAATGGGTTAACCGAATGATCCTGGGGGACTCTCTCGTCGTAATGAACTCGCTGCTGCATTACGAGAGCCTGGGCGGGCAGGTCCAAATGATTTACGTCGATCCGCCATACGGTGTGAAGTTCGGCTCGAATTTTCAGCCTTTTGTTCGGAAGCGTGATGTTGGCCATAATGATGATGAAGACATGACGCGCGAGCCGGAGATGGTGCAAGCCTACCGCGACACGTGGGAATTGGGACTGCATTCGTATCTCACCTATTTGCGTGATCGCCTGCTGCTTGCCCGGGAACTGCTGACGGCCAGTGGCAGCATTTTTGTTCAGATCAGTGATCAAAATCTACATCACGTTCGCGAATTGCTCGACGAAGTGTTTGGTGAATCCAATTTCGTTTCGATCATCACGTTTGCAAAAACGACGCAGTTTTCAGGGAAAACGATTTCATCCATCGCGGACTACATCCTCTGGTACGCGCGGGATATTGAGCGAGTAAAGTTTCGACAAATTTACCGACTCAAGGAAGCAGGCGATGAGGGAGCTTCGAAGTACCGGCCGATTGGAACGTATAAATCGATTCCCGAAGACCGTTTTCCATCACACAGACTCGCCACAGTTGACCAACTGACTTCGCAGGGACAATCTGAAACGGATCAAAAATTCGATTTCGCAGGGCGCTCATGGCTTCCACCAAAGGGAATGCACTGGAAGACGACAGTCCCAAGGGCTGAAATGTCTCGCCGACCTAGGGCGGATCGTTGTCAAAGGAAACTCTATGCGGTTCGTTCGGTTCTTGGATGATTTCCCCGCTTTTCCCATAGCAAACGTGTGGAATGACATCGGTGGCATTCAAAATCGCACTGAGGGCAAACTCTACGTGGTTCAGACTGCGACCCTTGCCATTCAGCGTTGCATTCTAATGACGAGTGACCCTGGCGACCTTGTGCTCGATCCAACATGTGGCAGCGGAACGACAGCTTACGTTGCAGAGCAGTGGGGTAGGCGGTGGATCACTGCTGATACCAGCCGCGTACCCCTTGCACTTTCTCGGCAGCGGCTGTTGACTGCGACTTTTGATTGGTACGAACTGAAAGATGAATCACGCGGACCTACCTCCGGATTTGTTTACAAGCGCCGCCAGAACAGCAAGGGAGAAGAAGTCGGCGGTATCGTCCCGCACGTTACTCTGAAGTCGATTGGTAACAGCGAACCACCAGAAGAAGAAGTTCTTGTTGACCGACCGGACATTCGTGGCGGAATTACACGGGTAACCGGGCCCTTCACGCTTGAGGCAACAATCCCAACGCCACAGGATTTCGAAGAAACCAAGATGGACGCCGCTCCCGTTGGCGGAACCGAAATCCACGGTTCGTTCGTTGATCGCATGTTGGAGATTCTGCGGAAATCCCCAGTGTTGCGCCTCGAAGGGAACAAAAGCGTTACGCTGAAAAATGTCCGCCCGCCCGCGAAGACGCTTTCACTATCCGCTGAAGCGATGGTCGATGCGACGGCACCGGGTCAGAAGCCGACTCTTACTGACGCCGTTCAAGAAGCCAAAGAGAAGAACGGAATGGCGCTGCCACTGTCGTCCAAATCTGTGGCACTTGTATTCGGTCCGGAAAATAGTGCGGTGAGTGAGAGGCTCGTAAGCGAGGCCGCGAAGGAGGCCTACCTTAAGAGCTACACGCACCTGTACGTGATTGGATTTTCCATTCAACCGAATGCGCGGCTGCTGATTGAAAAGTGCGATCAAATTGTTGGAATACCCGCGACGTATGTGCAGGCCACACCAGACCTCATGATGGGCGACCTGCTTAAGAACATGCGATCGAGCCAAATTTTTAGCGTTTGTGGCTTGCCAGAGGCCGAGGTTCGAAAAGCGGCGAAGCAGAACGGCACGCAGTTATATCAAGTTGAATTGCTGGGGGTCGATGTCTTCGATCCGATCAGCATGGAAGTGGCGAACAAAAACGCCGGCGATGTCCCTGCGTGGTTTCTCGATACGGATTACAACGGCAATTGCTTCCACGTTTCACAAGCGTTCTTCCCCCGCACCAGCGCCTGGAAAGCTTAAAGAAATGTCTCAAAGGTGAGTACGAGGACACGGTCTGGGACCACCTGTCCGGAACCGTTAGCACACCGTTCGAAGCGGGCGAACAAGGACAGGTCGCGATTAAGGTTATTGACGATCGAGGCAACGAATTGATGATCGTGAAGAGCTTGTCCGAGGCGGGACGATGAGCAACTTTGTCGAAGTATCGGAACCGATCCTGAACTCGCCTTTCGAGAAGCCGAAGCGATATTGGTACATCCGCGAAGGCGAGGAGCCTGAACTGCGCCCGTCCTCCCCGGATCAGCCTGACCGCAGGCCCGCGATGATCTTCCCGCCTAAGGATCAGCGCGAAGTGTGGACGCTGGACGGAACAATTCTGCGGCCCTCGAAAGATTATCCTACCGGGTTTGAACTGGGGCTTGTGAACGTGATCTCGCTTGGCAGGCCTCGGACGGCAAGCGGAAGCACCACGCTCCCTCTGCCAGCTCCCGGCATCAGCCGGGAGCACACGATCAAAGTCACCTATCACCTCTACGAACTGCGCTGATCGATGGCGCCACGCCCGGTCGAGTTCTCACAGGCCTTTTACGACGAGCGGCATGGGGGTAACGCGACCCGTCGGCCGTCTCGTTGTCAACGCGAAACGTCAACGAGGGCAGCGCACCCCAAACCATGAATGTGCATCGGTCGGCTAGGTGATGGCCCGTGGCTACTGCACCCGCGTCATTGTGCCGGTGACCCTCAGCACGCCATCGCTGAAGTTCTGCCCACAGCTGAAGCCGCCTTCTACGGCGCCGCTCTTGCTGGGGTACAACTGC
>QHZW01000012.1 GCA_003224815.1 Acidobacteriota bacterium | reverse complement strand
TTGTCAATGTTTTGCCAGGCCGCTATCGCGTAGAAGGAGAGAAAGGGGGATACAAGAAATTCGTTCGCGATCCCATTGTAGTGGAGATCGAGAGCGGTCTAAGGGTGGATATAGCGCTTCAGGTCGGAGCTCAGAGCGAAACTGTAGAAGTCACTTCGGAGGCGCCGCTGCTTCAGCCGGAGACGCAATCGTTAGGGCAGGTTGTCGAAGGGCGAGCCGTAACCGAGGCCCCTTTAAATGGACGTAATCCTCTGGCCCTAGTGGCCCTGGTACCCGGTGTAGTGCCGCAGGGTTCACCTTCGGGCGGAAATTCTTCCGGTGGAAACCCGGTCGGAGCTAACCCATTCGCCCTTGGAGATTTTCAGGTTGGCGGTGGTCAGGCGGGACAAAGCTCGATTCTCTTGGATGGCGTTGCCACCAACGGCGCCTACCTTAACATCGTTACGGTAGTGCCGACGCAAGACGCTATACAGGAGTTCAAGGTTCAGACGAACAATCTTGGTCCCGAGTATGGACGCTTTGCCGGCGGCGTAATTAATCTCTCCACAAAGTCGGGGACCAACTCTTTTCACGGTTCGGCTTATGAATTTCTGCGCAACAAAGTTTTTGATGCAAATGACTTTTTTGCTAATCGGAAAGGACTGCCAGTCCCCGCCTTCACGCAGAACCAGTTTGGTGCAAATGTGGGCGGGCCGGTCATCAAGAACAAGCTGTTCTTCTTTTCGGGTTATGAAGGTTATCGTCTTCGCAAAGGAAACACTATTACGACAAGTGTGCCAACCGCGCTTGAGCGTACCGGAGACTTCTCACAATCGGGTTTCCCGATTTATGATCCCCTCACCAGTTCGAGCTGCACTTCCGGGGGCGGAATCTGCAGAACACAGCTAAGCTTCAATGGCAACCTCAACGTCATTGACCCTGCCAGATTAGACCCCACAGCTGTGGCGCTACTAAGCTACTTCCCCCTTCCGAATCAGCCTGGGGAGACAAACAACTTCGTTGAGAACTTTAGTAGCGGTGGAAATATCGACCAGCTCAACGAGCGCGTCGATTTTAATTTGAGCGAGAAGCAGCGGTTGTTCGGGCGGTACACACGTAATCACATTCTGTCGCTTCCTCTTGCTCCCTTCAAGGACATATGCACCGATCGCTGCACCGAGGACACGATAGCGCATCAAATTGCCGTGGGTGACACAATTGCCATTTCGCCGAAAACGATTCTCGATCTACACATTGGCTACACTCGCTTCACCTATGTTCGCACTCCGCTAAGTAAGGGAATTGACCTTTCGCCATTCGGCGCGAACTGGGCTGCTCTGGCACCCCAGTTTGCTTATACGCACATTCCAGATGTCTGTGTTTCTCAAACTCGAGGTGACAATCAGTGGGGAAGTCCAGGCAGTTGGTGCTCTCAGGGATTGGGGAGCGGGATCGGCGCTTATGATGACACCTTAAGTTTCACCCCAAGTGTCTCAAAGATCATGGGCGCACACACGCTCAAAATTGGTGGAGAATTCCGCCTGCTGCGTAACAACTACTTCCAGAGCAACATTCCTGCCGGATTGTACCAATTCGACGCCGGTATGACGGCCCCGAACCCGAAAAATTCTCCGGGGGCAGCCTTCAGTACAACATGCACAGGTAATCCTCCTCCCGCGGTGTGTGGTGGCGGACAGGGATCTGCGTCCTTCCTGCTCGGCTTTGGGCAGGACAACAATTCCCAAGTGGTCACGCCATCACGCATGGCCACTCAGATCAAGTACTTCGCCTTATATGCCGGCGATACCTTTCGCGTCAGCAGGAAGCTAACGTTGAACCTCGGAGGCCGTGTTGATCTACAGGGAGATTGGACCGAGCGTTTTGACCGCCAAGTTGCTCTTCTGCCGAACGCAACTAGCCCGATCGCGAGCGCCGTCGGAATCCCGAACTTGAAGGGACGGTTTGGCCTGGTACATTCGCCTCTTCGGTCTAGTCGTAGCCCAATGGATCCGTGGAGGAGCGTTAGTCCGCGCATAGGATTGTCTTATCAACTGGACAACAACACGGTCATCAGAACTGGATATGGCATGTTTTACTTGCCGGTTGATGTCCGGTGGAATGATGCGCCGCACAATCTGTTTATCAACACATTCACCCAGCCGTGGCTGGCGTCGGTAAACGGACAAGGCATTACTCCTCTGAATTCACTAAGCAATCCCTTCCCGACCGGAATCGTTCAACCAATGGGCCGCAACCAGGGTTTGATCGACGTCCAGGGAACTGGGCTTGAGGCAGCGCTCAGCAACAATCCGCCTCCATATGTCCAGCAGTGGAACCTTAACATTCAACGCCAGCTTCCGGGTAACACCCTCGTTGACGTGGCCTACGCAGGGTCAAAGGGTACACATCTGCCGATGCATGATCAGGATCTCGATCAGCTACCGATTCAGGACCTGCCCGGAGGATCGGCGGGTTACAACTTGACCGCAGGCGATCCAAAAAACTTAGTGCAGGACGTCGCGAATCCATTCTTCGGAGTCGTTCAGACCGGCACTGTGAGCGTATGCAATCCCGCTCCTGGGATACCCTGTGCGATACCGCTGGCCCGGCTGTTGTTACCTTATCCTCAGTTTGACGACGTACACATGGCCGAGCCAGATAATCGCGATTCCATTTATCACTCGTTCCAAGCCAAGTTCCAAAAACGCTTCTCGGCCGGTGCAAGCATTCTCGCGGCTTACACAGTCTCGAAGCTGATTGACAACACAAACTCCGAAATCAATTGGCTGGAAGCAGCGTCGCCGGGTTGGGGTGATGCCAACGCCTACAACCTTCGTGGTGAGCGAAGCCTGGACGGATTCGATGTTCCGCAGCGATTCGTAATGTCCGCGGTTCTGGATCTGCCTGTTGGCAGGGGAAAGAAATTCGCCGGTGACGCGGGACCTGTTGCCGATAAAGTCGTCGGCGGGTGGGGAGTGAACACGATTATCACTTTGCAGAGCGGGTTCCCGCTCACCCTTGGGGGTTGCAATGGTCTGCTCTGTCAGGCGGGCCTACCGAACACGGGCACTCCGCGGGCGACAATAGTCGGACCTCGCAAGTTGAATGATTCTAGCTCTATGAACGCGCGACTGAATGAGTGGTTCGACACCTCTGCGTTCGCGTTCACCAACAATTACGGGTATGGAACCGATTCCCGCACAGAGCCTAACCTTCGTAGCGATGGAATCAAAAACATCGATTTCGCCGCCTTCAAGAACACCAAATTCGGCCCCGATGATAGAATCGGCCTCGAATTCCGTGCAGAGTTTTTCAATTTCTTCAACCATCCACAATTCAG
>QHZW01000011.1 GCA_003224815.1 Acidobacteriota bacterium | reverse complement strand
TTTCGAGATCGTGGCGCTTGTCGAGATCGGAAAAGAATTCGCTGGCACTGCTGAATTGCAGTTTGGGAAAAACCACACCAGGTGACATCAGTTGTGTGGCGCTGTCGAGCATAGTGCGCGTGGGACCGCCACCATGATCGCCAACGCCGTAGAGATACAGCATCTGCGGATCCTTCAGGTTCTGCCAATAGATAGAGGGCATCCATACGGAGACGTCCTCAGCCATGGAAACCGGCTCCATCATGCTTCCGTAGTCGTGTGGAAAATACGTGAGCAGACGGCTGCCATCGGGGCTTTCCCACCAGAATAGTTTGTAGGGGAAAGTGGTGAACTCATGCGCCCATAGAAGCTTTTGGGTCACGAAATAATCGATTCCCGATTTCTTGTAGATCTGCGGCAGTTGCCAGTTGTACCCGAAAGAATCCGGGTTCCACCCAATCTTCACATCTACCCCAAACTTCCTGTGGAAGTATTGCTTGCCAATAAGAATCTGGCGCGTGAGCGACTCGCCGCCGGGCATATTGAGGTCCGGCTCAACCCACATGCCGCCAACGATTTCCCAGCGCCCATCTTTCACCCGCTGCTGCATCTCCTTGAACAGGTCAGGGTATTTCTCCTCCATCCATTCATAGGTGCGCGCCGATGAGCCGGCAAAGACAAATCCCGGATACTCGTCCATCATGTTCAGCGCGCTGCGATAAGTATTGCGTACGACCTCAACCGTTTCGGTCCACGGCCAAAGCCAAGCCATGTCAATGTGCGAATTACCGACCGCGCGGATGCGGAATTGCTTGATCCATGGATCGAGAGACTGGAGTTTTTCCTGAGCCTCTTTGAGTGAGGCATCGAAGCCCTTCTGGTCTCCTGCGTCCAGTTTGCCAAAATCGATCGCCTTTGCCGCGGCATCCATTTGCTGCGATCGCGACGTATCTGGATACGCGTTTAGAATGGGCTGCAGAGACAACAGTTCAATTCGCAGAAGTTCTAGATCAGGACGACTGGCTGGTGCCGTCAAAAGAATTTCGCTGCGCGAAAGTGTTCGCGGCTGATCTCCAACTTCTAACCGCATAGCCACCAGAAAGCGCTCGCCCGGCTGCGCTTTTGTGGTTAAAGGAATGGGCTCTAGAGTGTCAGAACTGCCCCGGTAGATACTTGCGTTGTTCGAAAAGACAGACAACATAGTCATGCCGTCGCCCTGGAGTTCGAAAGCAACTTTCAGGCTGACGTCGCGAGTTGCGTACCCATTAATCTTCTCCGGCACGGTGTACCAGCAACGCAAGACCTGAACCCCACTGGTAAATTCTGCGCCTAGTTTGGTCGGCCTCCAGTCTGAGTCATCGACCGCCGGGTCCTCGGGATGGGGAATGTCGCCGTGCGCGCGACAATCGGAAAGCGGCACCTTACTGATGGACTGAATCCGGTCGGTGATGTCTTTGTAAGACGTCTGAGATGCTGGCGTCTGCCCGAAAGCCGTGCTCACGGCCACGAAAATGCAGAACGCACTGACTATTCTTTGGAGCATAGCGGCCTCCCGCCCAACCGAACCCACATTGATGATATGCATATCGTCTAAAAACGTTTATACGTTTCAGCTTATATCAATGCTGCTGTAAGTAGGTCAATAACGATTAAAAATGGTTGTTGACAAGGGCCGCGAGCCTTTGGCATATTTTCATAACGCTTAGATATTTGGCGTGCGAGATTTCCTGGTTCGGAGACATTTTGAGCGAAACGCGTGTTTTGGTTTCTTCTGTCCATCCTCCAGCCGAACACGGCGGACGGCTTCTCGAAATACCTCGACACAAGGCCGGCTGGGAGTGGATGAGCTTTTTCGTCACCCGATTGCAGCCGGGCGAGATGCTCCAGACCACAACCGAGGGCGAAGAAGCTGCCTTCGTTCTGCTGGGAGGAACATGTGTCGCCGATTGGGGCGAAGGACAGCGGCATATCGGCAAGCGGAAAACTGTTTTCGATGGTCTTCCCTACGCTCTGTATCTGCCGGCGAACAACCGGCTTTCATTCACCGCTGAGACGCTCTGTGAAATTGCCGAGTGCCGCGTGCCGTCACGTGCCGACCTGCAGCCGCAATTGATAACACCCGATGATGTTACAACCAGTCTTCGCGGTGGGGGAAATGTTTCGCGGCAGATTGTGGATGTGCTGCCGCCATCATTCTCAGCTGACAAACTGGTTGTGATTGAGGTTTACACTCCGGGAGGAAACTGGTCAAGCTATCCGCCCCACAAGCACGATACTCATAACCCTCCCAAAGAAGTCGATCAAGACGAAATTTATTACTATCGGATGGCCCGACCCGAAGGCTTCGCATTGCAATACTTGTATTCCGACGCGGACATAAATGGACGCACGGTACGCGCGCACGATGGCGACGTAGTCCTGATACACAGCGGATATCATGCCGTGGTGGCGGGACCGGGATATGACGTTTATTACCTGAATTTTCTTGCGGGCACTTCGCGCAATCTAGCCGTGAACGAAGACCAGACGCACGCCTGGATTCGCTCGGCGTGGAACTCGCCAGATCCGAGATTGCCACTGGTCAGAAAATAGATTCGCACGGCCGCACTGAAGATACTATTGCGATCAGAAAGCCGATGAATGGAACTGCCGGCGGTATGCTGGTAAGCCTATGACAAAACGCCTGACCGTCTCGCAAGCCGTCATCGCATTTCTGCAGAATCAGTTCGTCGAGCGAGACGGGCGTGAACACCGCTTCTTTGAAGGATGCCTGGGAATTTTCGGGCACGGCAACGTCGCGGGAATCGGCCAGGCGCTTGAACAGGAACCCGGCTTCCCGTACTACTTGTTCCGCAATGAGCAGGCAATGGTGCACGCAGCGGCGGCATTTGCAAAGACGACTTTTCGAAAGAGGACACTAGTCTGCACCAGTTCGATCGGTCCCGGTGCGACCAATATGATCACCGGCGCTGCCCTTGCAACGATCAACCGTTTGCCGGTGCTGCTGCTTCCCGGTGACACTTTCGCCCGTCGCAACGTCGCCCCGGTCTTGCAACAGCTTGAGTCACCGCTGACCCAGGGTGTTTCCGTCAACGATTGTTTCAAGCCGGTTTCGAATTATTGGGACCGTATCGCACGCCCGGAGCAACTGCTGACTTCCCTTCCCGAGGCCATGCGCGTGCTGACCTCGCCGTCACAAACCGGCGCGGTCACTCTTTGCCTGCCGCAGGATGTGCAAGCCGAGGCCTTTGACGTCCCCGACGAATTCCTGCACAAGCGGGTGTGGCACATGCCTCGTAATCGCTGCGATTCAACCTTGCTCAGTCGCGCAGCGGATTCCCGTGTGCGAAACGCAAGCTGGCAAGGGATCGCTTGCGTTTGACCATCCACAGCAGTTGGGTGCAATGGGCGTAACAGGGACTCCTGGCGCAAACATTGCGGCACGCGAGGCCGATCTCATCATCGGGATCGGGACGCGGTACAGCGATTTCACCACGGCTTCAAAAACCGCTTTCCAAAATCCTTCCGTGCGCTTCATCAATATCAATGTCTCAGAATTTGACGCCTTCAAACACGCTGCTGTGGCCCTTATTGGCGACGCTCGAGTGACCATCGAGGAACTGCGAGAAGCCATCGGCGGATTCAACATCGATGATGCGTACGCGTCTGAGATTGCGGAGTTCCGTGCCGGCTGGGAAATGGAAGTAGATCGCATCTATGCCATCCGCAAAGGTCCGCCCGTTACGCAGGGCGAAGTGATCGGGATTCTCAACAACTTCATTCAGCATTCAGACGTGATGGTCTGCGCGGCAGGCAGCATGCCTGGCGATCTACACAAGTTATGGCGCACACACCAGCCTGGCGGCTATCACATGGAGTACGGCTACTCGTGCATGGGATACGAGATCGCGGGCGGACTTGGAATCAAAATGGCCGATCCGCAGCGGGACGTGTACGTGCTTGTGGGCGACGGTTCGTACTTAATGATGGCCCAGGAAATCGTCACGTCATTACAGGAGGGCTACAAGCTCAACATTGTTTTGCTAGACAATCACGGGTTCTCCAGCATCGGCGGACTCAGCCGTAGTTGCGGCAATGATGGGATGGGAACGGAGTACCGGTAACGTGAAGACGGGAAATACGAAGGCGAGATCTTGCCGCTCGACTTCGCAGCAAACGCCGCCAGCCTCGGTGCGTGGTCGAAGCGCGTGCGAACGGGAGAGGAACTCAAGTCCGCGTTGGCTGAAGCACGCCAGCAGACGCGCACTTCGGTGATTGTGATTGAGACGGCATTCGAAGTGAGAGTGCCTGGATACGAATCATGGTGGGATGTACCGATCGCGGAAGTTTCCGAACGCGATTCGGTGCGCGCCGCGCGAAAAAAGTACGACGAAGCACGCAAGAAAGAACGCTACTTCTTCTAGGAATCCAGGAAAGAGATAGAGTGCAAACGACAGCAGCGGCTTCCCCGGCCCAATCTCCCACGCAACCTCACCTCAAGCGCGTACTGAGCCTGTGGGACCTGGTTTACTACGGCATCATTCTAACTTCGCCGATTGCGGCCGTTCCTCTTTTCGGCGAAGCGCAGGTACTGTCGCACGGACACGCCGTGACGACGCTTCTGATTGGCATGATCGCAATGTCGGTCACCGCAGTCAGCTTTGGACGTATGGCGAACGTGTATCCGGTAGCCGGATCCGTATATTCGTATATCAGTCGAACACTGAATCCTCAGGTGGGATTCATCCTGGGCTGGGCGATGTTCCTGGAGTATCTTTTTCAGCCCATTCAGAACGCCCTTTATGCAGTGCTGACCATTCATCGGCTGATACCGCAAATTCCTTTTATCGTGCTTTCGGCCGCCATCGTCGCATTCATTACCGTGCTCGCGACACGTGGAATAAAGTTCAATGCCCGCACCAATGAAGTCCTGCTTGGATTCATGCTGCTGGTCACGGCAGGATTTCTGGTGCAAGGATTCAGGCACATTGTTTTTCACGAGAGCTTTGCATCGCTGTTCTCGTACAAACCGGCCTACAATCCCGCCACTTTCGATTTGCGGGCCCTAGCCGCTGGTACCTCTTTCGCGGCACTTGTATTCATCGGCTTTGACGGCGTGTCCATCCTCGCTGAGGAAGTTAAAAACCCCAAGCGCAACGTGTTGCTGGCTTCGGTGCTGGTGTGTGTATTCACTGGATTGTTCAGCGGCTTGCAGGTTTACCTGGCACAACTCGTGTGGCCGGATTATAAGAACCTGGCGAATCCCGAAACCGCTTTCATGGATGTCGCGCGAATCGTCGGTGGCCCCCTGTTGTTCATGTTTTATGGAATTGTGCTGCTCGTCTCGAGCTTAGCCTGCGGCCTTGCGGGGCACATCGGCGCCGCGCGACTGCTATACAGCATGGGCCGAGACGACGTGATTCCGCGCCGGATATTTGGGCACCTCAGCCTGAAGCGAGGCAATCCGGTTTACAACGAGTGGATCGTCGGCGTGGTGGTGTACGTGGCGGTGCTGACAATCCCGTGGCAGCGATCAGCCGAGATTGTGACTTTCGGCGCATTGTTGGCTTTTACAGCTGTCAACTTT
>QHZW01000010.1 GCA_003224815.1 Acidobacteriota bacterium | reverse complement strand
TCAGCACGTGGGCGTCGGTGTACTGATTCGCTGCGGTCAACGTGTTGCCATTGGCCGTTGAAATGTCCGAGACGAA
Source organism: Acidobacteriota bacterium (assembly GCA_003224815.1). GTDB lineage: Bacteria > Acidobacteriota > Terriglobia > Terriglobales > Acidobacteriaceae > Gp1-AA145. Next base: position 3,340 of record QHZW01000010.1, on the reverse strand, counting down.
TGCCAGCATCTGGGTGGCGTTATGCATGTCCCGGAAATTCAAGTGTGGATCCACGTTCACCGACCACACATCGCCGCTCACCGGTGCTGTCAGTGGCGTCGCGCTGGTGGGCACGTTGAACGAAGGATAGGTGGCGGTCGAAGCCGCCAGGGTCTGCGAACCGCCCGTGAAGTTGTTCCCTCCCGCCAGGTTAGCTTTCAGTGCTTCTTGCGCCGTCGCCCGCACGGTTTCCGCCGTGATCGCGGAACTCAGCCCGCTCTCGACGCCGATCGCACGTGCACTCTCCGTCGCAATCGAAGCTCCCAGTAGGGTCTCGGCACCCGTAGCCCGCGTCGTCTCGGCTGTCTCTGCCCCCATCGCCCGGCTGATCTCGTTGCTCAGGTTAGCGGTCAGCGTGCCCTCAGCTCCCGTCGCCCGGTTCTTCTCGATCAGCACCTGCGCGTCGGTGTAACTGTTGGCCGAGGCCAGCGTGCCCGCATTCGCCGTGCTGATGTCCGAGAAGAACGCCAGCGTCTGCGTCACACTGTTCATGTCCCGGAAGTTCAGGTGCGGATCCGTACTGAGGGTCCAAATGTCGCCTTTTACGGGGATAGTAGGCGACGCACCGTTCACCGGGATATTCAGTGAAGCAAAGGCAGTGCCTGAGAGCGCCAACGTTTGCTTTCCACCCGTGAAGGCGTTGCCAATATCCAAGCGAGCGAAGTTTGACGCCGCAATGCCGCCGATCTTTGATACAACTGTCGATGATTGAGTGCCGGTTACATCGCCCATCAATAAGCCTGTGAAATTTGTGGCCGTGCCGGCAGTTGTGGCAGTACCGGCGGTGGTGGCGAAACCAGCGGTGGAGGCTGAAGCCGCTGTCGTTGCGCTGTTTGCGTTTCCCGTGATGCTGATCCCAGCCGTGCCACTACTGATGTTGCCTGGCACCAAATTCGTGAATGCCGAGCCGTTTGTCGCGCACTGCGCTGTGCCACTCAAACTAATGCCTGTTGCGTAAGCTCCCCCCAAGCACTGGCTCGTCATTGCGAGGGTCGCCGCGGAGCCGCTGATATTGATGTTGTAGACTCCGGGCCCAACCTGCGCCGGCCCGATCTGGCCGGGAATTTGCGCGAGTGATGAATTGAATACGACATCCAACTCCGGCGCGTGGGAGGTGGTGGTGCTTTCTTTACCTTCAAAAGTTACCGAGATCGTAGTAGCGTTTGGCTTAAGCGCGAGACCGAAGTTCGTAGCAGGCGCCGCGAGCCAGCCCTGCAGTAAGGTTGTGATATCCACCTGAACGTACTTGCTGGCAGTGTTGACGCACTGAATTCCCGAGGGACAGGTGGTTCCCACAGTGACCAGCATCATGGACGGAATGGTGTTGTAGGTGACCGTACCCTCCGCCCAGGATGATGTCACCTGATACAGGTCGAACGTGCCTTGCCCAGTCACGGCGCTGGTGTACAGCTTCAAATACGCCTTGTTGACGGCAGTGTTCGTCACTCCCGCAGCCTGCAACTGCGAAAGGTCGAGTTTGATCAGCGTCGTTCCGTTCGACGACTTCTGCACCACCAGTGACGGATTATTCCCGTTGTTAGTTGTGGGAGCGGCGGAAGAGACATAGCTGTCATCCGTAACCGGCAGTTGCGCCAAGGCCATGCTGCTGAAGAGTGTTAAAAGAAGGAAACGGAACCACAGCGTTCGATGGATCTTTGGCATCTTGGCCTCCACGTGAGAACTTGAGAACCTCTGACAGTTCGAACACGTCCGGGTTCGCCGAACATTTTTCACACACCGGGCCGGGCCACCGAGATCATGAGAACCTCGGCGTCACATACTGCTCCTGTTTCACAGAACGCAAGGTTTCCCTTGCCATCTGCGCGTCTGGTGCTTTCTTTGGGGGGAGTAGCTGGTGCAACGAGAACGCTAGAGCCTGTGCAAGGGGAGTACCAAAACTCTGGTATTGCATCCGGGCTCGGTCGCGTTGGCTCAAGAGCCGACGTAAGTAGCTGGATTTAATGTTTGTTGCTTACATCTCGCCGGGCTGGAAATGGCGTGTGGCGGGCAGTCTGCCAACTGCGCCGAGTACCGTCACTATAAACAAATGTGCAACTTTCGAGGTACAAAGGTGTTACGGAAGTAATCTCATCCTAAGGCGTATGACTCAGGAAAGCTGACGAGCGCAATTTCCAAAAGCCTTGACCAGCCAGGGTTTTCGCGGCGTCGTGCAATTGAATGTAGGAGCTAATCAGCTGTTCACTGATGATCTCGTGGAATCGCGCGCGGCAAAGAGGTCGTTGAGTGCTCGGCAAGTCACTACGAATTCGCTGATCATCGATGCCTTGTTTGAAGGCTTTCGAGGCCAAGCGGCTGGCGCGACAATCTAACACTCTCTGTCTATCCCACCCAAGTGAGCGCCCGCGCTGACGACCACCTGCGTAATCTATCGATGAAAATCCCTGAAGACCAATCACGAGGGCTGCTACGTGGAACTTCTGCATGAGTTCGGACGTAAAGAATTGTGTGTGGCCAAAGAAATGGAGCCAAGCCGCTCACGAATAAAGATCGTCATTACCTTCGACGATTTTTGACCGTTAAGGATGTGGCTGATGCAGCGCCGGAATCGGCATCTATGTAAAGAGACATGACCGCGGGTCGGAATGGCACCCCTGCGGGGTTGAACTCATAGAATTCCACGAATTTCGGGCGCCGCGGCCTGAGGCTTGAAATGTACAATGTTATCCAGCTCATGCGGACAGTAGTTGACATTTTCGCTCAGATCTTTCGGAACCTCTGGGCGCACAAGCTCCGCTCCTTCCTGACGATGTTTGGAATTGCCTGGGGCGTGGGATCACTTCTGCTCTTGGTGGGAGTGGGCGAAGGCTTCCGCTCAGGAAACAAGCGCGAAATGGCAGAGTTTGGCAAGGACATCATGTTCCTCTTCCCCGGACGTGCCCCGGCGGTCAAAGGCAATATGAACTCGGCGCGATCGTATTTGCTTACCTATAACGATTACCTGGATATTCGCAAGGCGCCAAATGTTCGGAATGCGGCTCCTATGATTTCGCGCAGCGACCTGCACGAAGTGAGCGAGTTTGCCACCGGGAGTGGCGAAATTATCGGCGCAGAGCCGCAACTGAATGAAATTAGTTTTCTTCCGCTGAAAGAAGGACGCTGGCTGAACCAGCTCGATGGCGATCAGAGGCGTAACGTCATTGTGCTCGGCAACGAGTTACAGAAGACGCTTTTCCCGGGACGCCCCGCGGTAGGCTCTTTTGTGCTCATAAATGGCCTCAGATTTGAAGTTGTGGGCAGCATGCCGCATCTTGGCCGCGGTGACAACATGTGGCTGAACATG
>QHZW01000009.1 GCA_003224815.1 Acidobacteriota bacterium | reverse complement strand
CCGCCGCCGATGATGATCGCGTCCCAGGATTTCACACGAGAATTGTAAAGGACACGGTCGAAAACAACAGTCCGCCCGGCGGTTAGTGCAACCTTCCGTTTGCGCTCTACTGTAGATGAAATCGTTAACTATGCGACAGACTTGAGCTCCCGAGACAGGTTCTGCTTGCGGAAGATAGAGATCGCCAGGGGTATCGTGGTAAACGCTCCCACTGCGGTCAGTGCTATGCCAGTTGACTTGCGCGCATCGTTGCTCAGGCCCCTCGAAACCAGCATTCCAATGCCAACGCCCAGTGCGACGCGTGTGCCCGTCCATAGGATCATTTCAGGTGTAACTCTCCGTTCCATCTTCCCTCCTTAATAATTCCCGAAGCGGGATATAAAGGGGTTGGATGCCCTCGCCTTGCGATGGTTTAGCTGTGAAAATTGCGGGATGACAAAGACGAATCCAGCAGCCCGGAATTGATGGACGGAACTAACGTGAAGCAAAAAGAGTGAGTCGGAAATTTCAGCTTCTTACAACCGGCTCAGGTACTCCACAATCTCTTGCTGGTTCCAGTCAATCGGGCCGATGAACTTTCGCCGGATCACTCCGCTGCGGTCAATGATGTAGGTCTCGGGAAATTTGAATGTGCCATAGCGTGACGCTACCGGCGCACTCACGCCTTGATCGGTTCTCGGTCCGGGATCGCGTACTGTGAGCAGATCAATTCCATGTTCTTTGAGGAACTTGTGATACGCGTCGGCGTCTTCGTCCACACTAACGGCGAGCACGGTCACATCTGTGTTCTTGAACGTCTTCTGCATCTGGACGAGTGACGGCATTTCCTCGATACATGGCGGGCACCACGTAGCCCAGAAATTCAGGACAACAATCTTCCCTTGTAGTTGGCTCAAACTGACGCGGCGGTCAGGGTCTTGGATGGTGAAATTCGGTGCAGGTCTGCCGATGCTCGATGGCTTTGAGCCACCATAACAACCGGAAAGAGCTAGAGCTGCGGCGCAAGTGAAGACGAGGGCGGAAAGACGCACGTAGATATAATAAACGGTTCAGAAGGTGGTTATCCGGGTGGCAGTTCATGACGCCACGTGCGTACTCCGCATCAGTATCATCCCGAACGCGCCACAAGCGCGAGAGGGACCTTACGTCATTGTGCGCCGCGCATGAAGTTGACGTATTACTGAAAACGTTAGCGCGTTCGGGGCGAACCGTCTGCGCCGTCAGACCCCATGGTTTCGCACACCGAGTTCGGGATGTAAGCAGACAAATAGCGTAACGGCATGAATATTGATAAACAAAATCTCGTCGTTTCCGTCATCGTTCCGGCGAGGAACGAGGAAGCCTGCCTCGCATCCTGCCTGGAATCGGTGGTTACCCAGACCGGAATTGATTTCGAAATAATCGTTGTCGACGACGCCTCAACCGATCGCACCGCCGAAGTCGCGCGATCGTTCTCAACTGCTGACATAGGGGAGGGTGCCCTCACCCGCCCAAATGATCATACGAACCACGGAGGGACCGTCACCCCCGCCCGCCCAAAGCTGACCCTCATCTCCGCCCCACCACTCCCCGAAAACTGGACAGGCAAGAACAACGCCATGGCCGCGGGCGCGAAGGTCGCAACAGGGAAATGGCTGCTCTTCAGTGACGCTGATACCGTACACAAGCCGGGTTCTCTCGTTCGCGCGGTCGCCGAGGCCGAGCAGCACGGCTCCGCGCTGCTTTCTTATTCTCCGGAGCAGGAGGTGCACAGCTTTTGGGAGAAAGCGGTCATGCCGGTGATCTTCGCCGAATTAGCGGCGACGTATCCGCCGAGCAAGGTAAATGATCCCGCATCACCCGTCGCCGCCGCCAACGGGCAATATCTGCTGATCTCGCGCGAAGCTTACGACAAGGTCGGCGGCCACACACAAATCGCCAGCGACCTGCTCGAAGACGTTGCCATGGCGCGCCTGGTGAAGTCCTCCGGGCGCAAGATTTTCTTCCGCTACGGCGGCGACGCCGTCCGCACCCGCATGTACCGCAGCTGGTCGCAGATGAGAGAAGGCTGGACGAAGAACTTGGCGCTGCTGTTTGCGAAACCGAGCGAACTGGCGCAGAGGAGGATCGTAGAATTTATGCTGCTGATCGTGATCCCTTGGGTAGTCGCGCGGTCCAATTACTGGAGAGTCCCTTCATCCGGCCTGCCGCCGACCTGGTCTAGGGGATATGCTTTGATATTCGGAACATGCGCTGTGGTGGCTTTCATCTTGTCAGCAGCTGAATTCCTCGGGCGCATGAGAAGAGCTCACTTTTCATGGTCGAGCACTGCTGCGGCGTTTTTCGGTCTCCCGATTTTCGGCTATCTGCTGCTGAGATCCGCGCGAGCTTACAAGAATTCGCGGTTTGATTGGAAGGATCGGACCTACGTTTACACCCAAGACGAACTTGAGGCGTTGACGGGCAAGAAGTCTGCTCCAGAAGGAAGTATGTGGAGAACACTGAGAATGTGGATTTCCAGTCTTAGCCACACATAGCGGGCCGCCCATCTACTCAACCAAGGTGCCCCGTCCTTGTCTCGCCGTCGTTTTGCCGAGAAAGGGCTGCCCTGAACGAAGCCGCAGCGGCGGTGGATTTTGACTTTCATTTCAGCAAGGCCGAGAAGGTAAGATCAAAATCCCCACCAAAGAGCCGCACGGTGGGGCAACCCCGGTTAACTGGTTATTTTCCTGTCTGGAGAGTGATCGACCCTTCATCGAAAAGGGCCATCTCTTCCGGCGAGGGTCGCTCGAAGATCTCAGCCCACTTCACGACATCTTCAAAGGTTATGGACGGTGATTCGCGATTCCTCCAGCGGATTCTTTCAAACAAGACCTCAATAGGAGCGTCGACAAAATGCAGTTCCACACCTGCCCCAAGCGCGCGTGCTCGGCACCTGAGGGCATCCCGTTCCGATCTCCCCCACGTTCCCCACTCAATCACGACATTGTGTCCGAGTTCGAGGATTTCCTGAGCGAGTTCCCATTGCAACTTCGCGATTCGATCGCGAAACCCACTGTCCCATAGGTCAATCGCCAGCGCCTCCATCCACTCGTCGGGACAAAAACGAATCGCGCGCAGGTTTTGCTCAACCTGCTTGGCATGCGTGGTCTTGCCTGAACCCGGCAAACCACAAACGATAAGGAGGCTTGGACTACTGTGTTTTTCGCCGGCCAGTTCTGTCTTCTCCGGAACCTGAAATTTAGACCTTCTTGTAGTAATGGACCAGCGGGAGGGGAACAAATCCGAATTTCTCATAAGCTCGTTGCGCCGGAATGTGAGAAGGGTCGCTGCCCGTGTCCACGTGCACGTACTTCATCCCCGCCGTCCGCATGTTTTCCAAAACATGGCCGTACATCAGAGTCCCTAAACCCTTGCGCTGATGGACGGGATGAATTCCATCCTTCTCAGCTACAAAAAGCTTGCCTCTACCTGCATCGGCGACAGAACGAAGATATTGTTCGTGCGAGGCCTTCCAGTCCGGGTAAACCAGCCGGAACAATTCGCTTCCTAACAGGTTCTCGAAGGATTCATAAATCGGCGCAAATGCGAGAACGCAAATCTCGACGACAGCATGCCAGTCACGATCGGTATACGGACGAATTCGCATCGAACTTCATCCTATAGCAGACGGTATACTACGTCGCTCGCCAACACGCTTCCCATTACAATAGGAAGTTAACATCGCAAAGGAACGTACGCCCCTTGCTCTATCTCACCCGCAAAGCTGAATTCGCCGCGTCGCATTACTACCACAATCCGGAGCTTTCTCCGGAGGAGAACCGGCGCCTGTTCGGCAAGTGCAATAACCCGAACGGACATGGGCACAACTACGTGCTCGAAGTCACGGTGAAGGGCGAGGTCGATCCGCGCTCCGGGTTTGTGGTCGACCTGAAGCAACTCAAGGAAACCATGCAGCGCGAAGTGCTCGACGCCATGGACCACCGCTTGCTGAACAAAGAAGTACCAGAATTTGCCACGCGCATTCCTACGACCGAGAACCTGGCCATCGCCATCTGGCAGCGCCTCGCGCCGAAGCTGACGAATGCCAAGCTGCACCGGGTGCGCGTGTATGAAAATCACGACCTGTTTGCGGATTTTTATGGAGAGGAGTGAACCAATTGCTAATTTTGTAGTTTGGTAATTGGGTGATTTAGGGCCAAGCTCGCTGCAGCATCGGACTTTCAATTACTCAATTACAAAATTACCCAATTACCAAATGCCAAAGACCCACCTCTCCCGCCGCTATCGCTTCTCGGCATCGCATCGCCTGCATAGCGAGCAGATATCCGAAGAAGAGAACCGCGCCACTTACGGCAAGTGCAACAACCCGCACGGGCATGGGCATAATTATGTTCTCGAAGTTACCGTCAGCGGGCAGGTGGACGAAAATGGCATGGTCTGCAACCTGGTTGATCTTGACGAGTGCGTCAAACGCCAAGTTGTAGTCCGCTTCGATCTTGAGAATCTGAATACCAGGCCGGAGTTCGCCAATGCCGTGCCGACCACTGAAAATCTGTGCATGGTCGTTTACGATATTTTGAAGCGTGAGTTCACCCAGGCACATCTGGAAAGCGTACGGCTGGAAGAGACGATGATGAATGCGTTTGAATACAACGGAATTGAGTAATTTGGTAAGTTTGTAAATTGGGTCATTTGAACGGCAGTCCAAACGCGCAATGGGTTTGACTTTCACTTACGAAATTACAAAATTACGCAATTACCCAATTTCACGGTATGACGCCTAAACTCGAAACCACGAACCCGACCCTAACCTCCGCCAGCTTTGAAGAGCTGATGAAAGAGATGATTGTGCGCCTGGGTGAAGATCCGGAGCGCGAAGGTCTGCTACGCACGCCCGCTCGCGTTCACAAAGCCTTCGAGTTCCTCACCAAGGGATACAACGAAGATCCTGAAGCCATGCTGAAGAACGCGCTGTTCACTGTCACCTATGACGAAATGGTGATTGTGAAGGACGTCGAAATGTTCAGTCTGTGCGAGCACCATATGCTGCCCTTCTTCGGCAAGGTGCACGTGGCATACATTCCGAATGGCAGGGTCATCGGTCTCAGCAAGATTCCGCGCCTGATTGAAATGTTCTCGCGCCGTCTGCAAATTCAGGAGCGCCTGACGACGCAAATTGCCGAGACCATCCAGAAGGTCATCCAGCCGCAAGGCGTCGGCGTGGTCATCGAAGCCCGCCACCTATGTATGATGATGCGCGGTGTCGAGAAGCAGCATTCGGCAGCGGTCACTTCATCTATGCTCGGCTGCTTCCGTGACGAGCAGGAGACGCGACAGGAATTCCTGTCCCTCATTCGGCAAAGGCCGAACGGAGTTTAAAGCCGCACCCTACACCTGTCATAATGTGACGACCGTTTAAGCGGGTCCCGCTTTGAATGGAAACACTGAAAATCATACTGTTCTCAATTGCGGCTGGGATCATATACGGAGTTATCCACGATCAAATTACTGCTCGCGTTTGCATCGAATATTTCACGGTCTTTCACCCGAAAGTAATTGAAAGCAATTCCCCCACGCTATTGGCTTTTGCGTGGGGAGTGATCGCGACGTGGTGGGCAGGTGCGTTTCTTGGGACTCTCCTCGCGATCGCCGCGCGCGCGGGATCCAGACCGACTCTGAAGGCATCGGTGTTAATCCCGCCGATCACGACGCTTCTAGGGGTGATGGCTTTAAGCGCGCTCCTTGCGGGCTGCTCAGGTTACCTCCTCTCTCGCGGTGGAGTAATATCGCCGTCCGGCTGGCTTCTACTCCCGGCAGCGCGCTATCCATTCTTTATGGCGGATTTGTGGGCCCATAGTGCTTCGTATGGATCCTCATTTCTCGGCGGTATTGCCCTGTCCATTCTGACTTACCGGCGACGATCGCACCTTGCCGAGAAGAATAGTCAATGCCACCGAATGAGAACTCTAGCTTGAAATGTAGCCATCATCCCACCGGCGGTCCCCTGTAAATCTGTCCCGCGCAATTTTGATCTGTTGTTAGCAAGTTAAAATGTCCGGTTTTCTTAGCAGGTGACATGTCCGGTTTGAGTTAATGAACCAGCAGCAGTCGGGGCTGTGGGA
>QHZW01000008.1 GCA_003224815.1 Acidobacteriota bacterium | reverse complement strand
GTTCATCAATCATACCCAACACTCGAGCGCTCAGCTTTCGGCTCTGTGGAGCGCTGCGCAGCAGATCTTAAGCCATCACATCGATCTGAACCCGCTGCAACGCGAACTTTATAACGCAGCGCCAAATATCTTGCCAGGCGACGCGCGGGCTTTGGGCGTTTCGCCGCATCAGCTCCAGGTCGAAATCGCAAGCCGACGTTTCATCTCCGGTCCTGCAGCAGGCAACAGGGATGGTGCACCCCGATCCCACAGGACTGATCGCTTGTCCTCAACCGTGCAACATGCACTATGCGCCAGCTATGCGCCAGCGTATTCGCATTATGCGCAGCCAGCCACGCGTTACGCGGCGTCATGGGAATCGTCGGAAAGTAATTTCGACGCTCTTGTGCGATATGAATTTGAAAACCAGATACTGCATTCGCTCGGCTATGACACCACCTGGCGGTGAACTTCGGATTGTAATCGTTAAAAACCCGCGCGGAACAAGGCATCTGCTGGATTTTCACAATTGCAATAAGGAGGGTTTCTAGCACATCGCAGTCCGGATTCAGGCAGAAACACGCAAAAAGCGGCGTTTCCGAAAGTCATTCAAGAAATCGCCGGTCACGAATGCACTCATTCTGCTGCATGCCCCTGTGAATAGGCTGCACTTGATTGAAAACGCACTACTTACAAAATCATTTTTTCGATTGACCAAAAAAATAGAAGGAGTAAAACACAATTGTTCTTTGACAGTTTCTGAAGTTTTTCCGGTTGGTGCGGCGTCCGGGGGTCAAGCGAAGTCACCCTAAGCAACGTGCCAGGAGCGTTCATAAGGAACAGTTGGGCAACCGACAGTTACAAGTGGGCCGACTCCGAGCAAGATGACTCAGGGAGGGCTAGTAAGGCTCTATAGCAAAGTGCTGGTCGAGGAGAACAGGAAATCTCGTTAAAGGCAGGATAGAGTCCCGAGGCGTTGAACTGATTTATCCGGTTGGCGGTAAGCCCGGAGCCCGAGCACAGATCGCGTCACGCAGTCCGCAAGGATCGCGAAAACAGCAGGTCTCCAAGGGTCTAAAGCGAGCTACTGGCCGAGACGAATGAGATCAACATCACTTCGGGACTCTTATATCTTTTGCGCCAGCGTCATCGCGCGGCGCTCTTTTGAGTTCGCAGCGTCAATCGTCTGAATTGGGAACGGCCGGTCTACTTCTGCTCCTCCCCCTTGCAGAGCGGCAATTTTGAGCTTCCCCATACCGAATGACGCTGCGATTTGCATTTGGTCCGGGCTTTCGCAGCTCTAATAGTTTGTGGGGACAGTCGGGGCGGCTGTCCCCACAAGTTCTTTGCAGGGCTATAGTCTGGTTTACGGCCCCGTGCTGATGCCCATCTTTCCTGCCACCAGTCTCGACCGAAAAATCATGTTTGACTGAGGTTCCTCGCCGACCACGTCCACATGCACAACGTAATTGCCGGATGACAGCGTATCTCCGAATGGGAGTTCCAAATCCTTGGTGTTCTGCTTCAGGGGCAAGTGCTGATACCCGATTGCAGTTGCGCGACCGATATCGTTGACGGCCAGCACGACAAAGGTAAGATCGAAGTCGCGTCCGGTGTTGTTGGAAACTTTGATTGAGCCGTCAATCCTCTGGCCGTTGACCTCGGCGTGCTTAGACCACAACGTTGCGAGTGCAGTCTCGGTCGCAAGCACACAATTCTGCTGCTTCTGCTTTCCGCCCCTGTCGATCTCTGCGATCGTGAAGTTAGACTGGCCCTGGTCGACTATCTCTCCACTCAGCTCTCCGTCTTCCCGCAGGTTCACGCCTCGGGGGAGCACTCCGTTGACAACGCGCCAACGATAAGGACCATGGTCGCCAGTGGCCTGAAACTGAAATGAGTAGCGGTTCCACAGAGAAGCCTTCGGAAGCGCGATAGGCACATTGGACGTTGGTTTTGCGGGCTGGGATTGCTGCGCGAATGTGGAAGATGTGAGTACAATTAATCCAATCAGAACCAGACTGGGGATTTGGCACATTCTGGAATTATAGGATTTCACCGAAGAATCGAAATCCCCACCCTGTCGCAGAGAACGCGACAAGGATGGGGCGCCCGTTGTGACGCTTACTTCGCGAATCGTCTTCACGTAGACTGTCTCCCATGCGAATCGGTTACGGATGGGACTCACACGAATTCAAGAGCGGTGTTCCACTCCGCATCGGCGGCGTTGAAATTGACCATCCGAAAGGTCTCGGGGGCCACTCCGATGGAGATGTGCTGCTGCATGCCATTACCGATGCGCTTCTGGGCGCAATTGCCGCGCCTGACATAGGAACGCTGTTTTCGCCGTCTGATGCACGCTGGAAGGGCGCGGACTCGGCCTTATTTTTAGAGGAAGCTTTGCATCGTGTGAACTCGGCCGGCTATGCCATCGCGAATGTGGATTCCACACTGATTCTTGCGCAGCCAAAGATTGGATCACATGCTGCGGCGATTCGCGAAAGGCTCGCCGGATTGTTAAATATTCCCGCGAATTGTATCGGTATTAAAGCCAAGACTCCCGAAGGCATGGGAACTGACAATGCGGCCATCGCCCACGCCACGGTCTTGCTGGAAAAAACAAAGGCGACACCTTCACGGCGATCAACATCGAAAACCAGCCGTTCACAATCCAAATCGCGGCACTGACACCTCTCATCCCTCAGCTGATAACTCTTTGCTAACGGCGGCTAGCTCGGATCGTCCAATCGTTAAACAGATCGGTACGCGGAACCACCAGCCGGTTATCTGCGTATTGAAGAGAAACGGCGCGCGACGCGCGCCCTTGCCACTGGAAATTAAGACAGGGTAAGGGACTGACTCACTCAGGGTTTGGCGGCCAGGTGAGAACAATCCCTTTGCGGACTAGTACGCCTTGTGGGCGAACTTGCCTCAAAACCTCGGAACAGATTGTAGGCTTTGCGCGCATAAACGCAAGCGTTTTCGCAAAGCCGGGCGGCCGCCATAGACCTTTCCCGCACAGCCGGGAAGCAGGAGGAACTGGTGAACGCTATCAATTCGCAGAAACATTTCGTGAAGGGGCTTTTCCTCACAGCAGTAATTCTGGTCGCAGGGAGCGCCTTTGCAGGGAGTAAGGGATCCATGGAGTTGCTGCGTCCGGCAACTATCGCCGGCACGCAACTCCCAGCCGGCAATTACACCGTGCAATTGTGAAGCTGGAGCATCCTCTGCGCGAGAGTTCCGTGGTGGTTGTGCCAAATAACGACGGTTCGCGTTCGATCTCTCGGATCAACTTTGGCAAGAAAGACTTTGCTCTCGAACTGGAGAATGAGGGCGCGGGATCAGGAGCAGCAGCAGGGGCCGCAAAGTAGGCGATCAGGGACGCCTGAGCGTACGAAAGGCGGACCACTTCGCCCTGCTAAAATAGCAGAGCAATGGTTCTGCCTTTCGTCCGCGATTTTTTTGCGGACGTAGAAAAGCTGCCCGCCTTTTCGCGTGTTGTCTCCCACCTTCGAGCGAACACGGGGCGGATTCGTGTTTCCGGGCTCAATTCTCCTGCCAAAGCATTACTCATAGCTGAACTGCAAAAATCAACCGCACGGCCACTGATTGTTGTTGTTCGGAATAACGAGCAGATCGACGAGCTTCTGCCGGTCGTGCAATCGTTTTGCGAATTAGTCGGCGGTGCGGCACCCGATTCGGTTGTCTCGGTTCCAACCCGCGACGTACTGCCATTCCAAAACCTCTCTCCTCATCCGGAAATCCAGGAGCAGCGCGCAATCGCGTTGTGGAAAATTGCGAGCGGGACTGCCTCGATCGTGCTGGTTCCTGTGATGGCGGCGACTTCTCTTCTACGATCCGCAGATTTTTATGCCGAGTTGGCGCGCGTCATCCGTCGTGGCGAAACTCTGGACACAGCGAATCTGACGGCTCACCTCAATTCGGTCGGATACAACTCAACCGATGTGGTCGAAATGCCTGGCGAATATGCGCTCCGCGGCGGGATTCTGGATGTCTATTCTCCGGAAGCCGAGCGACCGGTGCGAATTGAACTATTCGGCGACGAAGTCGAGTCGATTCGCAAATTCGATCCTGCAACTCAGCGGTCTTCTTCGCCGGCGGATGAAATCACGCTGCTGCCGCTTTCGGAAACCCCCGTCAGCGATGAACTGCTCGGCGCGATTCATGTGCGGCTGTCGGGCAAACGAATCACTGGTACCGAAGAAATCATTGAACAGGCTGTGCGGTCGGGCGGCGTGACCGTTTTTCCCGGATGGGAATTCTATGCTCCGGTTGCGGGTAGTGCGGGAACGATCTTCGATCTGATGCCCAATGCTGTGGTCATCGCAGACGAGCCAGACGCATTGTATGCCGGGCTTGACGCGTCTTGGCAGAAGGTCGAGGACGCGCATGAACGCAGCGAGATTGGGAACCTGGTTCGCCCCGATGATTT
>QHZW01000007.1 GCA_003224815.1 Acidobacteriota bacterium | reverse complement strand
TCCGCCCATCCGCCGCGCTGTGGGATCGTGGACAACGCCTCGCAGCATCTGCCCATGCTCGTCATACTCAGTCGGCGCAATCTGCGGCAGCCATTCCTGCGGCGGCCGGAACCGAGTGTGCACCATCCCGAGCGGAGCAAAGATCTTCTGCGCACAGTACACATCGAGCGGCATTCCACTTACCCGCTCCACCAAGGCCCCAAGCACAATGAAGTTGATGTCGCTGTAGACGAATCCCGTTTCAGGCGGCGAATCCGGCATCTCCGCGAATGCCATGCTGTACCCAGCCTCGCGCCCATTCCATGGATGGCTCAGGTCAAGATCAGGCGGCAGCCCGGAATAGTGAGTCAGCAGATCGCGAACAACGATATCCGATTTGCCGTTTTGCGCGAACTCAGGAATATACTTCGTGACCGGATCGTTCAGCCTAACCTTGCCCTGTTCCACAAGCTGCATCACCGCGGTGTTCGTGGCAATTACCTTGGTCAGCGACGCCAGATCGAAGATCGTGTCCGTCGTCATCGCCGAGCGCGTCGGCTCAAGCGAACGCTCGCCGAATGCTTTGCGATAGATCACCTCCCCATCGTGTCCCACGACTAATACCGCGCCCGGAATTTCGTGGTTTTGTACTGCGGTTTGCACGATGGAGTCTAGGGCTGAAAGGTTTGCTGTGTCAGACTGCTGCGCCAATGCCGTTCCGCAAACAATCACGACGGCACACACGAGCACGCATCCGCACCAAATTGCCGAATTGAATCTGAGATGTCGAATATTTTGACTTTACAACAGCCGGTGCGCGTGTGATCAAGTTACGGAAATGAGGTGCCATGTGTGCCAATCCAACACAGTGGACAACGGATTACCATTGATTTCTGCCGTCCCCACAGATGACATTACCCGCGAGAATCTCAACGAGCGACCTGACCTCGCAGGACGAACGTTTCGCCTCTGCATTCGCAATCCTGACAGAGGCGATTAGCCATCGTGCATTCCCCGCCGTATCCGTCGCAGTGACACATAACGGGAAGTTCGTCGCCCTCAAAGCCTTCGGGCAGTTCACTTACGAACCATCGTCGTCTGTAGTTTCGACCGAAAGCGTGTTCGATCTCGCCTCCCTCACCAAGGTCGTCGCGACCACCACCATGGCGATGATCCTTTATGAGCGCGGCCTCTTGGACCTTGAAGCTCCCGTAATCGCTACGCTGCCGGAATTTGCTTCCAAGGACGCCCGCCGCAATGAAGTTACGTTTCGGATGCTGTTGGCGCATAGCTCCGGCCTGCCGGCTTACGAGAAATTGTTCTTGCGCGCATTTACGCGAGAGGTCTTATTGCGCGACGCCTTCGCCGTTCCTCTGAAGCATGATCCGGGCACGCACGCGGAATACAGCGACATTGGCTTTATCCTCTTAGGCGTGGCCTTAAAGAGAACCGCGGGCGAAGCGCTCGACGCATTCTGCCGACGCGAGATCTTCGCTCCGCTGAATATGACGAATACCGCTTTCAACCACCCGCCCTCAATGCGCGACCGAAGCGTGCCCACTGCCGACGATAAAACTTTTCGTAAGCGGATCATCCAAGGCGAAGTGCAGGACGAAAACGCCAGCATTATGGGCGGCGTCGCTGGGCATGCTGGGCTATTTTCGACCGCTTCTGACGTTGCCACGTTCGCACTCTCCATGCTTGACGGCGGAAAGCCTCTCCTGCAGCCGTCCACAGTACAACTCTTCACGCGTCGCGAAAACTCGCCTGCTGGCACTTCGCGCGCCCTTGGCTGGGATACTCCCTCATCTCCATCGCAGTCGGGCAAATATTTCTCCCCGACATCGTTCGGCCATCTGGGATATACCGGTACATCGTTATGGATCGATCCCGCGCAACAACTTTCAGTTACGTTGTTGACCAACCGCACCTGGCCCGATTGTTCAAACCAAGCCATCAAACAAGTACGTCCCCAATTTCATGATGCAATCGTGAAGGCCTTGTGTCTGGTGTAACCGCAAAAGCAATGAAGAGAAGACGCTCAAACACAGAGAATCTTGACTCACTCCCCACAGAGCAGCCGAATCCGCGCTCCGCCGATCTCGACACCAAGTCGTCTCTCGAGATCGCGTGCCTAATCAACGCAGAGGACGCCACTGTCGCCGCAACGGTCGCGCGCGCGCTCCCGCAGACTGCGAAGGCGATTGATTGGATTGCCGAATCTCTCGCCAACGGCGGCAGGCTCATTTATGTCGGCGCCGGCACCAGCGGACGACTCGCCGCTCTCGATGCCGCCGAGATCCCACCTACGTTTAACACCGCGCCCACCATGGTTCAGGCGATCATTGCCGGGGGGGCAGGAGCCTTCAAACGCGCACTCGAAGCCAACGAAGATTCCGAATCAAGCGCGGTCCGCGAAATCAAGAAACGTCGTGTCGGGAAAAAAGATGTGGTTGTCGGCATTGCTGCCAGCGGACGTACTCCTTTCACCATTGCCGCGATCAGGTCCGCCCGCCGCGCCGGGGCAAAGACTATCGCTATAACTTGCAATCCAGCCACAGAGCTCGAAAACGCAGCCGAACTCGCCATCGTCATGGAAACCGGCCCGGAAGTTGTCTGCGGCTCAACTCGCATGAAGGCCGGAACTGCGCAGAAAATGGCTCTGAACATGCTTTCTACCGGAGCCATGGTGCGCCTCGGCTACGTTTATGGAAATTTGATGGTGAACATGCACCGTAGTAACAGCAAATTGGCAGAACGCTCAATTAGGATCGTCCAGCAGGCCCTTGGAATCAACAAAGACGAAGCCCGAAGCGCGATGCAGCGTGCCAGCAACAGCATGCCGGCCGCAATCGTTATCGCGAAAGCAAAGGTAGGCCGTGCCGAGGCTGACCGTCGGCTTAAGGCCGCAAAAGGAAACATTCGAAAGGCGATCGCGCAACATGGATAAGTTTGTTATTCGCGGCGGCAATCCTCTGCTCGGCACGGTCCGCATCAGCGGCGCTAAAAATGCCGCGCTGCCCGCCATGGCGGCGGCCCTTCTCACAGAAGAGCCGGTAATTCTTGAAAACATTCCGCAGGTGCGCGACATCGAAACCACGCGCAAGCTGCTTTCAGCCATGGGTGCGGAAGTTGAACTCGGGTATGGACGCGCGCAGCATCGCACCAGTATTTGCTGCCGGAATTTGAATTCTCCTGAAGCCTCGTATGAGTTAGTCAAGACCATGCGTGCCTCCACGCTTGTGCTTGGCCCGCTGGTCGCGCGCTGCGGACGCGCCCGCGTCTCTCTACCCGGCGGCTGCGCAATCGGGGCGCGTCCGATCGACCTTCACATCAAGGGACTGGAGCGCCTGGGCGCCACCATCGTTCAGGAACACGGCTACGTCGAAGCGCGAGCGGAACGGCTCAAAGGCGCTGAAATC
>QHZW01000006.1 GCA_003224815.1 Acidobacteriota bacterium | reverse complement strand
TAATCCTCTTTACTTGTCCTGCAGGCTTGAGACCTTCAGACGTGGCCACCAAATTAAGCGTGTAAAGATCGCCCAGGTTAATGTCGGGGTCGACACGTCGGCTGAACGCAAGGGTGTGCCCGTCCGGGGATAAGGCCGGTGACGTATCGCCGATCGACGAGGCCGGCGGGAACGTCAGCCTCCGCTTCTCACCGGTTATCGACAGCAGAAAAAGTGAGAGAGGATCGGTGAGCGAATCTCTGTCACTAATCACTAGGGAGTTGCCATCGGGCGACCACGCCAGATGCGGACCAGGCTCCTCTCCCGGCGTACTAATCTCCGCAATCTTACGCTCTGGACCGCCAAGTGCCGGTATGATCATCACCGCGCTTTTGTTTCGAGGCCGACAACTAACGAACGCGATGAAGCGCCCGTCAGGTGACCACGCTGGGTCATAATCTGGAAACGGATCGGTAGTCAAACGGAGCGGTGGACCACTAGTGCCGATAAGTTTCACGTATATGTCGAAGTTATCCTGCTTGTCGCCATTCCAGGCGAAAGCTACTTGATTGCCGTCTGGTGAAAAACTCGGGTTGGATTGAAAGCCGAGATACGTAGTAAGGGGAACAGCTGTCAGGTTGGGTTCTGGAGTGTTATGAGCTACACGAAGAAACCAAAGAGTGCTCCCTACCACGCCCCCCAGGATTAGAATGGCGATCGTGATAATCGCGTACCACCACTTTCTTCTCCGTACGGGGGTAGCGGTTGATCGTATGCCTGAATCTGACAGCGCTTCCCGCGCAAATGCCAAGTCCGAGGCTGATTGGAAGCGCTTCGATGACGACTCAGTCTTCCGTTTCAGCTGCTGTAGGTCGCTCCTCAGCTCAGACGCGTGCTGGTAACGGAGGTCGGGACTCTTTTCGAGTGCCTTGGAAATGATTGTATCGAGTTCCTTGGGTACACTCGGATTCACTGCTGTGGGTGATTCTGGACGGACATGCAGAATCGCATCGAGTATTGTTATCCGATTCTTCCCAACGAACGGGCGTTTTCCTGTCGTCAGCTCATAAAGCACCACTCCGAGCGAAAAAAGATCGCTGCGTCCGTCGAGGTCCTCCCCCCGTACCTGCTCCGGAGACATGTATGAACTTGTACCGAGTACGGCACCTTCCATCGTAAGCGATTCTTCTTCGCGTTGGTCCTCGGCACCGACGTTGGAGAGTGCTTTGGCCAATCCGAAGTCCAGAACCTTGACCCGGTTCTGTCCCACCACGAAAATGTTCGCCGGTTTAATATCTCGGTGAATGATTCCCTTGATGTGGGCAGCCTCCAAAGCATCTGCAATCTGAGTCCCGAGATCGATGACTTCGTCAGTGGGGAGAGGACCTTTGCGAATCCTGTGCTTCAGGTTCTCGCCGTGCAGCAATTCCATTACGATGACCGGCTGAGTCTCATGTTCCTCCACTTCATAAATCGTGCAGATATTTGGATGGTTGAGAGAAGAAGCGGAACGAGCCTCGCGCTCAAACCGCTGCACAGCCTTGCGGTCTTTGCACAAGTTTTCAGGCAAGAATTTCAGGGCTACGAATCGTTGCAGACGAACATCTTCGGCTTTGTAGACCACTCCCATTCCACCGCTACCGAGCTCAGCGACGATACGGTAATGTGAGATTGTCTCGCCGATCGTTGGCGGGAATCTCACCTCATCCTCCAATGCAAGGAACGACTCCACTTCCTGGCGCAAAGCTGGGTCATCCGAGCACGCTTTGGCGACGAATCCGGAACGCTGGTGCGGTGGCAGTTCCAGTGCGTCCTGGAGTACAACCCTGATTTGTTGCCAGCGCTCCGGTATCATGCTCATGCCGGTGATCCCTGCAATAGCTGCTTTTTGAGCCACAGCCGCGCTGTCGTCCAGTCTCGTTTCACCGTGGCGGGAGACACGCCCAGAACGAAAGCGGTTTCTTCCAGCGACAATCCGCCGAAAAAACGTAATTCGACGATTTGGCCCTGCCTCGAATCCAGCCGGGAAAGTGCTTGCAGGACATCGTCGAGCACCACCACATTTACCTGGCGTAGTGGACCTGGGGCAATGGCTTCGTCCAGAACCAGCTTGATTCCTGCATCACGTTTCGCGGCGTGTTGATTGCGTGCGTAGTCAACTAGTATCTGCCGCATGATTCTTGCCAACACGGCGAAGAAATGGGCTCGGTTCTCAACCTGCATCTTCTCATGCTTTGCGAGACGCAGATACGCTTCGTGCACCAAAGCGGTGCTCTGTAGGGTGTGATCAGGACGCTGATTCTGCAGGTAACGGTGTGCCAATCTGCGCAGATCGGCGTAGACGAGCGGCACCAAAGCATTCAGCGCTTCGGAGTCGCCTTCTCGCCACTTCTCTAAAAGATGGGAGACGGGCCCACTCGAACCTCGATTCACGGATTCCCCCAACCCCACAGCAGAAGCCGTGCTTGACAGCCAAAGTACCCCTAGTTACGAGCAAAGTCAAACCACTGAAGCGAAGGCTTATTTCGCATGACAGTCTCTGATCGGTACCGACCCAAAAAGAAATTCTTTTTGCGTGAGCTGATCTGACCACCGATTACGTTCTTGTTTAACGAATGAGAAATATCACACCGGAGGAAACACATATGAAAACAACGATCCATTCGATTCGCATTGTCGGCACGCTGCTGACAACAATAGCCGTGCTCGCATGCTGTAGTTCGGTCTGGGGCCTGGGCGAAACCAGTGGGAATTTTGTCCTTCCTTATGACGTCCAATGGAATGGGAGAACGCTGCCAGCCGGCCAGTACCATTTCACCCTGTCATCTGGCGAATTGCACGGAGTCCTACAGATTCGTGACGGACGACAAAACACAATGTTGGTTATGGCGATGGGACTCGGAAAGACGCCTAACCGTAGCGCTCTGACGATCCTGATGCGCAATGGTAAATGGCACGTGGCTTCGCTGGCCCTGGAAGGTAAGGGCACAACGCTAGAGTATGCGCTGCCGGCTCCGACCAAAGCTGATCGCGAAATGCAAGCCTCAATCCAAGTCATTGCTGTTCAGATTGTCAAAAGCTGATAACCGTCGGCGACGGTCTCGGTGTTGGGGAGGTTCATTGATTACAGCCAAGGTGAACCTCCCGTTGCACCGAAGAGAATTTAAAGGTTGCGGCCTGAGTGGGGCGTTCCTAGACAGGCGGCGTTTGGGGTGATTGCATGTTGAAGAAGACTGTTCGTTGCTCTGGGTCTTATCGCGCTAGT
>QHZW01000020.1 GCA_003224815.1 Acidobacteriota bacterium | reverse complement strand
GCTGGCGGCCCTGCGCGAGAAATTTGGCCTGACCATGCTGTTCATTTCGCATGATCTTGCGGTCATCTCCGGCATTGCGAACAATGTCGCCGTCATGTATGCGGGAACGTTGGTTGAGCTTGGCTCGCGCAATGATATTTTCCGCTCACCAGCCCATCCCTACACACGGGGACTGCTGGCCGCAGCTCCGTCCCTGACCACCGACCGGGATCGGCCCCTTCGGACCATAGATGGCTCCGTGCCAGCGCTGCACGCAATGCCGGCGGGCTGCCTCTTTGAACCACGGTGTGACATCCGCGTCCCGAATTGTGTACAAGTACAACCCATGCTCCAGCAAATCAGCCCGGGGCATTGGGTCCGCTGCCCGGTTGTTAACCGCGTTCCAGCATGAATCTGGCGCTGCCGGCTTCCTTCGTGATCTTGGTGATTGAAAAACGGTAGCTACTTGCTGGCGAAGATACTTGGCTGGTGCAGCACTCCTTGCGCACAAGTTTTCCACTGTGAGCTTTATAATCCCAATTCCGGCCCTGGCACGCGAACGCATCTGGGCCTCGGTGATTATTGCGCATACTTCTCCTGAGTGACATTCACAGCAATCTGGAAGCTCTTCAGGCGTGCCTGGCCGTGGCGCCGCCCGCAGACGTTATCGTGAATCTCGGCGATATCGTCGGATACAACGCCAGTCCAAATGAGGTCACGACGCGCGTGCGTGAGCTAGGTGGAACGTTCGTGCGTGGCAATCACGATAAAGTTGTGACGGGAATCGATACAGTCGAGAGTTTTAATCCTATTGCTGGCCTCGCCGCACTCTGGAATCGCGACCAGCTGACCAGCGATCACCTTGAATGGCTGCGCGCGCTTCCGCAAGGACCGGTTGCGATTCCTGATTTGTCTGGAGTCCAGTTCGTGCACGGCGCGCCCGATGATGAAGACCGATACGTGGTCAGCATTGAAGACGCGCTGCAGACGCTTGCCTCGTCTGGGGTGCACATCATTTTTTTCGGGCACACTCACATCCAGGGGATCTTCTTCTTGCGCTCAGGAATCGCGGAGAACGTTAATCCTGAGTATCCGAGTATTGCAAAGCAGGAAACGTGGAATTTTCAATTTCAAGCAGGCGCGACCTACATGGTGAATCCCGGATCCATTGGACAGCCGCGTGACGGGGACTGGCGGGCCGGCTTCGCGCTGTTTGATACCGAGAAACAGGCCGTCAGTTTCTATCGTGTGCCCTATGATCTGCGTTCCGCGCAGGAACGGATCTTCGCAGCGAATCTTCCACCACGCTTAGCGACCCGATTGGCTGCGGGAAGGTGACGAGCGATTGCAGATATCAGATTTTAGATTTCGTGCAGAGCCTTACCGATTTCGCCGCTTTTCATAAACTCAAGCGCAACAAAAATTTACAATCTGAAATCTGAGATCTGAAATTTTCGCATGAAACCTCTTCCTCCAACCTATCTCATCGCTCATACTGACGGCGGCGCACGTGGCAATCCTGGCCCCGCGGGTTATGGCGTCGTGATCCATGATGCGCAAGGAAACAAGGTCGCCGCGCTTAGCCAATATCTCGGACATCAGACGAACAATTTTGCGGAATACCAGGCGCTGATCGGCGCGCTCGAGTATGCAGTGGCGCACGGCCCAAAGGCGCTGAAGGTCATTAGCGACTCCGAACTCATGGTGCGGCAGATCAAAGGCATCTACAAAGTTAAAGATCCGACGCTGCGCGATTTGCACGGACGAGCTTCGCAGCTGATTCGCCAGCTAGAGTGGTTCAACATCGAGCACACGCTACGTGGTGGAAACCGCGAAGCCGATGAACTCGCCAATGCGGCGATGGACAAGGGCTCTGGCCGGAGTTTGCCAACTGCGTCGCAAGCACGGGCGGGGACTCCCGCGCCTCCAAGTGTCGATTCTGTGCAGGCGCCAGCATCGCCCGCGCGAACTCAGCAGGAATTCAACGGCGTCGTTCGCGCTGGAAAAATAGAACTGCTGGATGGAACCCTGCCCGAAGGAACTGCGGTCCAGGTGCGCATCAAACGCTAGTGATTAACGGAGTCGCCGCTTACGGGCAGCAGAATGGTCAGCGGCTCAATTCGTTCCGGCTTCACATATCTATTCACCAGGAAACGCTTCCCGTCTTTGCTCACGTCGTAACTAAAAACATCGGTAGAAGAAATGGCTGCGCGCCCGTGAAACTGAAACAGCGGAACGGGCGACCCTGATGCAAATGTGCCCAACGTGCTGACAGGAACAGCTGTCAGCATACCGGATGGCCCGAGATAGAAAATTTCTTTACTGTCACCGCGCCAGCGCGGCTCAGTTCCTCCGCCGCGCGACACCTGCCATTTCCCGGCTGCGCCCGGAAAAGTAGTTACATAAATCTCCCAGCTTCCCGATTCGTCCGAGGCGTAGGCGACCCACTGTCCGCTCGGCGAGATCATTCCATTCGTCTGATTGCCTGGGCCGGTTTGAAATGGGATGCCAGCTCCACCGGTTATGGGCCTCAGCTCCAGGTGGTACCCCGCCGGAGTCTGTGATGTGACTAGAATCTGCTGGTCGTCCGGTGACCAGGAATTCGGAATGGCGTCGTTCGATCCCCCGATCTTGAACATCGTGCGCTCACGTTCCAAACCGCTGGCCGGTTTCAGCAGGAGTGCCCCAGCAACGCTGCCGCCAGCCGAGCGGTACGCGACAGTCGTGCCGTCGCGCGACCACACACCCACAACTTCTTCCGCCGGATCAAACGTAAACCTTGAGTTCCCGCCTTTCGTCGTGCTTTCGAGCCAGAGATCGACATTGTTGGCTCTCTGGTCGCTTATATCCACGGCCACTCGGGTCCCATCCGGTGAAAGCGTCGGGTTACATTCAACTGCGGGCTCTCCAATCTGCCCTAGTTGCCTGCCAGTCCGGTCCATCCAAGTGAGCACCGACAAGGTCGCCCCCGCGCTGGCGTTGTAAATCAGCGTCCCATTCATGGACGCGGTGATTGCCGTCCAGTATGTAGAGGGTTGAAAACCGACGGTGTTCGCGATCACCAACGTATCACCCGCAACTGTCGCCTTCTCGGGATCAAAAGGCACCTGAACAAGCCGCCGCTCATCATTCGCGAAATACAGATGGTGAGAATCGAATGCAAAGCTCGAGTGTGCACGCGCGACTAATCTTTTTTCTTTCTGATCGAGCGAGCTGACATAGATGGCGCCCGCATTGGCATCTTTGGAGCCCGAGAAATTGCCCGACCAAAAAAGAAAACGATTGCCATCTGGCAAAAAGACGGGCCACCGGTGCGACTGATCACCTTCGGCGAAAAAATGGTCAGTAACTGGGGCTGCGCCTGAGCCGTCCGCGTTGACCTTCCAAAGCGGAGTTCCTGAATCCGGCTCATAGATGATGACGTCACGGCGCCCCCAACTGCCGCCGCGCGCTGCCCAAACCTTTACAAGAACCTGTGGTGAGCCGCCCGCAATGGCTACTTTCTGCAATTTCCCGTTAGCGAAGAATGCGATGTACGCGCCATCGGGCGACCAGAACGGGTAGGTGGCCCCTTCTGTGCCCGGAAGAGGGCGGGCGTCAGCCGATCCGACATGTTGCAAGAAGAGCATCGGTATCCCCGATGCTTCATCTGGCGAAACGAAGACCAGCATGGTGCCGTCGGCAGAAAGAGCCACGTGGCTGACTTCGCCATGCACAGGAATTGCAAACTGCACGCGCCGCGTAGCAGCGGGCCGACGCATTAATAGCCAGGTGGCAGTTGCGGCGAGAAGGGCGGCCAGTGCAGCAATGGCCCATACCCAGGGACGAACCTTCGAAGCCGCGGGTGCAATACGGGAGACTACGCTGGAATCCGAACCTGACAGAGCTCCCAGCGCAAATGAAAGATCTTTGGCGGATTGAAAACGCTGTTCCGGATCTTTCTCCAGACAACGCCGTACGATCCTGTCGAGCGCCGGCGAAATCTGGTGTGCAGTGACGGAGATTTCCGGCGGGTCCTCCCTCAGAATCGCCGTCATGGTCTCCGCCCCGGTATCGCGATGAAATGCACGGTTGCCGCAAAGTATTTCGTACAGCACCGCTCCGAATGCAAATATGTCACTGCGCGCGTCGGCGGGCTCGCCGCGCACCTGCTCTGGCGACATGTAACCCGCGGTTCCGAGCACCAGTCCGGCCGCCGTGTGGGAACTCGTCAGCGTAGCGCCATCGGCTGCGGCGCCCATTCGCGCTTGTTTGGCAAGGCCAAAATCCAGAATCTTGACCCGAGCATCGCGCGTCACAAAGATGTTTTCCGGCTTAACATCGCGATGCACAACGCCTTTTTCATGTGCGCACGCGAGACCCTGCGCTATCTGTACGCCGTAATCGACCGCCTTGCGCTGAGGCAACGGACCGTCTTCCAGAAGCTTCCGCAGCGTTTCGCCTTCAAGCAATTCCGAAACCATGAATGGCGACCCATTGTGCTGCCCGATGTCGAATACCGCGAGAATGTTGGGATGGTTCAGCGCCGCGACTGCGCGAGTTTCGGTTTCAAACCGCTCCAGTCGATCGTTTTCGCGGGCAAAGGATTCAGGCAGAATCTTGAGCGCGACGTCGCGGCCCAGGCGGGAATCGAGAGCGGAGTAAACCTCGCCCATTCCCCCTGATCCGAGCGGCGTCTGAATCTGATAGGGCCCAAGCTTTGTACCCGAGCTTAAAGGCATGTGTGGCAAGGATTATAGCTGCTGGCTTGGCTATTTAGGCGGCAACACTATTTCTCAGCGTCCCGATTCCCTCTACTGAGACTTCTACGATGTCACCGGCCTTCATAGTCCCTACTCCCGATGGAGTTCCAGTCGCGATGAGATCGCCGGGCAGAAGCGTCATGATCTGCGTAATGTAGGGAATGACAACGTCTAACCCGAAGATGAAGTCGCGAGTGTTTCCGTTCTGCTTCGGTTCGCCGTTAAGCCGTGTCTGCAACTCAATTCCCGCCCAGGGGTCAACCTCATCCGTGACCAATGGCCCGACCGGACAGAAAGTATCGAATCCTTTGCCGCGGGTAAATTGAACGTCCTTCTTCTGCAGATCGCGCGCGGTCACGTCGTTCACGCATGTGTACCCGAGAATGTAGGGACGCACATCTTCATCCGCGCGCAAGTTGCGGCAGGTCTTGCCGATCACCACCCCAAGTTCGCCCTCGAAATCGACTCGCTTAGAAATCGGCGGCAGAATGATTTTGGCGTTGGGGTCGAGCAGCGACGAAGGCGGCTTCAAAAACAGCAGCGGTTCCTGCGGAACCTCGTTCCCGAATTCGGCCGCGTGCTCGCGATAGTTTCGTCCGATACAGACAATCTTTGACGGCTGGACGGGCGCGATCAGGACTGCCTCATTGAGCCGGATTTCCAGAATCTTCTTGAGATCAGCCATTGCGGGCCGCAACGGACCCGCTATGACAGCGGTTATGCTGTCATGACCGCCGACAGATTCGACGATTCCGTACTGCGGTTCACCGTCGTGCTTGAATCGGCAATACTTCATGAAGGTTCGACGCTAAACAATGTGACGTGGTTCAGACTATCAAACCTCTTCGGACACCGATAAACCAGCAGCATACAAACCCGCTTTCGTTGTTCTGCATCCTAACCCGCCAGAACTCTTTTCATGTCAGCATCTGCGCCAGTGCCGCTCCCACAAGGACATCGCTTGCATTCCAATCCCAAAGCGTCCCCTGGCCCCATCCTGGTGGAAAGCAACCGTCCCACTCCGCCACGGAAGCGGCTTCGATCACTGCTGGGCCTGATTTTTCCCGGCCTCATCAGCGGCGCAGCGAATGATGACCCCTGCGCGGTGGGCACCTACGCGCAAGCCGGAGCTGCCTTCGGTTTTTCTTTCTTGTGGACTGCCCCCGTCACTTTCCCAATGATGGCGACCACGATTTACCTCTGCTCGAAGCTGAGCGTGGTTACCGGAAAAGGAATTGCAGGAGTGGTACGCGATCATTACCCGCGTTGGTTGCTTTACTCGCTTGTATTCGGCCTTTTGATCGCCAACATTATTGAAGCGGGAGCGGACATCGGTGCTATCGCCGCCTCGCTGGGTTTGTTGTTGCACGTCCCAGTGACCGGAATCACGATAACAATTGCGATCATCATTCTGGCTGTCCAGACCTGGGGATCCTACCAGTTGCTGCAAAAAGTTTTTGCCGGACTGACTCTGGCCCTGTTTGCTTATGTTGGTGCCGCGTTCCTGGCACATCCCAGTGCGCACGATTTCGTGAGAGCAACGGTTTGGCCAAGTCTGCATTTCAGTCATGGGTACCTGGCGATGCTGGTCGCGCTCATCGGCACTCGCCTGTCCCCTTATCTGTATTTCTGGGAATCGAGTCAGAGGGTTGAAGAGGAAACCATTATCGGCCGCAATCCTTCGCGCGAACTTCGTTCCGCCGCCTGGGACGTGAACGCAGGGATGTTCTTCTCCAACGTGATCATGTACTTTGTGATTCTGTGCACCGCGGCCACGCTGTTCCACGCTGGACAAAGCAGAATTGTCACGGCGGCCGAAGCTGCTGACGCTCTGAAGCCACTTGCAGGTGGCGCCGCCCGTCTGCTATTCGCGCTCGGAATCATTGGCAGTGGCATACTTGCCGTTCCCGTGCTCACTACCGGGCCTGCACACGCACTCGCAGAAATGTTCGGCTGGAGCCACGGCCTGAAGAAGACCCCCGCCGGTGCTCCGGAGTTTTATGCGGTGATTGTGCTCTCAACCGGCGTTGCGATTGCCATCGGACTCTCTGGGTTCAATCCCATTTCTGCGCTGTTCTGGGCCTCGATGATCATGGGTCTGCTGGCGCCTCCGTTGATGCTGGTCATCATGCTGGCAGTGAATAATCGAAGAATCATGGGTGAGCATACGAATGGGCGCTGGCTAAAGCTCTTAGGGTGGCTCACGACTGCAGCGGTGAGTGCAGCCGCTGCCGGTCTCATCTGGAGCTGGATCCATTAGTTCAAGGCTATCGAAGGTGCGCGAAAACTTTTCTCGCTATTCCATGCTCGAGCCCATCGGCGTATACCGATATTTCTTCCCATCCCAGAAAACAGCTGAGGTCATCTGATCGCCGGTGGCTTCTTCCATATAGATTGCCGGCGCAACCTTCTTCCGAGTTACCCGCATTTTCTTTACCGCTATTGTCTTCACTGCGAAGTTGATGATGACAAACTTCGCTTGCGGAGCGGCCGAACGCCAGGCTTCCGCACCTGCCCCATGTATGACCAGCACACAAATGCCTTTCAGCTTGGGATCGTCCTGGCCAAAGCCGGAACCTGAGGTGATTTTCGGGTTGCCGTATCCGAAAAACGTGTTCATTGGGTCGATCACGTGAAAGTCCTTTTCATCTTGATCGATCATCGGGTTCTTGCAACGCGCAACCATAACCAGATCTTCGATCCCATCACTGTTCAGATCGCCCGTCATCGGCTTCCACTGTGATTCGAGATTGCAGGAATCTCCAAACTGCTGGTGGACAAAGTCGTTGTCTATTGTCGGGCTGGTGGCTTGGGCGGCAGCGAATGTTGAGGAGAACAGAACGAGAACCAATCGAGACCACATGCAGCTACTGTAATCGTGGCTTCACCCGGTCGCTAGAGGCTTGCGAGGTAACCGAAGTTGCTACGTGAGTAATCAGCGGGTGGAGGCACGGCCGAAGTGCTCCCATCCGCGCGGCTTCAGTTCCGTCACCGAGCCATCGCCAAGCACCAGACGCATTTGTTTCTGGCGAGTAATCCTGCCGATTTGAGTGACTGGCACTCCCACGATGTTGCACGGAACGCTTGTTCTCGGTCTAGCGGCGAATAGAAGCTCGTAGTCATCGCCGCCATTGAGTGCGAACCTGGGCTCAACAGTTCGGCGTGGCGACCCAATTTTTGCGCGCGGAATTTTTTGCTCGTGAATTTCAGCACCGACGCCACTTTCGTCGCACATGTGACTGAGATCGGTCGATAAGCCGTCACTGATGTCGATCATGGAACTGGCAATGTTCTTTTGCCGCAGCACGCGCGCGACTTTGATTCTTGGCACCGGGAAAAAATGAGCGGGGAAAGACCTCGCGTGTAGCTTGGCTGCTCCAGAGTAGAGGAGCCCAAGCGTTGCCGCCGCACCACCAAGCGCGCCGGTCACATATACAAGATCTCCTGGCCGAGCGCCCGATCGCAGTATTGCTTTCCCCGTTGGCACTGAGCCGATCATTATCACGTCGGCCAGAATGCCTTCGGGAGAAGATGCAGTATCCCCGCCAGCGAGCACCACGCCAGACTTCTTGGCGAGCGCAAGGAATCCGCCGATGAAGTCGTCAACCCACTTCTGCGGCACTTTTGGAGGAATCGCCAGCGACAGAAATGCGGCCGCCGGTTCTCCACCCATGGCGGCGATGTCGCTCAACCCTCGCGCGAGGCAACGATGACCGACCGATTTTGCGGGGTGCCATTCGCGGCGGAAGTGGACGCTTTCGAGGCTGAAATCCGTCGTCACCAGTGCTTCGTGTCCGGATGGAATGCGGACAATGGAACAGTCTTCCCCGATGCCGGCGATTAGCGGCCGGTGTGCGAAGCGTGCGGCTGAAGTTTGCGATGCACGCTTTAAGCGCGAAATCAGTTGTCTTTCAGGAAGAGGCAAGTCCCGTCAATGATATGCGGAGCGAATGAAAGTACAAACCGGGCCGGACTTTAGCGGGTATCCACCCGCAGTTGCACGATCACGACCTTGCGGTCGTCGAACTGGCTGACGCGCTTGGTGTCGCTCATTTTCCCATTGAACTGCGCGTAAACCTCATATTCCACGTTCGACGCCAGGGCCGGAAAGCGGTAGCTGCCGTCGGGCCCGACTATATAAGTTTTCACGGCGTGGGTGCGGGTATCGGTGACGTACACAACCGCGTTCGACAAAGCGACATCCTGTCGGTCCACGACCTTACCTGTAAGCAAGCGACCAGGGGTTGTGTCCTTGTCCTTGGCCGTCAGGGGCACAGCGAGCAAAGTAAGCGTGAGCAAACCGGCAAATACTACCTTAAGTGTCTTCATGGTGCCCTCCTTCTTGCTATGTGAGTCTCTGCTTATTTTAGATGCAGTCCGGTGTCGGCGCGCTCATCATTGTCGATGTGCACGGTAACCTCCGGGCGGCTCTGTAAGTGCTTGCCATTAGGGAGTTTGTAATGCTTGGTAACTGCCCAAACGACGTAATCGGCCTTTCCGGCCGGAACGCAACTTCGAATTCTCCTCGGCGACTGGAATAGACGTCCCAGCGCGCCTTCTTCTCGCTTGCGCGGCGGACTTTGACTTCGACACCGGAAAGCGGTCGATCATCCGGCCCCCACACTGTGCCAAAGATCACAGCATGGCGCTGCAACTTCGGCGCGTCGCCGCCAAGAAGAGGTGTACTGAAAATTGCGAGAATTGAGAGACAGGTAAGGATGAAAAAAACGTAGCGCCTTGCGAAGAAATGCAATCGTTCAGGAGTAATCGCCGTCTTCGTTCTCTTCCTCGTCATCTTCCTCGTATTCCTCTTCCTCGTCCACGGGCTTCAGCTCCACCGGATTAATGGTGCTGACCGCGAAGTCCGAGCCGCACTCTGGGCATGAGAGGACTTCGCCCTCATCCACCTCATCTTCCTCAACGTCGAGGCTGGTTTCGCATTCAGGACAGTAGAGCATACTTCCTCCCAATCAGCTCAGGCTTATGATTGCACTTGTTATATTTAGTGACTTCGCAGGCATAGTCAAGTGGGCTCAACGGAAGGAGTCCGTTGTTTTGCGCGAGCTATCGTGGTAGGGCAAATAAGGAGGAGATAACGCAGTGATCGCCAAGTACAAGTTTAATTTCCTTGCTGCGTCAGCGCGAGCGGCCCTGGTAATTTGCGCGTTTGTTCTGATGACACGTCTTTCGATGTCAGGGCAAAATGCGCCGGCATACGCCGATCCGCAAATCAAAGCGGCTTTGAGCGAAATTTCGGCTGGGCAGATTCAATCCGACATTGAGAACCTGGTCAGCTTCCAGACGCGCAGCACGATTTCTGCACAGGATGCTGCGTCAATTTCCAAGGGACAAGGGATTGGCGCCGCCCGTGAGTGGATCAAGAGTGAATTTGAGCGCTACTCGCGCGAATGCAGCGGATGTCTGGAGGTGAAGACCGACAGCTTCACCCAGCCGGTCAGTGAGCGAGTGGCGAAGCCAACTGTCATCACGAACGTTTACGCCGTGCTCAAAGGTACAAACCCGCTGGACGCGAAGCGAATCGTGCTTGTGACCGGACATTACGATTCGCGCAACAGCAGCAACGAGAATGTCACAGATGCCGCTCCGGGCGCTAAT
>QHZW01000005.1 GCA_003224815.1 Acidobacteriota bacterium | reverse complement strand
AGATTCAACCTGGCTGCTCATTTTTGCTCCATCGCGGAGACTTCGGAAAGAACTGCATTACATCCCTCTTCCGAATTATGACACGGCCCCTTCTAACCCAGGACAGCCAAGTTCCGCGTTCAGGATGCTGGCAAGCGTTACGCGTAGCCATTGCCGCGAAACCATTCGACCGCCCGGCGCAGCGCGTCATCAACAGCAACGGT
The DNA here is from genome assembly GCA_003224815.1 of Acidobacteriota bacterium. GTDB lineage: Bacteria > Acidobacteriota > Terriglobia > Terriglobales > Acidobacteriaceae > Gp1-AA145. The sequence continues at coordinate 3,228 of QHZW01000005.1, read as the reverse complement.
GTTCCATCCCAGTTCACGCGCAGCCTTGGCGGAAGTCACAAACATTTTCTTGCGTCCCATGCGGACGGCGTCAATCGTCGCACGCGGTTCCTTCCCGCGAATGCGGCCGGTAACAATTTCATCGACCACGCCTGTCGCAAGCGCCATGAAATATGGCACGCGAATCGCGGGGGAGGGAAGTCCGGTGATCGCACCCAGCTTATCGAGGATCTGCTTCAACGTTAGATTCTCGCCCCCGAGAATATAGCGCTCGCCGCTCCGGCCCTTTTCGAATGCTGCAACATGACCGAGCGCACACTCGCCAGCATCCACCAGGTTGAGTCCGGTATCGACATAAGCAGGGAATTTCCTCTTGAGAAAATCAACCACGATGCGGCCGGTCGGCGTGGGCTTGATATCGCGCTCGCCAACCGGCGTTGTGGGATTCACTATGACTACGTCTTGTCCCGCCCGCGCCGCTTCTATCGCAACCTGCTCTGCCACAAACTTTGAGCGCTTATACGGACCGATCATATTTTCCAGCGAAACGGGAGAAGTCTCGTCCGCAGGCTGGCCGTTTGAAGTGAATCCCATAGTCGCGACGCTCGAGGTGTAAACCACTCGGCCTACGCTGTTCTTGCGTGCGGCCTCAAGGATGGCGCGTGTACCTTCGACGTTGGCGCGATACATTTCATCCGGATCGCGTACCCACAGCCGATAATCTGCCGCGACATGAAAGACGGCGTCGCACCCGGCGATGGCCTTCTCCAGCGACGCCGGTTCGCGCAGGTCTCCGGTAACGAGGTCAGCTTTAAGTTCGGCGATGTTTTTTGTGTTGCTATTCGCCCGCACCAGCAGCCGCAAGTCAGCGCCATTTGCCGCAAGAGCACGAGCGACATGGCTTCCGACGAATCCTGTGGCACCGGTGACGAAAGCGAGCATCAGAGTCAAAGTATAACGGCAGATCCCGAATAACGAGTTACGCCGCGACGAATACGGACAGCGGCAGCTGGAATTGTTCAACTGCCCATTGAGGCTTTGCTCGTGAATGCTTAAAATCATCCGGGCGTAAATTTAGCGGAGATCACAAACTGCCAATGGACAACGAATCAAGCAACATCTCACGGCGAAATTTCATGAAGCGCAGCGTGGCCAGCGGTGCGGGGCTGCTGGTTGCGAGCGACATTCTGAGTAGCGAACTCAACGCTGAGGCAAAGAAGGGTGGCGCCGCAACCATGATGGGCGTCCCGTTCGAGCCAAGAGAACACGTCCGCTTGGGAATTATTGGCGTCGGCGGCCGCGGAAGCAGCCTGCTGAAAGATCTCCTCGCAGTAGAAAACATAGAGATCAAAGCGATCTGCGACCTTGTGCCGGAAAAAGTGGCTCACGCGCAGAAAGCCGTAACTGATGCGGGCCAGCCGCAGCCGGCGGGTTTCAGCAAGGGCGAGTGGGACTTCAAAAATCTTACCCAGCTCGATCTCGACATCGTTTACATCGCTACTCCCTGGAACTGGCACACCCCAATGGCGGTGAGCGCGATGAAAAATGGCAAGCATGCAGCCGTCGAAGTTCCGGCGTTCACCACCATCGAAGAGTGTTGGGAAGCGGTGAATACCTCCGAAGCCACACGCAAGCACTGCCTTATTCTCGAGAACTGCTGTTATGGCGCAACCGAAACGATGGTGCTGAGAATGGTGCAGGACGGAGTGTTCGGCCAGCTTACGCACGCCGAAGGCGCTTATCTTCACGATTTGCGAAGCATCCTGACGGCGAACGAGAGCGAAGGGCTGTGGCGTCGCTTTCCGCACATGAAGCGAAACGGAAATCTTTATCCCACACACGGTCTTGGCCCGGTCGCTCATTACCTGGATATTAACCGTGGAGACAGGTTCGATTACATGGTCTCGGTAAGTTCGCCGGAGGCCTCTCTCACCGGGTATGTGAAAACGCACTTTCCCGAAGGCGATCCCAAGCGCAGCGAGAAGTACATCTGCGGTGACATGAACACCAGCATCATAAAAACATTGAAAGGGAGGACCATTCTTCTGCAGCATGATGTGGTCAATCCGCGTCCTTACAGCCGTTTGAATTCGGTTTCAGGCACGAAGGGCGCGTTCGCCGATTACCCACCGCGAGTATTTGTGGACGGTCAGAAGCAGGAGGAGTGGGATACCATCGATGCGTTTCGCGAGAAGTACGAACACCCACTGTGGAAAGCGACTGGAGAACTGGCGCAAAAAATTGGTGGGCACGGCGGCATGGACTACGTGATGAACTACAGGTTGATGGATTGCCTGAAAAGAGGTCTGCCTCCGGATATCGATGTTTATGATGCCGCTGCGTGGAGCGCTCCGACTCCGCTGAGCGAGGCGTCGGTGGCAGCCAACGGCGCGCCACAGAAATTTCCGGACTTTACGCGCGGTAAATGGGATGCTCGTCCGAGTTCCGGATTTGCGCAAACGTAAAACGGTAGAGCACTCGCGAGTTCGCATCACTTCTGCTGATTAAGGAGCGCGCTATGGTCGAATCGGCGCAACTGGAAGCAAGTATCGGGGCAGTTAGCGCGCCAGCTGAACATGGCCCTGGCGCGATCACTCGTCTGGTATCACTGGACGCATTTCGCGGTCTGGTGATGGTCCTGATGCTTGGAGAAGTTATGCGCCTGCCTCAGGTTGCGCAGGCGTTCCCTCACAGTTTGTTTTGGCGAGTGATCGCATTCAATACCGAGCACGTCGAGTGGCAAGGGTGCTCGCTCCACGACCTCATTCAGCCCGCGTTTTCTTTCCTGGTCGGTGCCGCGCTGCCTTTTTCGATCGCGAGCCGCAAACGGAAAGGTCAATCTTTTTGGCAGATGGTTGGCCATGCTGCCTGGCGGGCGCTGCTGCTGATTGTCCTCGGAATTTTTCTGCGCTCGCTGCATTCACGCCAGACTTATTTCACCTTTGAAGACACACTCACACAAATCGGATTGGGCTACGTTTTTCTGTTCTTGCTGGGTTTCACACGCGTGCGCACGCAAGTGCTGACACTAGCCGTGATTCTGATTGCGTTCTGGGCAGCATTTGCTCTCTATCCGGCGCCTGGATCCGGCTTCGATTATGCACGCGTCGGAGTCCCCCAAAACTGGGAGCACAACTACACCGGGTTCCTCGCCCATTGGAATAAGAATTCAAATCTCTCATGGGCGTTCGACGTCTGGTTCCTAAATCTCTTTCCGCGCGAACAACCCTTCGTCTTCAATGAGGGCGG
>QHZW01000004.1 GCA_003224815.1 Acidobacteriota bacterium | reverse complement strand
CACAACGCATGATTTGCGAAGGCAAAACACAGCAGCGCCACCAACGCTGCGCAGAGCAGGTCGGTTCCACGTCTTCTTACAATGGTCGCAGGCTGAACGTGGATCATCGTAATGAATTCCTTCTGCTCATCTCAGGGCAACTCGACATCCAGTTGGTACACTTCTTGTGTGCTGTGGTCGCGCACAAACATCCACGAACCATCGGAAGTGCGCGCGCTCCATAGCCCGAACGGGCCGGGATAGCGCTCGATCCCTTCCAGCTTGAAAACTCTTTCCGTACGACTTTCGCCAACTTTCACTCTGCGAATCGATTCCTCATCGGTGACGAGGTCGTCAAAATAAAGATATTTGCTGTCTGCCGACCAAACTGGGTAACTCACCGCGCCTGCCGCTTCCTCCAGCCAGGTTGACCACTTTTGCGTCTCGTAGTCAAAAAGCATGACTTTCGTGAAGTCGGGTGACAAGGCGGCAATGTATTTCCCATTCGGAGACCACCGGGGGCTGAACAACCCTTCCGAACCGGGAATGCTCGTGACCTCGTGAGTAGAGAGATCCACGACGCGAATATCGAGCCCCGGCGTATCGTGCAAATATCCGAACATGATTCGCTTTCCATCCGACGACCAATTGACGTCAATCTGGCTGCGGTTTTCGGGGAGGAGATCTTTCTTCGTTACGCCATCGGCTGAGATGATCACGATCTTCGACCGCTTATCCTGCCCGATGCTGACATAACCGATATTGCTGCTATCCGGCGACCAGTGTGGCAGTGCTCCCCGTTCAGGCGCAAACGTGAGCTGCAAGCGATTGCTGCCATCCTCGCGGCATCTCCACAACGTGCCCTCGGGAAGCGCGACATACGTTATCCATTTTCCATCAAGTGAAAAATCCAGATCAGTAGCAGAAACGCCCGAGATCACTGCGCTGAAATTTTTGCTGCTGGGGTTGTACTTCACCGGTTGACCTTCCGGCTTGACTCCAACTGCCCAAATCCGACTATTGTCATTCGATGGCCACGCGTTGCCGAATGAGATTGGTCCATCCGTCAGTTGAGCCGGACCCGCGCCCTTGCCGTGGTCAGACAATGCCCAGAGCGTGGTAATGCTCGACGGAGAACTCTGCGTTACCTGAAAAATGTAGTAGCTGCCGTCAGCGCTCCAACTCCCGCAACAGGCTGCCGAAGCGTACTTCCAGTACGGCCGTCAGGAGAGAATCGCAGGCCGAAAACCGAACCCGACGCCGTATATAGGTCGCGAGCCGCAGCCCCGTCGCCCCCAGCTATCGACAAGGTCGATCCCTTCACGAACGCAAGCTGCCGTCCATCAGCCGACCAGCTCGCGTCGTGGCCGAGCAAGCTCCCGAGTTTTTGTGGGATTCCTGCGTCTATGGGCAGTGTCCACAACTCGTTTTCCGCCGCGCCGGCGCGGACCGGCGTGACCAGCAGGGAATTTTTGTCGGGCGCTACATCGAGCGCTTTCAACTCTGAGAAATTGCTGGTTACGAGTGATCGATTTGAATCTGATAAGGAGAACTTTGCTACGACATGGCCTGTGGACGGCCATTCTGTCACATATAGATTCTTGCCATCCGAAAGCAGGCTGGTTTTGCCGATTCCGTCTCGAGTGATCTGAGTAACGGAAATCAGTTTCGGTATAGCCGCACTCTTGTGCGGATGACGAACAGTGAACTTGGCAAACGGAGCGACCAAGATCATAGCCGTCAAGGCGATCCGAAGTGACATTTTCCCCCTCGCACTAAACTTGCCGCATGCTAGCAAGAAAAGCTCCCGCTCATCACGACGAAGCGACTGATTTTCTTACCAAGGTAACGAGAAAAGGTAAGGTCAGAGAGATCGTCCTGGATTTGAAGCGTAGACGTCGGCCCTTCGGCCCTTTGCGAGTACTCAAATTTCTCGTTCTCATTCTTAACAATCATCTTTATACTCGCCAGAGCCAGAATGCACCGTGCTCGATTCCCGAGCTGGCGACCAGGAACCACGTTCAATGTATCAACCCGAAGCATACGGAATTGCGCTGCTTTTCATGATCGGCAGCATGCTGTGTTGGGGTTCGTGGGCCAACACCATGAAGCTCACGCGCGGCTATCCCTTCCAACTCTTCTATTGGGACTACGTGCTCGGGGTACTGTTGGGGAGCTTGCTGTGGGGATTGACCCTCGGCAGCGCAGGCGCGCCTGATTCATCTTTCATAGCCAACATCCGCCAAGCCGACAACTCACACATTGCGTTCGCTCTCGCTGGCGGCGCTGTTTTCAATGTTGCGAATCTCTTGTTGGTTGCTGCAATCGACATTGCTGGACTAGCAGTTGCGTTTCCAGTAGGCATTGGACTGGCGCTTGTCGTTGGCGTGCTTTTGAACTACGCCCTCGCTCCCAAAGGAAATGTGCTGCTCTTGTTCGGAGGAGTAGCCCTGGTTCTTCTCGCCATCATTACTGATGCTGTCGCCTATCGCCGGCGCGAGGACAAAGCACAAACAGTAAGCGCGCGCGGAATTCAAATTAGTATCGCCTGCGGCATTCTCATGGGATTGTTTTATCCCCTGGTCACGAAAGCGACTACCGGCGCAGCGTCGCTTGGGCCCTACACAGTTGCATTTTTCTTCGCCATCGGTATTTTGATTTGTGCTGTGCCGGTGAACTATTTATTGATGCGGCGGCCGTTAACCGGAACTCCGCCCGTCGGGATGGCCGGGTATTTTCAGGCAAGGCCGGCGTGGCACATCTGGGGACTCGTCGGCGGCGCGATCTGGTGCACAGGCTCAGTTTTCAATTTCGTCGCGTCGCATGCACAGATCGTCGGACCTGCGGTTTCCTACGCCATTGGGCAATGCGCCACCATGGTTTCCGCAATTTGGGGCGTGTTCGTCTGGCGCGAATTCGCCAACGCGCCTGCGGCCTCTCGCAAGCTCATACCTGCGATGTTTCTGTTATTCCTGTTAGGCTTGGCGTCCATTGCCATCGCTCCCATGGTGGTCCGGTAAAAATTCGTATGCAGAAGCCGATTGTCGTTGTGGGAAGCATCAACCTTGATCTGGTTGCCAGAGCCGATCACATCCCGCAAGTCGGCGAGACCGTAATCGGCAGAAGCTTCAATACTTTTTTTGGAGGCAAGGGCGCAAACCAAGCGGTAGCCGCCGCAAAACTCGGCTATGCAGTCTCGATGGTGGGTAATGTTGGCACCGACGCCTTCGGAGCGCAGTTGCGCAAAGGCCTGAGCGATGCGGGCGTTGATACCACTCACGTCAACACTGTCGAGAACTCATCAGGAACTGCGCTAATTACAATTGGCTCGCGCGGCGAGAACAGTATTGTGGTCGTGCCCGGAGCAAACGGCGACCTCACCCCGAAATTGTTGGAGAATGCTAAGCCCATTCTGCAGGGCGCAGGATTCATCCTCGCGCAGCTCGAAATTCCGTTGGAGACGGTTGAGTACCTATCCCAGTTTGCCGAACGACACAGTGTCCCATTTATGCTCGATCCGGCACCGGCCTGTGAACTGCCCGATTCACTGCTGCGCAGACTCAGTTGGATTACCCCGAATGAAACCGAAACCCAGCAGCTACTCAGGAGTCGTTCAATGAATCAGACCCTCACTCGTGATGAGGCAGCGGATGAGCTTCTGGCTCTCGGTGTTCAGAATGTCTTGCTGAAGTTGGGCTCACGCGGCTGCTTGATTGCCCAGCCATCAAAACCGAAGGAACTGATCCCTGCTTTCGCTGTTGAGGCGGTGGACACAACCGCCGCCGGAGACGCTTTCAATGCTGGCCTAGCTGTCGGATTCCTGCGTCGCTCCTCGGTACATGCTAGCGCGATTTTTGCTTCCGCAGTAGCGGCACTCTCGGTGACGCGCGCCGGTGCGCAACCTTCAATGCCTTCAGCGGATGAGGTCGAGCAATTTCTTCGGAAGCAGTCCTCTACTTCCAATAGAGGCTGATCTCCTGACCTAGCCGCGTTATTTCTTTTCTATTCCTAACGCGAGAGAACTTTACACAAGCTGGTCAACCAGGCACAACCCTAGTTTTTACTAGGTGATTCTGCTTAATATCCGCATTTTTGTAGACAATTCGTCGAAAAATCTTGACAACGACTGTGTGCTGGTTAGAAAGTTTGAAACGATTTAATACGTGCAATAACGCAATTCTGCCAGGCAGTAACCTGCATTTGATCCGGGGGGTGTTATGAAGTTCAGTCTGAAGCGCGCGTTTTTACTTTCTATTGCGGTTCTTTTTTCCGCAGCTCTCGTCCAAAGCGGATTTGCGCAAACCTTTTCCGCATCCATCGCCGGTGTCGTTACTGACCCCAGCGGCAGCGTAGTGCCGGGAGCAAAGATCCATCTGCGGAACATGGCCACGAACGACACGCGCGATGCTGTCTCAACCTCAGCTGGAACCTACAAATTCGACAATCTCTTGCCCAGCACGTACGAGATCACGGCGGAAGCCGCGGGCTTCAAGACCTATATCGACGTGACAGCCGAAGCTGTACTGCTCGACACAGAATCCGCCACAAATTTGGTCACGATGGATTCGCACCTGATCGAATCGTTGCCGAACAGCTACCGTGATCCGCTGAATTTTGTGTTCGCGCTCGCTGGTACTACCGAAGCACAAAGTGGCCAAACAACACGTTCAGGCAGCTTCGACCAAAACGGCAGCCAATTCGGTCTCAACGGCGGACGAATCGGGAACGAGCAAATTCTTATTGATGGTGCTCCTTCCACAGCGGTGGACTGGGGTGGTCTTCTGGTGGCTCCGACTAATGACGCAGTGCAGGAGCAGCAGGTCGTGCAGAACGTGTACGACGCTCAGTATGAGCGGTCAGGAGCGGGCGTCGTCACTTTGATCACCAAGAGTGGCAGCAATTCATTTCATGGTGAGATTTTCGACTATTTCCGTAACTCCGCGCTCGACGCCAATTCATGGGGGAATGGCTATAACGGGGCACCGAAAGGTTTGTTCCATCGCAACCAGTTCGGCGGAAATATTGGGGGACCTATTTCAAGGCGCGGTCGCCTGTTCTTCTTTGCCGCTTATGAGGGGCTGCGCCAGCCAGAGACAGATTCCACTGGCGACTCCCCACTTACCGTGCCCACTGCTGCCATGCGGACCGGAGATTTTTCTGAGTTGCCCTATCCGATCTACAACCCGTTTTCTACGCACCAGGTTACAGTTGGTAGTAGCACCTACTTCACGCGCGATCCATTTCCCGGAAACATAATCCCGCAGAACCTTTGGGATCCCGTGGGTCAGAAGATTTTGGCTCTATATGCTCTGCCGAATATTCCCGGCGCTGGGCTTAGTCAGAACTATTTTAAGCAAGGGCCGGGATCAACGAAGAACGACAAATTCGACTGGCGTATCGATTGGAATCAAAGCGCTAACAACAGAATCTTTGTTCGCATGTCGGACCGCGTTCGCCAGAATAATACTCCCGCATGCTTTTTCTGCAACGGAGGCGACGAAGGCGCAATCAATAGCGATCGCGGTTTTCAGGTCGTTTTAAATGACACTTACACGCCCAGTCCTACGTGGGTCGTCGATGGTTATGCTGCCGTTGGACACTGGCACGAAGAACAAACATCGATTGGCTATGGTAAAGCAGACCCGAGCACGATTGGTCTTTCGAACTCTCTTTTTCAAGTACCGATGCTCCCCATCGTAAACGTAGACTCCTATTCGACTCTGGGTAGCGATTTCTCGAGTTTGAATCGCTATGTTCGGAGCAACTCCACATTCATCGGAAATCTTACGAAGGAGTTTCCGAAGCATACGTTGAAGTTCGGCGCAAACTACAACATTGCTTTCATGAACAACCGCCAGGATCAGCCCGGTAACTTTAATTTCGATAGGACCTTCACATCCTGCGAGCCGGTAGCGGGTGGCGGCCCGTGTCAGGCTGGCAACCAAGCTCCCCAAGGGGGTTTCACCACTGGCGACGCGATTGCCTCCATGCTGCTTGGAACAGGTGGTGGTGGGTCGCCCATAGTGATGGATCCTGCTATGAGCCTTCATAGCGTTGGAGTGTACTTTCAGGACCAATGGCGGGCCAATCAACGGCTGACGGTCACAGCTGGCCTTCGCTATGAAAATCAACGGCCGGCAACCGAACGATACAACAGGTTGACCTACTTCGACGAAAACGCAGTCAATCCGATCAGTTCTGCCCTCGGATCGACCGTCCACGGCGCATTTGAATACGCCAATAAGAACAATCGCTACGCATGGGGGCCCGACAATCTTAACTTCGCCCCGCGTCTTGGAATCGCGTACAAGGTAACCGATAAGCTTGTCGCGCGGGTCGGGGCAGGTCTGTTTTACGCCCCCGCATCAGCTATGGTCAGCTTTGACCAGCCCGGTCAGCATTACGGATTTTCTCAAACCACCAACTGGATTGGCAGCGTAAATGGATCGGGGTTCATTCCATCCGATCTCGTAAGCAATCCCTTCCCGAATGGATTGATTCCGCCGCCTGGAAACTCACAGGGCGCATTGACGGCAGTTGGGCAGAGTGTCGGTCAAATGTGGCCGAAGGGGCCGCACCCGATCGGCTACGCGGAGCAGTGGAGCATGGATCTTCAGTATCAGGTTGGCACCCATGCGGTGGCCGAGATTGGTTACACCGGTGTAAGGGGACGCCGCCTGATGTATGGTAATCCCGATCTCAACGCGAACCAGCTTCCCACTCAAGATTTAGCCCTCGGCCAGTCCGTGCTCGACAATCAAGTCTCAAATCCCTTCTTCGGCATCATTACTGACCCGAACAGTAGCCTGAGTAGCCCGCAGGTGTCATATAACCAGCTGCTTCGTCCCTTTCCAGAATTCGGCGGTTTTCTCCAATGGGCGCGCTCCTTGCCGGGTGCCCACTCTGCATACGATGCACTAAGCGTCAAATTCACCAAACAGTTCTCGGATGGTCTAAGTTTGCTCTCCACCTACGTTTGGTCGAAAGCGCTCGATAATGGATCGGAAGATTTCATCGGCTGGACCATTGGAGGTCAGTGGCGGGATTCGTATAACACTAACCTGGATTATGCAGTCAGCACCCACGATGTTCCCCAAAGCTTTGCAACGGCATTGGTATACCAATTGCCATATGGTAGCGGCAAACGCTGGGGAAGCAGTGCACCCGGAATTGTTAAACAAGTTGTTGGCAATTGGGAAGTTTCCAGCATTATCCGGTTCACCAGCGGCTTGCCTTTACTGCCTGCGTACTACCAGGACAATCCGCTCGGTGCTTACGGATTCCCAGGCTCCGGATTGCCGGATCTGGTCGGAGACCCGAAACCGGCGCACCAGTCGGCCACCAACTGGATTAACCCTGCCGCATTTACCGCTCCGACTACGCTCAGATACGGGGATGAGCCGCAGCGCATGACGCAACTCCGCGAGGGCGGAACCAAAAATGTTGATCTCGCGGTAGGCAAATACTTTGGGCCGGAAAAGTTCCGGGCCCAGTTCCGGGCTGAATTTCTAAACCTGTTCAATCACCCGCAATATGGTGGCGAGTTCTACGGTAATTATTTCGGAAGCGCCAACATTGGGAACTGCCTCGATTGCGGCCCTGACTACAAGTTCGGTCAGGTATTCGGCACCCGCAACGATCCGCGGAACATCCAACTTAGCTTGAAGGTTATGTTCTAATTGGCCGATGATTCTGGTTCGATTCGGTTGGTTTTTATGCATTCTCGTGGTTCTACCCATTACTCGCCACTCAAGCAGATCAATAAGTCCAACATAAAACAGCTTGAGGTCGCATGGTCTTTCGACACGGGTGAAACCGGAGGTCTGCAGACCAGTCCGATCGAAGTGGGCGGAGTGCTCTATGGCATCTCGCCCTCGCAGAAAGTCTTCGCCCTCGATGCCGCTACCGGGAAACTGAAATGGAAATTCGATTCTGGCATTGTCGGCACACAGCCGGACCGCGGTCTCAGCTACTGGGCCAGCCCCGATAACAAAGATCGCCGCATTATCGTCGGCGTGATGAATTTCGTGTACGAACTGGACGCCGAGACCGGCCAGCCGGTGCCGAGTTTCGGCAACCAGGGACGAATTGATCTGCGCGAGGGCCTAGGGCGTGATGTCGCCACCGGTTTTATTGCGCTGACCAGTCCAGCGGTCGTTTACAAAGACCTCTTTATTGTTGGCGGACGCCTGCCCGAAACACTACCCGCTCTTCCGGGAGACATTCGCGCCTACGACGTTCGCACCGGAAAGCAACGCTGGAGCTTCCACACTATCCCGCATCCTGGCGAAATCGGTTACGACACGTGGCCGAAGGATGCCTGGCAACACACCGGCGGCGCCAATAACTGGACCGGAATGACAGTCGATCAGAAGACCGGCATTGTGTATGTGCCCACAGGCTCAGCCGCATTTGATTTCTACGGTGGCGACCGCCTTGGCGACAACCTGTTCGCCAACTCCGAAATCGCTCTCAACGCCGAAACCGGAGAACGCATCTGGCACTTCCAGGGCGTCCATCACGACATTTGGGACCGCGACTTTCCTTCACCGCCGGTGCTAGTCACGGTCAAACACGACGGCAAGACCATTGACGCACTCGCACAGACCAGCAAGCAGGGATTCGTATTCCTATTTGATCGCGCCAACGGGAAGTCTCTATTCCCACTCGAATCGCATAAGTACCCAGCGAGCGATCTGCCGGGCGAAGTCGCCGCCGCCGAACAGTCATTACCCACGAAGCCCGCCCCCTATGCCCGTCAGCGTCTGACTGAGGATATGCTAACTAACCGCACTCCCGAGGCGCATCAATGGGCGTTAAATCAGTTTCGAAGTTTTCAGAGTGATGGGCAATTCGTTCCGCTCAGCACGAAGCGCAACACCGTCATCTTTCCCGGATTCGACGGCGGCGCAGAGTGGGGTGGGCCCGCGTTTGATCCGGAATCAGGAATTCTTTACGTCAATTCCAACGAGATGGCTTGGGCGGTCGAACTCACAGAGAACACGACCAATCCGCTGAGTGGCAAAGGCATTTATCAGAGCCAGTGCACCATTTGCCATCGCGACGATATGAAAGGATCTCCGCCGCTATTCCCGTCTCTCATCGGCGTGCGCGACCGCATGACTCAGGAACAGATTAAGGAGAGGATTCAGAAGGGCAAAGGACGAATGCCGGCTTTCCCGAATCTCACCCCTGACGAAGTCAATGCGTTGGTTCTGTTCGTGAGTGAGGGTGAGAACAAAGAACTGTCGTCAGGACAACCTGCTCCGCCGCTCATGCGATACCGCTTCTCCGGTTACACCAGGTTTCTCGAATCAGAGCGCTACCCCGCCGTCGCGACGCCATGGGGCACGCTGAATGCAATCAACCTCAACACCGGCGAGTATGCCTGGAAGGTTCCGTTGGGCGAATTTCCCGAGCTCGCCGATCAGGGCCTGAAGAACACCGGAAGCGAAAATTACGGCGGCCCGATTGTTACCGCTGGCGGCCTGCTTTTCATCGGCGCAACCAACTACGACAAAAAGTTTCGAGTATTCGATAAATCAACCGGAGAACTCCTGTGGGAGACGACGCTGCCTTTCTCTGGCAACGCCACACCCATCACCTACGAGGCCAATGGAAAGCAATATGTAGTAATTGCAGCCGGTGGCGGCAAAGACGCGAAATCCCCTTCCGGCGGCGTTTACGTAGCGTTTGCCTTAAAGAGTGCTGAATGAATCGTAGAGAATTTTCCAAATCCCTGGTAGCTTCCTCGGCGCTTCTACTGCGCCGCATCGCTTCCGCCTCCTCCGTCCGCATCGAACCTGCTACGAATCGCACTCGCGCGCTGCATGAATTTGAAAAACTGCAATTCGGCGTTTCGTTTCACTTCAGCATGAACACCTTCACTGGGAACGATTACGAAACTGGTGGCGTGCCTGCGAGCACATACAATCCCACGAATCTCGACGTCCGGCAATGGATTCGGGTCGCGCGTGACCTGGGCGCGCGCTATGCCGTGCTGACCGCCAAGCACATGTCCGGATTTTGCCTATGGGACGCCGCAAACTACGACTACGACGTTGCTGCCAGCCCAAGTAAGACTGATGTAGTAGCGGCATTCGTGGCTGCGTGCAAAGAATACAAACTTAAGCACGGATTTTATTACTGCATACTCGATCCCCACAACGAGGGCAAGTTCGATTGGGATATCCCAGTGCAAGAGGGCTATTACAAGCTCATCAAGCAGCAGCTCACAGAACTGCACAGCAAATATCCGAACACGTTTTATCAACTACTCGATATCACGTGGAAGCTTTCAGCCGACCAGCGATGGGAGCTCTACGAGCTGATCAAGAAATACAGCCCGCACGGAATCGTAGTGATGAACCAGGCCTACTACCAGAGCAAACGCAATTTGGGGCGCATCTGTGAGCCAAAGAGCTGGCCGACTGACGTGATCAACACGGAGGACACAATGCCTCCTCCCGAAGGTCACGATCCGCATGTGAAGTTCGAAGGCAAGACGTACTACATGCCTCTGGAAGCGTGGATCCCGACTGGCCCGCCATTCAAGCCTCTGCCGCCGATGAATAGTTGGTTCTGGCGTCCTGGATTTACGACCCAGGGTGCGGAGAAAATCGCTGGCGAGTATATCGACTGCCGCAAACGAAAGACTAATCTTCTGTTGAATCTCTCCCCCGACACTACGGGAAGATTGCCTGAAGAAGCAGTGGCAACATTGCAGCAAGCCGGTCGGATCATAAAGAAATCTTGAGTCTGACCCGGTAATCTCACCTTACTTTCAGGATGCCGAACGCGAGTTCCACCAGAAGTAACACACCAAAAAAGATACCCATACATCCTACGACGCTTGCGAGCTTGAGACTTTTAGGTGATGGCTCTTTACCCAGAGACAAGGTGCGATAGCACAGGCGAGGAGATTTCAGCAACAAGAAACCCCATCCGAAGAACCAGACGAGCATGATGACCACAAATGCCGGTGATTGCGCCATGTTCTTACTCCGACTAGCTTGAATTTTTCTTGAATCGGCTGAGTGCAAACTCGCTCGGCGGCCTCTTCAGCCCGAGTACAGCATCGCCGACCATCTCGCCCAATGCTGGCCCATGTTTGAAGCCGTGTCCTGAGCCTCCGCCAACAATCCAGACGTTCTCGGCTTCGGGATGGCGGTCCAGGATGAAGTTCTGATCACTGGAG
>QHZW01000148.1 GCA_003224815.1 Acidobacteriota bacterium | reverse complement strand
TAATGCCGTGTCCCTGTGCATCGACCAGTAATACCCCTGCCATTTTGTCGAGTTCGCGCAAATCCTCGGCGACCCGGATCTGCTCCGAGCTCTTTGCCTCTCTATATTCGGTCTCCATCTCAGGCCGATAGTTCGGTAGCGATTTCAACCATTGCACATGATCGTCCACCGAATTCCGCGGCTGTGCGCCTGGCGGGAGTGGGTCAAGAAAGTCGCGCGATAACTGCAGGGCTCGCCGGGTGCGGGCTTCGATGTCATATCGCTGCTGAAAATTGATGTACTCGAACAGGTCGCCGCCAACGGTTCCCGCTGGAATCGAGTTGCCGTACATCTCAATTCCAGCCAGATGCGGAATCGCACCTTCGACTGGCATCAGGCGGTCGCGTAGGTATCGGTCGATCGTCGGGTCCGCGAATGGCATTGCCATCAAAGAATTGTACGTAATTTATAGGGTGAGAGTTTTAGAGCAAAGCCGATTACGTGGCGTTTGAGCCGCGTCGCGAAATCCTGAGTGCGAGCGAAGGACCTGGTAAATTTCTGGCGGAGAGGGTGGGATTTGAACCCACGATACCCGTTAAGGTATGTCCGCTTTCGAGGCGGATCGTTTCAACCACTCACGCACCTCTCCGCGTTGGGACACTCAAGTTGTTTGCCGTAATCTCGCGGACGGGGCGTTCGGTCCTTCGCTGCGCTCAGGATTTCCCTGCGGGCTCCCGCTGCGCTCACGCCCGCAACCCGGCTCAATTTCAACCACTCACGCACCTCTCCGCGCCATACAGTCTCAACCGTCATTCCGAACGATTAGATCACTCGGATCGAATGATCTTCACAGTCGAAGAGCTTGCTTTCACCTTTTGCTTCGGAAAAAGTCCTGCAAAATTTGGGAGCACCCGCTCGCAAGCACGCCGTTTCGCAGTTCGATCTGATGATTCAGTGCAGGATGATTCAACACCCGCGTCACTGAATGCACGGCTCCGGCCTTCGGATCGTCGGCCCCATACACCAGCCGCCGGATGCGCGCGTGCACCATCGCTCCCGCGCACATCGCACACGGCTCAATTGTAGCAAACAGGTCGCAGCCACCCAGGCGATGGTTACCGAGCGCCGCGCCCGCTTCCCGCAGCGCAAGTATCTCAGCATGCGCGGTCGGATCGCGATCAAGAATGTTCCGGTTGAAGCCGCGTCCAATCACCTTGTTCTCGCAGACCACAACGGCGCCGACCGGCACTTCGCCAATCTGGAGGGCCTCCCTGGCGCAACTCAGCGCCTCGTTCATCCAGAGCTCGTCGCTTGCCTGATTGATCGTCATTTCCAAGCGAGTGTTTCCAAAAGTAGTTCCAGTTCGTCCAACGATTGCACCGAGGGTTCCCCGTGACTCCTATATGCGCCGCTTACATCCAACAGCACTGCTTGCATGCCGACTCCAGTTGCGCCCAAATAGTCAATGGAATAGACATCTCCCACGTAGAGGCTCTCGTTTGCCTTCGCGCCTAAGCTTTTAAGTGCAGCTTCGAAGATTGCCGGATGCGGCTTTTCCTTGCCCACAATGCCTGAGTCGGTGATGGTCTCAAAACAATCCGCAATTCCGCAGCGGGCGAGCACGTCTGCAATTTTCCCATCCGCGTTGGAAATCACTCCCAAGCGATGTCTCTGTCGTAACGAAAGCAAAGCGTCGCGAGTCCCGGGACGGATGTCGCACCAATTGGCCGACATTCGCGTGCGCGCCACCAGGTCCGCGAGAAGGGTGTCGTCAATGATCCCCAAGTCGTTCAGCAGGCGTGTGTAGAAGATGTACCAGAAGCCATGGTCCACGGCAGCATGGCTTTCCATAAGTTGATCGAACTCATGTTTGGTATCGCGTTCGATCTGCTGCAACATCTCCTCGGCGGGGAAGATGTTGCGCTGATGCAAAACCAGCAGCATCTTTTCGCGGTTGGGAAACAGCAGAGTGTTTCCAACGTCAAAGAACAGCGTCGATATCTGCATGTCTTTGCTAGTGTATCCGCAACCAAATCACATGCGATTCTAGACCGCACACAAGTTCGCTGACGAACCCATAAAAACCATGTAATATCGCGGGACAAGCCGCGCCAGATGTGGGCTGCGCCCGACAACTGGCCCATGCCGACCGGCTGCCGAACTCATGCTTAGTGCCCTTGCATTTCAGGTTGCCCTTGGCGGCGTCAGCGTCTATGACGTCCTCTGGGGCGCAGTATTCGGGTTTGCTACCCTCAATATTCTCGGCCTGCTCGCCCGCCGTTTCGAGCCCGGGCGCACACGCATGACTCTGGGCGAAGTTCTGGCCATTACCGCCGCCGTAGTCTCACTTTTGATGTTGGGTTGGGAGCTGCTTTTTACCTTCCACGTCCTTCCCATCCATCTTGATCCTCACTGAATATCCCGCTTTGGGGTATGATTTTTCGAGATGCCAAAGAAGAGCACCTTCGATTTGACCTGCCCTTGTTGCGGTGCCGTCCTTAGAGTTGACGCCGAAAGCCAGGCTGTTATCTCGCACGTCGCTCCTGTCAAGCCCAAGATGTTCAACGATCTTGACGATGCTGCCCGCGCCATGAAAGAGCAAGACAGTCGGCGCGATTCCATATTTCGCCAGTCTGTCGAAGCCCAAAAACATGCCGGCGATCTTTTGGAGAAGAAATTCCAAGAGGCGCTGCGGAAGGCCAAGGAGTCTCCAGATACCGGCAGGCCGATTCGTGATTTCGACCTGGATTGAAATATCCCTTTATGCTGGTTTGCTGAAACTACACCTGTGGATTGAAAGATCTCTCAATTCTGACTCGCTGAAAGCACCAGGTGGAAGAGCGGCCATTTAATTATGCCGCGCAGTTCGAAATCGCAAGCGAGTCCCGTAAGGACCACAGAGAAACTAACCGAGGAACATCATGGCCGAACCAACTTACGAAGAGCTCAAAGCCAAACTGGCCGAACTTGAAAAGCAGCAGGGAACTCGCCGATCAGGCAGCCTGGAGTTTCGCGTGGGGGAAAAGGGCGGCGTGAGCGTCTATGGACTCGGACGCTTTCCCGTCACGCTCTACTACGAGCAATGGATTCGCCTGCTGGATTCCGCCGATAAGCTCCGCGAATTCCTCGAAGAGAACAAGTCAAAGTTGAAGCTCAAGGAATAAATTGAGTCCGCGAACCAAGGCCGCGGCAGCCCCAAAGCGCCTCTTCAAAGACCAGAAGGCTTGGGCGGAATGGCTCGAGAAAAATCATTCCCGCACCGGTGGACTATGGCTTCGGATTGCTAAGAAAGACTCTGGCCTGAAATCCGTGTCATATCAAGAGGCGTTAGAAACGGCCCTGTGTTACGGATGGATTGATGGCCAGAAGCTCCCCGAGGACGAACGCACTTGGCTGCAGCGTTTCGTTCCTCGCTCTGACGAAAGCATCTGGTCGAAGATCATTTGCGAAAAAGCCCTGGCGCTGATTCAAAGTGGACGCATGAAAGCCGCAGGTTTGCAGGCGATCGAACACGCAAAGAAAAACGGTC
>QHZW01000147.1 GCA_003224815.1 Acidobacteriota bacterium | reverse complement strand
AGGCCAGTCCTGGCTTTTACTGGCGGGGAAAATAAAATCGCTGTCTTTATCGCGGGCTGGGGCCGCGGCATATTGGAAAATCTTTCTGACCGCCGCTGTGATAAGCATGGCGGCTGTTAGAGCGAGGGACAAGACTACGGAGCGATTCCGGCGCATGGAAGATTGTGAGTAGGAATACTACCAAGAGAAAAGGCAGAGATTTGCGAAAATTGGGGCGAGGCTTTAGTAGGCCAAACTACTGCAAATGAAATCTCTCCCGCATCAGGCGCTGCAGGCGGGGCTTGTAGATGATGTCGTAGGTGAATTCCTTATCCGGAAACATGGCGAGGGCGGCGCGCTTGGTCCCGGCGACCAGTTCTGAAGCTTCTTCCACGGTGAGGTTCGGGTCCTGACTGATGACGGACATCACCATGTTGATCATTACTTGCAAGCGGCGGATCTTTTGCGCCTCCTGCAGGCCTTCGCTAGCGTGCGCGTTATCCAAAGGGCCCCCGTTTTCCTGTAGCCATGCGTGGAGCACGGCTGCTTAAATTAGATGTGCCACTCTTGACTGGCGTTGCGAGTGATTCTGCCTCAGCTGTCGTGGCCGCGCAATTGACTCTTGTTGCAGCCCTTTGGTGATGAGAATCCGTTTGGCTTTGACGGCTTTTTGTTCACCCGTGCCTCCGCAAACTTGGCCGCGAGGACTAAAATCAAATGTCATCTTAGGAGAGGCGCAATGGCTCAGAATGCGGTCCCGCAACCTAACGAAAGATTGGTGCGAGTGTTTGAAACCGAACAGGAGAGCGAAGCGATGGTGGTACGCGGCCTGCTTGAGTCGGTAGGCATTGATGCTGAGTTCGGGGATTCGGAGAACGCGTCAGATGTGCTTCACGTGGGCGCAGTCGGGGTGCTGGTCCGAGAAGAAGATGCAGAGGAAGCACGGCAGTTGATTGAGGAGTATCGCCGCTCGCCCGAGCAGGAAGGCCTCGAAGACGCCGGGCTCGATGAGGCTGCAATGGAATCGGCTAGCGAAGATCAGGCATCCGAGGAATAACCACACTCCCGTCTAGATAAAACGTACTGGCGCCATTGATGTCGGTGCGGTAAGTGACGGCCCCGGCCTGTTGCAAGCGCTCCAGAACTTGAATGCGCGGATGGTGGTACACATTGCGCGCGCCCACTGAAATCACAGCAAATTTCGGATGCACGACGGCGAGTAAGTCTGCGTTGGTGCTGCTGGCGCTGCCGTGGTGCGCGATCTTCAGCAAGTCAGCCGCCGGCTGCTCCGTGGAAACCAGTTTTTCCGTTCCTTTTTCCGCGTCGGCTTCGAGAAGAGCAGAAGTATTTCCGTAAGTGATCTTCATCACCATCGATTCATCATTGCGGTGCGACAAGCGGACTGGAATCTGCGGATCAGGTGCGAGCACCCGAATGGTTGCACGCCCATAATCGAAAATATCTCCGGCTTGATGATGGATCACCTTAACGCCGTATCGCTGTGCGATCCTAAGCAGATCGGGGATTTCATCGGGCAAAATTCCCTCCGGCAGCCAGAGTTCGCGAGGATGGAAGTTTGCGATAATCGCGGGCAAGCCACCCATGTGGTCCTGATGCGCATGAGTGAGTGCGACGGCATCCAGTCGCACAATTCCACGCGACCATAGGTAAGGCGACACGACATCTTCCCCCAAATCCATTTGCGAATGCATCCAGAAGGAAAGGCCGCCGCCATCGATCAGAATTGTTTTCCCGTCAGGAAAGCCCAGAAATAGCGAGTCACCCTGGCCAACGTCGATGGCCGTGACTTCGAGAACGCCGGGCCGAAGCCGCTGGTGCGGCCTGATCTCCCACACACCGACCGCGCTAAAGCATAAGAGCGCAACGCCGACTGCCGTGCAGAACTTACTACGTCGAGTCATAAGGATTGCGATAAGAATGAGAATGCCAGACGCCGTTAAGACTGGCAGGCCGGGCGTGGGCACGCGCACATCGGCGATGTTCATTCCTCCGAGCCAGTGTACTGTTTGCGAGATGCCGGACAATGCGAATCCTGCCACGGCAGCTGGAATTTTCGCCAGCCACAAAGAAACGTAACTCAAACCAATTGCCAACACCGCAGCCGGCATTAGCAATTGCAGCAGTGGAACCATCAGCAGGTTCGCGAGAATCGCAACCGATGTCGCGCGATGAAAGTAGTACGCCATCGGCAGCGCCAGGCCGAGTTGCATGACGCTGAAATCGTAATCAGCCCGGCAAGACCGAAGGTAACGCGGAATGCGCCGGTGATTAGCACTCGGGAAATCCGGCGCGGCATGAATCGGCTGAAGCCGGCGCTAATCAGCCTGAGATCGATACGGAATTGTGCGACCTTGGGTGGCAGCGAGCGATCGTAGGCGAGCGCGTCCAGATTGCGCAGGCCGCGCGCAGAGGGGTCGATAGTTTGATCAAGCAAAGGCACTGCAATACCCGCGATCAGCGCGACGCATGCAACGGTCATTTGAAAGCTGGCTGTGAATAGCGCGCTGGGATCGGCAAGCAGCAGGCACATTGCGGCAATCGCGAGCGCGTTGAGCATGGCGCGAGCGCGATATAGTAGCCGGGTTGCAAGATACATGGCAAACATCAGCGCAGCGCGCCAAACCGGAGCGCCTTCGCCGGTGAGTACCGCGTAAGCGAAGATGAGCGCCATTGCGCACGCGCTGGCGGCGATATCGTTGAAGCCCAGCAGGCGCAGAATCCAAAGCGCGAATGCGGCGAGGATGCCGACATGCAGCCCGGCGACCACCAGCATGTGATAAGTGCCCGAACGCTGAAAGTCCGCACGTTCCGGACGTCGATGAATGTCCTTTCGCCGATAACCATTGCGTCAATCAATCCTGCGATGCGCTCTGGCCAGAGTTGATGGATGTGCTCGACGATGCTGCGATGCGCGCTGGCTCGCTGTAGCGCGAACTTGCTCCCTGAGAAGCCGGGAAGAGTTTCGATCTCACTGGATTTTGCCGAGGTGGTTGCCTGAATTCCTTGCTCACGCAAAAATCCGGCGTAGTCGAACGCCAGGATTGTAAAAATTACGCGGAGAGATCAGGCTCGCGGTGAATCGAACGCGCTCGCCGTAGTGAAGGAGCCGCATTGAGGGAACAAGGTCACGGTGCGGGGCGGTTATCCCGCCGTAGTCCTCGGGTTCCGCAGATTTTGAATACACCGTGAGCCGCAGTCCGAAGCGGCTGTCGCGCGTTCCGGATTCAGATTTGATTCTCTCGGTTTCAAGATCGATCTGCTGGCGCCATGAGCTTGTGGCTTCGTTCTGCAGACTGCCTTCGCCGATCACATGGGCGGTGATGGTCACCGCTTCGGCAGAATCGAACTGTGCCGCGCTCTGAAGCTTTGGACGCACTTCGATTGCGAACGCGCCAGCGAACACAAATGCCGCTAACGTGAGTGCGAGCGCAAAATGAGCGCGCATCCGCAGGAACCTAATCGCGGCTGCCGCATGCGCGACAGCGGCAATCAGCCACCAAGTGGGTGGGCGCCACGTGTAATG
>QHZW01000146.1 GCA_003224815.1 Acidobacteriota bacterium | reverse complement strand
CAACGCCGAAAAGAAAGGAGGAGAGATAACGCAGGCGTGCCAAGTGCAGCATAGTCAGACTAGTTCCCCTGCTCCTGTAGAGTAAAGCACCGCGAAATCAAGATTGCCGAGACGCGCGGGGTCGGCAACCACGTCGACTTCGACGATCTTCCCTTCCGCAATCGTGAGCTTGAGGACCCGCAGCAGCGACACCACGAACGGATGTTTTCAGCCACACCTGATCGGAGAACGCGCCGGTATGAGGGAACTTACGCATCTTGTCCACAGTCACTCGCATTTTGATCTGTTTTTTACGAGTTTCGAGATTCAACTGTAGCGTAGCAACTGCCTCGTAGTTTCCGGATGCTCGACAATGCTCCGAGTATTGCCCCTCTACGTATAACGGTGCTGCTTGCCAGCAACCCTCGCGATTTCTAAACACCCAGCACAATCTCGCACCAAAATCTGTGAACTCCTCCGTATCCTCCCGTGCCCCGCAGCCGTAATAGCAGATGAAAGGCAATCAACAAAGGAGAGTCTTATGAACATTGAAAACAAAACCGTTTTGATCACAGGAGCCAATCGGGGTATCGGGCGGGCCCTCGTGAATGAGGCGCTTAGGCGCGGAGCGAAAAGGGCTTACGCGGGCACTCGTGGTCCACTGCAAATTGCCGACGAACGAGTGACGCCGCTGACGCTCGACGTGACCAGCATTTCGCAGATTCAACAGGCAGTTGGCGAGATCCACAGCCTCGACGTCCTGATCAACAATGCCGGTATCGCTATCTACGACGATCTGAGTGACATTGAGGTTATCGAAAAGCATCTGGCTGTCAACTTTCTGGGCCCGCTGCGAATGACGCACGCTTTCCTGCCACTGCTGAAGCGATCTAAAGGGGCCATCGTCAATAACTTGTCAATGGTCGGGCTCGCTGCGCTCCCGGTGATACCTTCCTACTCCATTTCAAAAGCTGCTGCGTTCAACATGACGCAGTCACTAAGAGCGCTTCTCGTGGCAAGCGGCGTTACCGTCCATTCTGTCGTCCTGGGGCCGGTCGACACTGATATGAACCGCGGCTTTGATATACCCAAAGCTTCAACGGAATCCGCAGCGCGCGGCATCTTCGATGGCTTGGAAAATGGCGAGGAAGATATATTTCCCGATCCTGCCTCTCAATCCATTGCCGAGGGCTGGCGTAATGGCGTGGTGAAGACCCTCGAGCAGCAGTTCAAGGCCTTCGCGTCGGAGAGCGCGGCGGCTGTTGCATGATGAAGTCACAGGACAGGCCATCGGGCTCCCTGTCCTGTGCGTCGTCACAATCCAAGTATCCTCTTCCCGGCGCCATCCGTATTAGCAGCAGAGCGGGGAGAGATCGGAAAGCCAGGTACACATATGTACCTAATTGCGCAGGCATGCGAGGACTGGCAATCTGGAGAGGTGCCCAGCGCGAATAAACATCTGAGGAGACGTAGGAGTTTTCGCAGGAGACACGGCATTATGGCAACGGCGCAAGAATCGAAAGGGCGGACGCCGATCTTTATCGGCAGATGGACCCCTAAGATTTTGTTTTCGCTCAAAGAGAGACCTCATCGTCACGGCGAGTTACGCCGACACCTGGGAAGCGTTTCGCAGCGCATGCTGACCAGAACGCTGCGCAATCTCGAATCCACAGGGCTAGTCGCGAGACGCATAACGACATCAAAAGCTATTACGGTCGAGTATTCCTTGACGCAACTGGGAAAGAGCATCATCACTCCCCTGCGAGGGATGTGCCGTTGGGCAAGAAAATACAGCAGACAGGTGAGTGCTGACGTGCACTTTCCCGGAGCATACCAATAAGTTCAATTGGCCGTCCACGAATTAGAAGTGTAGAGAGGAACATATGTGCCCAGCATGCATCGCAAGCACAGCAATCATGGTCGCCGGAGTCGGATCCACGGGAGGAATTCTGGCGGTGTGTATCGGCAAGTTCAGAAGATTTTTCCGAGCGAGTAGTCTCGGTCCGTTTTATAAAACAAAACAAAAAGGAGAAATAGGATGGCAACCAGAAAAGAGATGAAGACACCCCCAATCGTATCGCAGCAGGAATGGGAGGCTGCTCGGCAGCAGATGCTTGTGAAGGAGAAGGCCTTCACCCACTCCCGTGATGCACTGGCCGCTGAGCGTCGACGGATGCCGTGGACGCCGGTGGAAAAAAAGTACGAGTTCGAGGGACACAAGGGTAAGGTCAGCCTGCTCGACTTGTTCGAAGGTCGCAAGCAGTTGATCGTCTATCGCGCCTTCTTCGAACCCGGGGTGTTCGGCTGGCCCGAGCATGCCTGCCGCGGCTGCTCTCTCGGTGCTGATCAGGTCTCGCACCTGGCCCATCTGAACGCTCGCGACACTACCCTCGCCTGGGCCTCGCGCGCACCGCAGGCAGACATCGCACGGCTGAAGAAGCGGATGGGCTGGGAAATGCCCTGGTACACGATGACCGACAGCTTCGACAAGGACTTCGGCGTCGATGAATGGCACGGCCACAACGTGTTCTTCCGCGATGGCGAGCAGGTGTTCCGCACATATTTCATCAACAACCGTGGCGACGAGGCGATGGGGACTGTCTGGAGCTACCTCGACATCACGCCGCTCGGACGTCAAGAGACTTGGGAGGACTCGCCAGAGGGTTATCCGCAGACTGCGCCGTATAAATGGTGGAACTGGCATGACAACTACGACGCCGAGCCTACGCCTAATCCGAAGTGGGTCGATATCACAACCGATCCTCAAGGGGCTGCTATTCGTAGGCGCGAGGAAGAGGCAAAAGCCAGCTAAAGAAAGGCAGCCACTTCGTCCGCCTCAAGCAGCCGGTTTGGATGAATCGCACACCCCGACTTCTGAAAGTCATGGACTCCGATGAACAGCGTTAATGAAAGTCAGTACCTCGAGGACACCGGCCCATTCGAAGCACGGTACCTGGCGTTTCTGGAGACCATCTCTACACTTCGGCCGGCATTGCACCGTTACTGTGCTCGCATTCCGGATTGCGCACAACCGCTGTATCGACTTTCGGCGCCGCAGGGGCGTGCGGGACGACGCCGAAGTAGCCGCGGCCTTACCGGAAGCTATCGGGCCAACCGATCCCGCCATGGGAACCGGAAAGGCTGTCGTACACCTCGTGCTGACTCTGCCTCCGAAAGAGCGCGCATGTGTCCTGCTGAAGGATGTCTTCGATTATTCGCTTGAGGAGATTGCGGAGCTCGTGGACTCTACTGTGGGCGGTGTCAAAGCCGCGCTCAACCGCGCTCGAACCAAGCTCGCTGAATCTTCTCCCCAGGTGATCACGTCGAGAACTGTAAGCCCAGAGTTGAGACGAGTCATGCAACTCTACGTTGAGCGCTTCAATCGCCGCGATTGGGACGGAGTTCGCGAGTTGGTCAGTGCCGATGCGCGTCTGAACGTTGCCGAAAGATTTGCGGGCAAGTTCGCGGAAGCGCCTTATTTCTTCAATTACGACCGCTGGCCATGGGCCTGGAAATTGGCTCTGGGTGAAGTGGATGGTGAACCGGTGGTTATCATTCTCCGGCGCGGTGCGGACACATGGACGCCGCACTCAGTCATCCGGTTCGACGTGAGCGGCGAAAGCTTCACCCGCATCGTGGATTACATACACTGTCCCTGGATGCTTCCGGGCGCAAGCACGGTCATCGTTGCCAAGGAGTGACGTTCACGCTGCTGGGAGAAGTGTGGTCGCAGTGGTTTAAGAACTCTACCGGACGGATAACAGGCAATCCTGAAGTAATCCTAAGGTAAGATTTGCCAACCTTCCGAACTTTGACGGCTAGGAAGAAGAGTGCGTTGCTTGTCAAGAGTGATCAAGGCTTGAGCACGGCGTAAACTGTGGCCATGCCCATCGGAGATAAATTGGAACGACGTGCGGTTGAAACACTAGCTGGCCACGGCAAGGGCGAGAACTGCGATTGGCAAAAGAGAGGCTTTTTTCATGGTGGTCCTTAGGGTTTCGGCTTACTTGTACTCTGTCTCTGGGTCAGCTTGAAACGGTGCGGTCCCGCGGGCATCATTGACGAGTTCTTGAACTGCTGTAGCGACGAACTCAGGGCGATGAATCTGTATCCAGTGTTCGCTCCCTTTGGCGACAATCCACTTGCTTCTTGATGAAAGAGTTCGCAATTCACCCTGCATTTCCATCCACGCACGCTCCGCCTCGACCAACTTGGCCGGAGAAAAGAATCCGCCAAAGTTGTTAACTTGCGGATCGTGAGAGAGCACGACGAGCGGTATGTCGCCGAAGGGCCCCGTCATAGCGGGAAAGGAGCCGTCCTCGTCTGTCACTTGTGCTTGCTCGGTGCGCAAGGATTGTAGCCGGCAGTATTGAGCGGTTGCTTCAGGCACCAACTGCACCCATTCCTTCGGCTGGTTCGGGAAAATGAAATTGTCGCGACACCAGCCGAGAATCCGCGGCACTCCTGCGAGCACGGTCCAGGGCATAAGGCGGTAATAGATGTTTGTGAGGGTGGACTGCGCACCCACGTTGAAAGGCGGCCGATGGTGCATCTCGGGATGGACGGAATCGACGAACACCATGCCTGCGACTTGCTGGCGATGCCGCGTGGCGAAGACGCGAAGATCGAGCGTGCCGAAGTCGTGCCCGACCAGAATGTAAGGACCGGAAACGTCAGCTCGGGTGAGGAGGCGCTCCAGTTCATTGGCAATATTCGAGCTGCTGCGCGGCTCATTAGGCGCGTCGCTCCAACCAAAACCGGCGCGATCATACGAACAAACGCGTGTGAATTTGCTGATTTGAGTCTGAAGGAGTTGCCAAATCACGGAGGAGTCGTTTGGGCCTGACTCCAGCACGACAGTGGGACTGCCCGCGCCTGTACAGTTGATGTGAAGCCGCAGTCCACCGATATCCACGAGTTTGCCGGGAGGAGGATAGCGATGGCTTTCCCACAACGTGATCGAGAATTGAAAAATTGTGCCAGCAGCAAGAAGCGCGGCTACTGATAATGAAATCCGTTTCAAGATGAGCCAAAGCCACGATCGAACTGGGAGGTCGATCGCTTCAGAGGTCGCTGCGTACTCTTTCATGTGCCATTCGACTCCGCTGAATACATCTAGCTCTGTACGTTTTGCAGACGATGTACGCCGCTACGATGTCGGGCGTACAGAATGCCCCAGACGACTGCGGCAGCAGTACACATGCTCACAAACATAAAGATCAGGCAGCCCAGCAGCGTCCGCCAGCCCAACCCCAATGTGTCGCCAGCAATCCCGCAAGCGGTCCTGATAGTGATCACCACACCGGCGAAAATCACCAGCATCAAGAACACGGTGGCGCGAGGAAAACGAAACTGGGGCTGCATATAGGACCTCGGAAATGGGATGGCAGCTCCGAACAGGCGGTCAAAGTGCGCAGACAGAGCGCTGCATAAGAGTCCAGAAAATTCGCGCCGGTAAAAGCCGATCTTCACGGCCAGCGCTGGCGAAAGAGCGTTTCGTGCGTCGCGGAACACCAACGTCATCTCCTCGCCCAAATCATGGCGATAGCTCTTCGGATACAGGCATAACAACCAGCAGTAAACCGTAAGCATCACGATCACGCCTCCTTGCGCGCCACCCGCAGCGAAGCCATCTTTGTCAGATGTCGCATCCGCTCAATTTCCATTTGAAGATTCCGCCGCCCACGAGAGGTGAGCCTGTAAGTGCGCCGGTCGCGAGGAGTGTTCTCCTCTTGGACCCGTTCGATCCAGCCGTTATCAAGTAGGCGCTGCAGCGCACCATACAAAGTGCCGGTGCTGAGCAGCACGCGGCCGTCACTCATGGATTCAATGTCTTTGAGAATCGAATAGCCATGACGCGGCTGTTCCGCCAAACTCAGCAGCACTAGCAATACCGGTTCACTTAATGCGAATGTCTCCATAGCTCATTGACTGACATGTCGTCAGACGCCATATTGAGTTATGGGGTTGCTTTTGTCAAGCGGTCACAGTCCCGGTTTAGCCCACTGATCGGGTCAAGCGGATACTCGCTTCCGTAAAAGGGCACCTCGGAAATCAGCAGTCAAATCGGCTGATCGCGTATACGCTTCCTTCACGGCCTGGTGGGCGGGCCGGGAGTCAAACCCGGATTTGCAGCTTCGGATGCTGCCGTGTTGTTCGGTTACACAACCCACCCATCTGGAACTCGCGCTGGGAATCCAACCCGGGTCTCCTGATTCGACGAACAAGGTTAGGACCGAAGCGTCATCATGCGTTAGACCACGCGAGCCTATAACATGGGTTTTCGGCTGAATATCGCGAAATACATTAGTGGCTGCCACAGAGCACACAGCGCACTGCAAAATAAGTCAGTAGCGTTGCGCAACCTCGGCCGGCAGCGCACGGTTGTGGCCACGGTCGTTGGCGACTGACAGCAGAGCATCGGAACGAGGATGGAGTTCCTGCGGCCGTCGAGGTAATGGAAGCGATCGAGAAAGCGGGCGGCTGCGTAGTCGGGTCATACAAGGACCCGCTCGGCGGACATCCTGTTTTCATTTCGATTCTGCCGATCGACGCTGTCGAGCCCACACCTTTTCAGCGGGACTTGTCCGACGCCCATCACAAACGTCTGGCCGACGTTATTAGTAAGACCGGCCGTTTTCTCGACCCAATTATTGCTGTAGTCGCACCGCGCGATGGTTTTTGGACTCCCAATGGGCGGCATCGGCTTGAAGCCATGCGCCGACTCGGCGCCAAATCCATTGCTGCTCTGGTAGTAGCCGACCGCGAGGTGGCGTGGCAGATCCTCGCTCTGAATACTGAGAAAGCGCACAACCTGAAGGAACGCGCACTAGAAGTCATACGCATCTACCGCGGCTTAGTAGACGAAGACGCCTCGCGACCGGAATTGCAGTTTGCCTTTTATCTCGACGAAGCTGCGCTAGTCACCCTCGGGATCTGTATGACCGAGCACCACGTTTTTGGTGGCGGCGTCTACCACCCCATTCTGCGGCGACTTGAGATCTTCACCGATGATCCGCTGCGGACCGCAATTAAAGATCATGAGAAACGTGCTGCGCTGGTGCTTGACCTCGAAGAGAAGGTT
>QHZW01000364.1 GCA_003224815.1 Acidobacteriota bacterium | reverse complement strand
CGCCTTAGGAATGGCGAATACGGGTCCAAGACCCATCTCCTCAGGTTTGTATCCTGCGGTTGCGAATGAGACGTACCGGGCAAGCGGTTTGATTCCGAGCTGAGCGGCGCGTTCAGCGGACATAACGACCGCGGCTGCGGCACCATCTGACATTTGCGAGGAATTTCCCGCAGTGACGGTTCCCTTAGTGTGGAAAGCCGGCTTGAGAGCAAGCAGCGCTTCGAGCGAAGTATCGGAGCGAGGCCCTTCGTCAGTTTTCAAAACAATTTCCTGCTTCTTTGGCTTTGATCCGTTCGGGATCGTACAAACCACAGCAACCGTCACAATCTCGTCTTCAAATTTTCCTGCTTGAATGGCGGCGAGCGCCTTCTTGTGACTTTGAAGTGAAAACTCATCCGCAGCCTCTCGCGTAATCCCAAATCGCTGTGCCAACCTCTCCGCTGTCAATCCCATGGAGAGATAAGAATCAGGACGGTTCTCGACCAGCCATGGATTCGGCGAGATCTTATGACCGCCCATGGGCACGATTGACATCGACTCAGTTCCGCCGGCGATGATTACTTCGGCACTCCCGCCTGCAATCCGGTCCGCGGCCATCGCGATTGCCTGCAAGCCCGAGGAGCAGAAACGATTGATGGTCATGGCCGAGGTCTCTACTGGCAAGCCCGCGCGCAATGATGCGATCCGCGCAACGTTCATTCCCTGCTCCGCTTCAGGCATCGCGCAGCCAAGGATTACGTCTTCGATTTCCGTTGTATCGAGCTGCGGCACTCTCGCAAGCGCGCCTTTGATGGCAATTGCCGCGAGTTCATCAGGGCGCGTGGCGCGCAATGTCCCTTTATAGGCGCGACCCACCGGCGTACGTACGGATGACACGAGGACGACTTCGCGCATGAGCACCTCCAACCGTTACTATTATGAACCGAGGCGCGAAAGCCGGTCGATGCTCCGCCGGAACGAGATCGTTCGATGAACCGCATACACAAAGTTGCAGTGCTGGGTGCCGGGACCATGGGCGCACGAATCGCGGCGCATTTCGCCAACGCTGGGGTGCCGACTTACCTGCTCGACGTCGTCGCTCCCGGTTCTGACGCGGCCTCGCGCAATAAGATCGCAGCCGCGGGACTTGAGGCGGCAAAGAAGTCAAAGCCTGCGGCGTTCTTTGAGTCTCCGCTGGCTCGACTCGTGACAGTTGGCAATTTCGAAGACGATCTGAGAAGGCTTGCCGAGGCTGATTGGATCGTCGAGGCTGTCGTTGAAAATATCGAGATCAAGCGCGCTCTGCTCAGGAAGGTCGAGACTGTGCGCCGCGCGGGAACGATCATTACCACCAATACCAGTGGTTTACCCGTGGCCGGCATCGCTGAAGGTTTCTCCGAGGATTTTCGCCGCTGCTGGTTTGGTACGCATTTCTTTAATCCTCCGCGCTACATGCGACTGCTGGAGATTATCCCAACGTCGGAAAGCGACCCGAAACTGATCGGCGCAGTCACCTGGTTCAGCGACGTTCGCCTCGGGAAAGGTGTGGTTCGTGCGAAAGACACTCCTAATTTCATTGCCAATCGCATCGGGACATTTTCCGTACTCAACGTCATGCGACTGATGCAGGAACTTGACCTTTCCATCGAGGAAGTGGACGCGCTCACAGGGCCTGCAGTGGGCTGGCCCAAATCGGCAACGTTCCGGACGATTGATCTGGTCGGCCTGGATATCCTTGGGCATGTCGTCGGGAACATGACGGCGAACGTTCATGACGAACGCAGCGATCTAAAACTTCCCGACTTCTTTCGTGAGATGCTTTCGCGCAAATGGCTGGGCGATAAGACGAAAGGTGGTTTTTACAAGAGGGCGAAGGGTGCTGGGGAAGACGAGCGCTTCGCTCTCGAGTGGAAGACGCTGGAATATCGTCCCCGACAGAAGCCGAAATTCGCCGCGTTGGAGATGGCAAAGAACATCGAAGAGGTCGGGCCGAGGCTGCGCATGCTTTTGGGACTTGAGAAAGCGCCTCCGCAAAGGAATGATAAAGCGGGTGCATTCCTGTGGTCTGCGCTATCCGATCTTTTGGCCTACTGCGCCAACCGCGTGCCTGAAATTTCGGATTCCATTGTCGAAATCGATCGCGCCATGCGGCTTGGATTCAATTGGGAGCTCGGCCCATTTGAACTCTGGGACGCAGCGGGAGTTGAGCCTGTAGTAGCACGGATGAAAGCAGAAGGCCGGCCGCTTCCAGTCAACGTTGAAAAGCTGTTCGCTATTGGTAAGAAGTCGTGGTACTCCGATGACGCGCAAACGCCATCCAGTCGTGCGTTCTGGGATGTCACAAGTGGTAACTATCTACCGGTTCGGGTGCCGCCGGGCGTCTGGTCCGTGAGTGTAGCCAAAAAGTCCAACGGCATCGTAAAGAAGAATTCGGGAGCATCCCTTGTTGATCTTGGCGACGGGGTCGGCTGCATCGAGTTCCACTCCAAGATGAACTCGCTGGGTTCCGACATTGTTTCCTTGATCTCTCAAAGCCTGAAGGCGGGTGGTCCCGGGGATCAGTTCGACGCATTCGTAATGACGAATGATGCGACGAACTTTTCAGTGGGCGCGAATCTCATGCTCTTGCTCATGTCGGCTCAGGAAGAAGAGTGGGACGACATTGATCTCGCCGTTCGCCAGTTCCAAGGGATGACACAGGCAATCAAATTTTCTCCCAAGCCGGTTGTAGTCGCTCCTTTTGGCATGACGCTGGGCGGGGGCGCTGAAATCACATTGCATGCGCCCGCTCGCCAGCCACATGCGGAACTCTATATCGGCCTTGTGGAGGTCGGCGTGGGCTTGCTTCCCGGCGGTGGCGGTTGCAAAGAGATGCTGCTGCGAGCCATCGATACTGCACAGGGTTTGCGCCAGGGGACGCGTTTCACTGGGAACTTTGCGGACTCAATTGAGCTAACCGAAACGATAAAGAATGCCTTCGAAACCATTGCAACAGCAAAGGTTGCGACATCGGCCCATGAGGCCCGCGCTGCGGGATTCATCTCGCAAAGCGATGGTATTACCATGAACCGAGATCGTCTGCTCGCGGACGCGAAAGCGCGTGCTCTGGACCTGGTGCACGCGGGTTACGAAGGGCCTCTGCTACGCACGAACATTCCCGCTCCGGGCGAAAGCATTCTCGCCACCCTCAAGATGGGCATCCACCTCATGCGTCAGGGAGATTACATCACCGATTACGAAGTAAAGCTCGCGCA
>QHZW01000363.1 GCA_003224815.1 Acidobacteriota bacterium | reverse complement strand
ATATCGCGGGCGGAGGAACTAATGCGGGTAAATCGAGTGGTTGCAAGTCCAGCTCTATTCTTTGCATTGCTGTTGGGTGGGCAACCGCCATTGCAGCACGCATTCGCTCAGGTGCAGGGCAACTCAGGCAAGCAGGAGCCACTCATTCCAGGGCGCCAGAGGAAACCCGCACCCAATTTCATCCTTACAGATGCGAAGGGAGACACCATCAATCTATCTACGTACAAGGGAAAGGTTGTTCTTCTCGATTTCTGGGCGACATGGTGCGGTGGATGTAAAACGGAAATCCCGTGGTACATGGAATTTGACGCCAAGTATAAGGATCGCGGTCTCGCCGTCATTGGCGTGTCGATGGATGAGGACGGATGGAAAACTGTGAAGCCCTTTCTAGCTTTGGAGAAGGACCCGGAAACGGGCGGACACACCGCAATGAAATATCCAGTCGTCATTGGGAGTGAGAGCTTGGCAAAGCAGTATCACCTCACGAGCATGCCCATGACCTTGTTGATTGATCGAGAGGGGCGCATCGCTGTATCTCACTCGGGGATGGTGGACAAGGACGATTGGGAAAGCAAAATCCGATCCTTACTGCAATAGAGGCGAGAGCCGCAGTTTTGTTAATTGGCCAGAAATCCGCCATATCGCTCATTGACCACAGGCCGACCGCGCCAATCAATCCTGCCCTTTGTACAGGATCGCTCCGATCATGCAGGCAATACCTAATGACGGCTGCGACCATCCTGCCAGTCTGCCGATCCAGCACTATATCTGATTCATCCTTGACGAAGGCATAGAGCCCCCAACGGAAGCTCTTGCCCCAGGCTGCCCAGATCAGCATGAGAAAGCCTACTATGCCAAGCCCTATTCGCATCGTGAGACCAGTTTAGAGCGTTTGATGGAATCGCTGCTATCCATAGTTGGCGATAAATCTCGATATCACAACATTGACCCGTTCAATCAGTCACAACCTTCATGCTCGGCTTTTCATCGTATGGAGCCAATGCCTAAAACCGGCTTGGCCCTGCTGATTTGCTTTCTCGTCGGAACCTCTTCACTTTTCGCGCAAAAGCGCCTCGAAGCCGGCGTGTTTCTTGATTACCTGGATCTTTCGCAAACCAGCACTAATAACTTCGGACTCGGAGCCCGCTTTGGATACCGCGTTCACCACGACGTCATGTTGGAAGGCGAACTGGCCTATGACTACGGTATTAACTTTGGGGAGGCTTACCGCAGCATTGTGAGCGGAAATATTGCAGCGATCGAGAACACATCGCTGGGAGTGACGCACGGTTTATTTGGGCCGAAGCTTCAGCCATCAGGCGGAGGATTCCGTCCGTTCGTAACATTAAAGGGCGGTTTCATGGATTTTCAATTGAGCCCTGGCCTGCTGCCCTTGAGCAATGTGGTGAGCACCCTTCTCGGCTTGCGAACATCGAACTGGAACGCGGTGATCTATCCGGCGGCGGGTGTGGAAGCGGTGATTGGACCAGTCGGACTACGATTTGAAGTTGGCGACGAAGTCTATTTCAACAATGGCGCGCACAACAATCTGCGGCTCACGTTTGGGCCCATAGTACGATTCTGAATGCGAGTCAGAGTTGTGCATAACTCGGAGATTGGTGATTAATCGCGATATCACAAGTAACTTTCCTGAGATTTGCTATCTGGCGGGAATTGACAGCAAATAATTGATAGCAAATACCTGAAGGCCTCTGGCTTACGCCTCCTACATGCTTTACCTGATTGATCGAGTCTGAGATTGGGTATCACCTGAAATTATCAGGGCGCGGGAATCCGCGAGATGTATCGGTACTTGCCTGTTGCGCTTTTCCCGTCTTCCACGTCCCATTTTCCTGTTGCCGTTTTTGCATACGAACTCTGCCAGCCAGGCAGGGATAACGGCCACATCGTCCAGTCCGAGACCATTGCTAATGGAGGTGTTACGCCATGGTGAAATCGGTATTGGTAGCGGAGGACCATGCGCTTACCCGCCACGCGATTTGTTCAGTGTTTATCTCGCAGGAAGACTTCGAAGTATGCGCGGATGCAGAGAATGGTCAAGAGGCGTTCGAGATGGCTCAAGTGCTGCGTCCCGACCTGATCTTTCGATGCCAGTGATGAATGGGATTGAAGCGGCACAAGCTTTGAAGAGGCTCATGCCTGAGACACCCATAATCGTATTCAGCGAGTACTGCGACGTGTTCTCGGAGCACGAAGCTCGCTCTGAGGGTATTTCCGTTCTCGTCTCGAAAACGGAGCCCGTTTCAGTGTTACTCGATAACGCTCGCGCTGTGTTTCATTACACGGCGGGCGGGTTCCTTTCACCCTCCAACCAAACAAAGGAGCAACCACATGTTCACACGCGTAGTTGAACTTAAGAGCAAATCAGGAAAGTCCAAAGAACTGACAAACACCGTTAACGAGAAAGTGCTCCCGATCCTGAAAAAACAGCATGGTTTTGTAGACGAGATCGTCCTGGTTTCGGACAAGGAGACTGATCGCGTCCTGGGCATCAGTTTCTGGAATACCAGAGAAGACGCCGAGCTGTATCATCGCGAGCATTTCCCGCAGGTCCAAGACTCGGTTCGACACCTGCTCGAAGGCGAACCGTTAGTCCGGACGTTTAATGTGGAAACGTATATTGGCCAGAAGATCGCGGCACACAAAGCCGCCTGAGGAATATCCCAAGAAAGTTTGGGCCGCCTCACTGTTGTGACGCAAAAAAGGCGGCCCTTCTCTATCTGGTTGATTGCAAGAGTTAGCGAGAATCAGGCCACAACCTTTTTGCAATTCCAGTTTTCTGGGTTTGGGAGGAAAGTGTAACCCCTGAACCTCGATTGGTGATAACGCCTTTTACCGCGAATGACCAACTGTGGTTGTATTTTTCGCCCGCCCTGCCGGGTTCGGAAGACCGTCATTCCGAACTGATATGCTTTCTGGCTGATCGGTACCAGGAGGTACTATGGTTCGGGAACGGATACTGAAAGTTGTTTTAGTGCTGCTCGGCCTGCTGTTTCTAGCTGCGGCTTATCCGTTGGTGCTGTTTTACGCACAGGAACCCGCATTGGCGATGATGCTTAGCCTCTACTTCACACTTGGGATTTTTTTGCTGTTGGCCGTCAGAAGCCCGGCGGAGCATCGCAGCCTCATCGCGTTTACGGCTTATTCGAGCTTTGCGCATGGAGCAGTAATGTCGATACAGGCGTACAAGAAAGTAATCCCCGGCCATGAAGTGATAGGCGTGGCTGTAATGTTTGTAGTCGGGGTCGTGCTGCTGGCTCTGGCACCGGCGAGGGAGTCAAGCAGGCGCGCATCGATTGCCACCGTAAGTTAGAGCGAGAGAGCCTTGACCAATGATGATGCTGTAAAAGATCCATATCACCCGTTGACCGATA
>QHZW01000019.1 GCA_003224815.1 Acidobacteriota bacterium | reverse complement strand
TGATCTCGGCCGCTTGCCACCACGTGATCCGTTTCGCCATGGCCCGCAAAATCACTTCCTGTACTTTCATTGCCCGCTCCATCGCGGCCTTCGAGTAAGAAACCATGCTTCGCATGGTCTCTTACCCTCACCGCCTGAAAAGCGGACATATCACGTGCTATCTCAACCGGACATATCATGTGCTAACGACACAGCGCAATTTTGATCTTGCCTGTGGCGGCCTTCTCGCGTAATGTGTCGGCAACTCAGTTCCTCTCGGAATTACGGCTCGGGAGTAAACATGCTCCGACTCGCATTGCCGCTGGCATCCTTCGCGCTGCTTCTTTCTTCCACGTTTGTCTTTACCCAAGACTTGCCAATTGCAATGGCTATGCACGTTGAGGAGGCACCTTCATCCCCGCCGCAGAAAATCTATCGCGACCACAGCATCCGCGACATTGAAGCGATCGGCAATCGCAACGTCGGTTGCTCACGCGGATTCGGCAACTGGTACGCGTTGGAGCGCCAGGTTTCCATGGGCAAGCAATATTCGGAGCAAGTAGAGTCATCATCCAAATTGGTGAAAGACGCGGCTATTACTGAATACGTGAACCGGATCGGGCAGGACCTGGTGCGCAACTCTGATTCGCTCGTCCCATTCACCATCAAGGTCATTGATTCTGACGACATCAATGCCTTCGCATTTCCCGGAGGGTTCTTCTATGTGGATTCCGGCCTGATTCTTGCCGCTGACAATGAGGCCGAACTTGCGGGTGTCATGGCGCACGAGATCGCGCACGTCGCCGCCTGCCATGCGGCCCGAGGGCGCACGCGTGGCCAACTGATGAACATGGCTTCAATTCCGATGATGATGATCGGCGGCCCAATCGGCTTTGCGGCCTACGAGACCCTGACCGTCAGCGCGCCTCTCACTTATCTGAAATTTTCGCGGCATTTCGAAACCGAAGCAGATTTTCTGGGCGTGCAATACATGTACAAAGCGGGTTATGATCCGCAGGCGCTCACGTCGTTTTTCGAGAGAGTGAAAGGAATGGAGCGCATCAAGGACAGCAAGGTTGCGCGCGCATTTGCCACTCATCCGCAGACGCGCGATCGTATTGAGAAGACGCAGCAAGAAATCAATACGCTGCTGCCGCCCGAAACGCAATATAAAGTTGACTCGTCAGACTTCCAGGAGATCAAGGCGAAGCTCTATCACGATTCAATGCATCATCAGTCCAAAGGACGGCCTACCTTGAGAAAAATGCCGTCATCGAGTCTGCCGACAACACCACTCGACTGATCAGGGCTGAGTTTCAGCGGACCCTTGTTTCGCCAGATTCCGCTTTTGAAGTTCACCCTCGTAATCGCGGACATCGAAGAATCGCAGTTCGACCGAGTTGCCCGTCGGATAACGATGCTGGATGCGTGCCACTTCGTCCCCAACAACCGCAGCAATGCCAAGCTCTTCATCCAGTTCGCGGCGCAGGGCATCGCGTGGCTGCTCGCCTTCCTCAATTTTTCCGCCGGGAAATTCCCACTTCAGCGGCATGGGTTGATGCCGGGTGCGCTGGCAAATCAGGATTCTTTTATCTTTCCAGATAAGCGCGGCAACAACTCTTTTCATGTCAGCTCGCCTGACTCTCTAAGACCTTCATAACTCATTACGATGTGAGTACATCGTAATGGTTCGGCTTGTGGAAAAGGATTGGGGTTGAATGAGTGCCAGCGAAGACTCTTACGACGGTTAGTTCTGGCTCAAATTGGAGAGTTAATTCGCCGTAATCCCTCAGGCCCTGGAAACTGTTCTGGATGAATGGCGGTGGCCAACGCATGCAGTCCTGAGATGAGCGTGGGCGCCGGCGTGTTGAGATATTCGTCGCTGATGCAATAGAGGCATCCGTTCTGTACGGCTGCGAGGTTTTGCCACCCGCGCTGTCGCACAATTTTCTCGAGCGGCACGCGGTCCCCGGCGCCGCACCAAGCCGCGATCAATACATCCGGTTGCAATTCACAAACCGCTGCCGGGTCTACCGGCATCCCCGGAGTTCCCACAAAGTCTCCGCCTGCCGCATCCACTAATTCCGCCACCCAGCGCTGCGACGCAATCAGCGGCTTGCCCCATTCCTCGCAAAACACTTTGACCTTGGGAAGGGAATTGGTTTTCATCCGCACTTCTTCGATCTGATCTTGCATGCGACGAATCACTTTGAAACCAGTCTCCGGCATGTGCATGATGCCGGCAATCGCCGCGATATCTCCGTAGATGTCGGCGAGGGACCTCGGCGCCAGCCCCAGAAATCGGGCGCCGGACTTCATGATTTCGGCGATCGCTTTCTCCTGATAGGGAACGGATGCGATCACGAGGTCCGGCTTAGTCTCTGAAATTTGCTGCGCCTGTGCCGTCCACGAATCTGCAACGACGGTAATGTTTCGCTCGCCAATTTCAGGACACACCTCGACACAATATTTCGTACAAGCCACCAGCGCGTCGAGCTTTCCCAAATCGCGCAGAATCACCGTTGCGCTCGGCTGCAGCGAGACCACGCGCATCGGAGCGTAGGACATGAGAACAGTATCGCAGGAAGCAGAATAACGAAGTCAGAATGCAGAATTCAGGATGTAGAAGTCAGAACCCAGAGAAGCACTCGGCATTCCGAGACAACCCAACGTTCCCGAGCGCTCTTCGATTCTGCCTTCTTCATTCAGAAATAATTGGCCGTGGGTCATCTAGAATGATGCCGTGTACTCTCCTCAGCTTCTCGATCACTTCGAGCATCCACGCAACGCTGGGGTCGTGGAATCACCTGAAGCTGTCGCGCAGCTCGGAAACCCGGTTTGTGGCGACATACTTTCCCTGTCGGCGCGAATTACTGAAGGGCGAATCACCGAAATAAGATTCAAAGCCAAGGGATGTGTGCCAGCAATGGCCTGTGGTTCCGCGGTGACGGAATTGGTGAAAAGCAAAACGCTCGCTGAAGCTGCTGAAATCGGAAAAGAGGATATTGTTCAAGTGTTGGTCAGTTTGCCTCAAGCCTCCAGCCACGCTGCGCTATTGGCAGTTGAGACTCTCGCACTGTTGCTGCGGAACGCCAAGCGCGAGAGCAAGACGGGTTCAGCGCACGAATCTGAGGGCCTGCGTTGACATTTCCACAGGAGCGAGGCAAACTACCCAATCTGCCAAAATTATCCAGGCGGAATATGTTTTGTGAAGCACGGGCTTTTGCGAGTTCATTAGACCCCTTGATTATGACTCCAGAGCGGCGCTCTTATACGCTGGACTCCACTCTTGAAACCGTGGACAAATCGGAGCAAGCCGCAACCGAAGTCGCCACGGAAACTGGTTTTGGCGAAGATGAAGTTTTGCAGATCGCGATGGCGGTTCGCGAAGCGGCTGTCAATGCGGTGTTGCACGGCAACGCTTACGATCCGGAGAAAAAAGTTCGCTTGGAGTTCGAGCGTACAGGGCACGACCTGGTCATCACAATTCGGGACCAGGGAAGAGGCCTTGATTTGGCCAAGGTGCCTGACCCTTTGGCACCGGAAAATCTTCTGAAAACATCGGGCCGGGGAGGCTTCCCAGTGAATTTGAAGACCAGCACACGCCAGGTTGACGGCGTCACTATTGTGGATTGCAGCGGCCGTATCACCTTGGGCGAGGGCAGCATTGTGTTGCGCGACAACGTGAAAGACCTGCTCGCCAAGGGCCAGAAGAAACTTGTGCTGAACCTCGGAGATGTCAACTACATCGACAGCTCCGGGATCGGCGAACTCGTCAGCGCCTACACCACAGTAAAGAACCAGGGCGGGGAACTGAAACTGTTGAACCTCACCAAAAAGGTTCACGACCTGCTTCAGATCACGAAGCTCTACACCGTCTTTGACGTGAAGGAAGACGAAGCTGCTGCGGTAAAGGCCTTCCGGTAGATTCGTACAGAAGCTGTGGAACGGCGGGTGACGCCCGCCGTTTGCATTTCCCATTCTGGGAGAAATTCTTAAGTTTTCTGAGTTTTTCTGCGTCGATCTTCTTCTCGCGTCGCTAAAATTGCGGCGACGACTCGCATCGCAGTTCTTGGCACGGCTGTTCTTCTGCTCTCCGAATTGTCCTCCGCCCAATGCATTACGTTCGATCAGGCGCAACGCCATATCGGTGAAAAGCAATGTGTAACCGGCAGAGTGGTGCGGGTGGAGACTGGAAGCAAGGGCGTCCACTATCTGGATTTCTGCGATGACTTCCGAATGTGTCCGTTTTCAGTCGTTGTCTTTCCTTACGATCTCAAGAACATTGGCGATGTGCGCGAGCTCGCGGGCAAGGTCGTCGAAATTCGCGGCGAAATCAAAGAGTATGACGATCGGGCTGAGATCATTCTTGAGAGTCGCAAGCAGTTAGCGGGTGACTCAGCGAGCATTCCGCCCATGCCGAAGAACTTCGATGTCGAACAGCGCGGAAATTTCAGCGCCGGAAAGTTTCGGGCCCCGCACAGTCGCAGCCCGCGACGAAAGAAAAGCACCCCAACGCTGCCGGTGGAGATGCCATTAGACGTGGAGAATTAGTACATCTCACACCAACCCCTTCCTTAACTCTTCCAAAGGATAAAACGTTCCGCGCCATTCCACGCCCCCTTTGTGCAGCGTCACGAAAGTTGATTTCAGCATCGTGTAGATAAAGAGTATGGTGCTGACCGGATGCAGCAGAAAGTACCAGGGCTCGATTTCCACCTTGCGCCACACACCCGCGTACAAGAGAAACATTGACCCTAACGCCACACTGTACGGAATGCGTGTCCATCCGGGCGCGAACGGTACGCCCCAAAACGGCATTAGATTCAGGATGACCATAGCAACGCATGCGCCAAGCGAACGCCACGTCTGAAACGACATCACGGCAAAAAAATTCTTCGTCAGATTTCGTACCACGCCTCGCGCGCCTCTGGCCCAGCGAATTTCGATCAGGTCATCCCCAAAGACGACCCGTTGCCGGAAGCCGCCGTTCTTCATGACTTTTCCGAGCTTCATGTCATCGACCACCTCAAACTTCAATGCCGCATAGGTGCCGACTGCTTCATAAGCCTTGCGGCGGACCAGATTAAATGCGCCTACTCCCATATGGTCTTTTGTTTTTGGATCCGCAACTTTCCAGGGACGATGCCCGAAAACGAACAGAAGCTGAAAGAACGCAATCATCATCTTCTCTCCCACACGCTTCATAATGATTCGCGGAAAGAGAACTACGTGGTCGGCGCGTTCGGCTTCAGCGTAGGTGATGGCCCGCCGCAAACAATCTGGCCGGAACATCACGTCGGCATCGGTGAATAGGATCCATTCAGAATCGGATTGACGGGCAGCCGTCCACATCGCATGCACCTTACCCATCCATCCAGCTGGCAGTTCGGCGATGTGAACGATCTTCAACCGATCACCGGAAGCCGTTGCTACCTTGTCCATGATCTCGCCAGTTCGATCAGTTGAGCGATCATTGACCGCGATCACTTGATAATTGTCGTAATCCAGCGCGAGCAGACGCCGCAGCGCCTGTTCAATCGACTCTTGTTCATTGCATGCCGGCACGACGATGGCGAGGCGATTGCCGGGGCCGGGCTTCCGGTCCCACTCGGCCTGCGAGATATCAGCAATGGTCGGAATCCCGCGCGCAGAGTCCCACACCCGCGAGAGCCAGATCAGTGCCAATACACTTCCTGCGAGCCAGTGGAAAAGAATCATCCTGCGTGGGCCTGGGCAGGTTTTTGGTCTGAGCTGACCGCAATGGCGGGAGCAAATCGCATTCCATAAAACAGGATGGCAGCAGAAACCAGCATGGCAATCACCGGCAAAACAAATGCTGCTTGCAACGAGCGGTGGTCAGCCACCCATCCCATCATGGTTGGCGAAGGAACGTCGCCAAGAAGGTGGTAGATGAAAATGCCCGCTGCAATTGCGGTGGCCCGAATGTGTGCCCCGACCGAGTTCACAATTGCCGCGTTCAAAGGAGAAGTATTCAGCAACAAAAAGAATGCAGCGACGGCAATGGCGGGGAACATTAGCCGGCCCGGAAGAAAGAGAGCCGCAATCATGAACGGTACGCCCACTGCCATGCTGATGGCAGAAACGAAGTAGTAAGCGCTCTTCATGCGCGGCAAGAGATAATCTCCAAGCCAGCCTCCGGCCAGCGAGGCCAAAACTCCATCCACGACCACGATAATGCCGAAAATCTGATTGGCAGATTCCAGCGTGTACCCTCGCGCGCGTGACAGAAATGTGGGCATCCAGACCTGAATGCCGCCAAGAGCGAAGGTCATGGCAGCCATGCCGAGCGCCGCGGTCCAGAATGCCGGATTGTGCGTGAGTCCCCTCAAAGTACCTCGCTCGGAAGTTTCCTCTAGCGAATCGAAGTTGCCGCGCGGAGGCTCCGGCACGAAAAGCAGCGCAAGCGCTACTAAAAATCCGGGCGCAGCTGCTATATAGAACGGAAACCGCCATCCCATGTGCGCTCCGAGCGTACCACCCAATACATATCCAGCCGCAGTGCCCACAGGGATCGCGAGATAGAAAATTCCGAAAATGCGTCCGCGCTTATTTTCAGGAAAGAGATCAGCAACAAACGTAGGCGCGATAGTCACAAACGTTGCTTCTCCAACTCCGACGAGCGTGTGTCTTACCAAAAGCTCCGTGTAATTGTGCGTAACCGCCGTGAGTAAAGTCAGGGCGCTCCAAAAGATGGCTCCCCCAATAATGATCGCTTTGCGGGAATATCGGTCCGCGAGCGGGCCCACGAATGGGGCCGCGACCATGTAAAACCCTAAGAACGCGCTGGTCAGATATCCGATCTGTGAGTTGCTGAGATGAAACTCGCTTTGCACCAAAGGCTGCACTGCAAACAACACCGACCGGTCGATGTAGTTGAGCAGATTAAGCGTAGTAAGCAACAGCAGCGCAGTCCACGGGTAGAGTTTTTTCGGCGTCACTTAGCGAGGAATATAGCATGCCGAGCCCATGGAATCTTTGGGGCCGGACCCGACAGCAGATTTTGTGCAATTCGGGAGCACACTGTGCGGATCGGTGTCTGAGTAGTAGGATGTCCGCGCTGGGGGAGGTTGAGTAATGAATCGTTTGATAATCGGCGTCGCCCTGATATGTGGGTTGCTGTCGAAGGCGTCGGCCGGTTTAGCGCAAAATAGCAGCGATGACCCGTATGTATCGGAACGTAAAGAGGCCTACCAACTCTATAACTCCGATAGGCATCTGGAGGCTCTGCCGTTATTCGAAGATCTTGCCAAACGCAATCCGGATGATGCCGATGTTCTGGCCGGTCTGGCGTCCTGCCTGATCGACAGGTCTGTTACGTTGTCCAATCAAGAAGACGGAGCGAAGGAGAGGATACGAGCACGTAGCCTGCTGATGAAGGCGCAGCAACTCGGCAATAACAGCAGCCTAGTTCAAAACCTGCTGCAGGTCACGCCGGAAAACGGAGTGATAACTTACGATTCGGGTGCAGCAGGAAACGAGATCCATTTGGGTGAGGTTGCATTTGCCCGGCGGGACTTTGACGAAGCCATAGAGCACTACTCAAAGGCGCTGGAGTTGGATCCCAGGAATTATGCGGCCGCACTGTTCGTTGGCGATACATATTTCGCTGAAAAGAAGTTGCCTTCCGCTGGGCTGTGGTATGAGCGTGCTGTCCAGATCGACCCCAACCGGGAGACCGCATATCGCTATCACTCCGACATGCTGACGAAAACCGGGGATATGGCGGCTGCCCGCAAGAAGGCAATCCAGGCGGTCGTAGCCGAGCCGTACAATCCGATTACTTGGCGTGGACTCCAGCAATGGGCCAATGCAAGCAAGGTGAAACTGACAACAGTCCACATTAAGACGCCTAACAGCGTTTCCGAGAAGGACAAATCTCACATCAACATCAACATCGATCCGAATCAATCGCAAGAGGGAATGTCAGTCTGGCTGGTGTACAGCATGAGCCGTGCCAAGTGGCGTGGCGATGAGTTCAAGAAACATTTTCCTAATGAAAAAGAATACCGTCACAGCCTGCCGGAGGAAGCGCAAGCGCTAAGCGTTGCTGCCACTGTACTGAGGAGCAACCTCGGTAAGAAAGGTAATAAGACTGAGATGCCGAAGGATTCCGATCTGGCGTGGCTGCTTAAGATATCATCCGCCGAGATGCTGGAGGCTTACGTGTTGCTCAGCGCGGCAGATAACGGTATCGCACAGGATTACGATCAATATCGCCAGCAGAACCGGGCGAAACTGGAGGCGTATTTGAGCGAGTTCATCGTGCCTGAGCTAGGCGAAAAGTGATGCTCAGCCGGGGGCGGCGCGCGTATATATCGCCACGCTGAGCCGGAGCACCGTGTGCAGACAGTAGGTTGCACTGTCGCGAACATTGCGAGCAGTTACTCCGACAGTATTGCCATCGTGGCTCACAATTCGAAGACTTCGCTCAGTGATGCAACCGCAGATACAGGTACATCACACCAAGTATCACGGCAAGCGCCAGCAGGAACCGAAAAAATGTGCCGTTGCCCCCGCGTTCGGGTGTAATAGGTGAGCCACTCGTGTCCTGGCTTGAGAAATTCGCGGCTCTGATCGGCCCTTCTTCTGCTACCAGCGCGCCTGAAACTTGAGAAGTTGTCTGAGCAATCTCGTTGGGCCTGCTACTTGTCCCCACGCTGACATTTCTTTCGACGAAGACTTTAATGTTTCCAGAGTTAAATTGTGCCGACAGTTCCGGCGGAAGTTGAGACGCCATCTCTGGAGGTAGGTGAGCAATAATCTGCTTTCCAAATAACGAAAATATCTTCTCGGCAAAATGGTTCTCGACCTCTTCATGCGTGGACAGCCCGGAGTTGGGCGCGTTCGGATCAGACGAGTGGAATGCAACGCCTCCGTCGGCTTGCCGTTCGAGATGAAAGGACACTCGCTTATTCTCTGGCAGCTTGAGGCCGGGAAACTCAGTCGCCAGTGCGGCATTAATGCTGTCTTGAATCTTGTGCTGCAGTTCCATGCGTGTCGGAGCTTCGATCGGCGGCAGGTTAGGATCGCTGGCGTGTGCAACGAATCCGCCCTCCGGTTTTTGCTCGATGCGGTAAGTGAAATGCGTGATGAGACGTTTGATATCCATCAGCGCGATTCTAGCGCGCTCTCATCGGCGCGAATAGGTTCTTCTCTGGGTACTGACTGATGTGGCCTTGGACGAAACCGGCGCGGTATTGCTATAAACGCGCGCGCCCCCGTACTCTTTTGGTTTGAGCGTAGCTTCCAAAATCGTCATCGTCTCTGCGATCGAGCGCGAGCTCTGGCCTCTCATCAAGAATTGGCA
The DNA here is from genome assembly GCA_003224815.1 of Acidobacteriota bacterium. Lineage (GTDB taxonomy): Bacteria > Acidobacteriota > Terriglobia > Terriglobales > Acidobacteriaceae > Gp1-AA145. Next base: position 5,112 of record QHZW01000019.1, on the reverse strand, counting down.
ATCAACGAAGGCACAGCACGATAGCTGCGAGTTTACTTTCTTTGAAAGTAGCTATGCGATTGCGGTGTGCGGCGGCATCGGCCCCGAGGCCGGCCGTCGTGCGGCGGAAGCCGCCATCGCAAGATATTCGCCGGAGCTCTTGATCTCGGCCGGCGTAGCAGGTGGGCTCACGCCCGACTTGCGCGTCGGCGAGACCATCTTTCCCGTCACAGTCATCGATGCGCGCGACAGCAGTCGCCACGAGACGGCCATCAAGAATGCCCCAATTGGCAGCACCCCTCTGGCGAAAACCGTTCTCGTCAGCTATCCGGAAATTGCTAGCGCCGAACAGAAGCAGAAACTCGGGAGGGCCTATGGCGCACATGCGGTGGACATGGAAGGTGCGTCCATTGCCCGCGCTGCCCTCAAGCACAACCTTCCATTTGTCGCCATCAAATCCATTTCAGACGACATCAACTTCGAATTACCCGAGATCCAATCATTCATCCAGAATGGCAAATTTCGGACCACGCGCTTCGCTCTTCACATCGCCGTCCGGCCGTGGCTCTGGCTGAAAGTTGCCCGCCTGGCGCGGAACACGAAGTTTGCATCTGAAAATCTGTGCGCCTGGCTGCGCGAAAGTGCGCTGACTAATACAATACTTCCAGAGACAATCCACAATGCAGGTGGAGCGCCCAGGCGTCCACAACTCTGATCTGTGGATGGACGCTGTCCGCGTCCAAGCTTGGTAAGCACTCTGATATGGCCATAGCTCAGCAACTGACCTCGAATCTGATTCCTGACACTATCCCCTCAACCATGCTCGCCGCGGTTTATCGCGGGGTGAACGACGTGCGGCTCGAAACGGTTCCGGTTCCAGAAATCGGCTCCGGCGAGATATTGGTCAAAGTCCAGACCTGTGGGATCTGCGGCACGGATCTGAAGAAAATTGCTACCGGCTCTCATTCCGCCCCTCGCATTTTCGGACACGAGACTTCCGGCACCGTGGCCGCAGTCGGTCGAAACGTAACGAATTTCACCCCCGGCGACCGCGTCATGGTGTTTCATCACATCCCTTGCGGTGAGTGCTACTACTGCCGGTACAAGACCTTTGCACAATGCGAGACGTACAAGAAAGTTGGCTGCACTGCGGGATTTGAGCCTTCCGGTGGCGGGTTCGCGGAATACGTTCGCGTGATGGACTGGATCGTGCGTAAGGGTACGGTCAGAATTCCCGAGGGCACATCTCTCGAGCAAGCCTCATTTGTTGAGCCGGTAAATACCTGCCTGAAAGGCATCGAGCGGCTCGCAATTCAACCTGACGAAACGGTTCTAGTAATCGGTCAGGGACCCATCGGTATCATATTGAGTTTATTAGCGAAACGGGCAGGGGCTAGGGTTATCACTTCCGATTTGCATGAGCAGAGGCTTACAATATCTAAAGCATTCGGACTCAACAATTCAGTTGACGCGTCACACCAGGAGCCGGTTAAGTTCGCTCGCGAGCAAACCGAAAATCGTGGCGTGGATGCCTCAATTTTGGCTGTGGGCAACAACAGCTTGATTCGTACCGCGATGGATGCTGTTCGCCCCGGCGGCAGGGTTTTGCTGTTTGCGCAAACGCAACATACTGAAGCGGTATTTGATCCGGCTGCGGTTTGTATGGACGAGAAAACATTGATCGGTTCTTACAGTGCATCCATTAATCTGCAGGGTGAATCTGTACGTCTTGTAATGCATGGTGAGATGGATTTGGAGAAGCTGATCAGTCACCGTTTTCCGCTGGAGCGCGCAGTCGAAGCCTTAAATCTCGCGGCGCATCCCCAACCGGATTCAATGAAGATCGTGATTCAGCCTTCTCAAAAGGGACAGCAGTGACGGGCAAGATGACGGCGGCCGTCCTTTACGGCAAAGAGGACGTCAAAATCGAACGAGTTCCCATTCCTCATGTCGAGGCTGGTGAACTCCTGGTCAAGGTCCAAGTTGCTCTAACTTGTGGCACTGATCTTAAGGTATATCAGCGTGGCTATCACGCGCGCATGATTGTCCCACCCGCCCTTTTTGGCCACGAACTCGCTGGAACCATTGAAGAGGTCGGCCCCGGAGTCCGCGGGTTCCGCAAAGGCATGCGTGTTGTCGCCCTGAACTCCGCCCCGTGCCAGACTTGTTTCTATTGTTCGCGCCATCAGGAAAATCTTTGTGAAGACCTACTGTTCAACAATGGCGCCTATGCCGAATACATCCGCATTCCGCGGCGTATTGTTGATTTGAATACAGTCGTTATTCCTCCACACGTCAGTTTTGAAGAAGCAGCGATGGTTGAGCCGCTCGCCTGCGTGTTGCGTGGGCTACATGAAACCAAAGTTGAGATCGGCGACACCGTTGCAGTAGTTGGTGGTGGCCCTATTGGACTGATGTTTGTCCACGTGGCTCAGGCCGTCGGCTGCAACGTAATCGCTGTCGTAAAGCGGGAATCGCAGGTTGCTGACGCACGCCGTATGGGCGCGCATGACGTCGTGCAGACCACCGCGGTCAAGGACCCGATCGAAGCGGTTCGCGCTCTCTCGCCGGGGTCGCGGGGCGCTGACGTGGTTATCGAGGCTGTGGGCCGCCCTGAAGCCTGGGTGTGGGCTACGGAAATGGTCCGCAAGGGTGGCACAGTAAACTTTTTCGGCGGCTGCGCAAAAGGCACTAAAGTTGAACTCGATACCAACCGCCTGCACTATTCCGAAATCACGTTGAAAGCGACCTTCCACCATACGCCGGAGACTGTCCGGAAGGCTTTTGCGCTGATTGCTGAAAAGAAAATCCGCCCGACGGAGTACATTACAGGCGAAGCCCCGCTATCGCGCTTACAACAGGTCCTGCAGCACATGATGAACCGCAACGGTGACATCAAGACTGCGATCATTCCGGGGCAATAATCGCACTTGGCCACTAGCTCCCAGCTTCTAGCAACCAGAATGAGACGAGTGATTGCTAGAAGCTAGTAGCTAGGAGCTAAAACCTGAGTTCCACTAATCAAATCTGGGCCACGCTTCCTGCGGAATATGCCATTCCCGCGCAGGCGCCGACATTGCAAGATGCTTACGGATATTGCGAGCGGCTGGCGCGCGACCACTACGAGAATTTCTCCGTCGCGACATGGTTCTTGCCGAAGCGCTTGCGGCAGCATTTCTATAATGTTTACGCTTACTGCCGCATCTCCGACGATCTCGCCGACGAAACCGGCGACACCGCCATATCGATGCAGTTGCTCGACGAATGGGAATGCGAACTCAATGCTTGCTACAACGGCACGCCCAGGCATCCAGTGTTCGTCGCCCTCGCAGGAACGGTCCGCGAGTTTAATATTCCCAAGCAGACGTTCCTCAATTTGCTGACCGCTTTTCGTCAGGACCAGCGCATTACGCGCTACGAAACTTTTGACGGTCTGCTCCGTTACTGCCGCAACTCGGCAAATCCAGTCGGACATCTGGTGCTCTATCTCTGCGGCTATCGCGACCCCGACCGCCAGCAGCTTTCAGATTTCACCTGCACCGCCCTTCAACTTGCAAATTTCTGGCAGGACGTCAGCCCCGATTACGATAAGGGACGAATTTATCTGCCTCTCGAAGATTTCCGCATTTACGGCGTAGCCGAAGCCGATATCGCGAACAAAAACAATTCGCGGGAATTTTGCGGACTCATGCGGTTCGAAGTCGAGCGCGCGCGGGAATGGTTTGAACGCGGGCTTCCGCTCGTCAGCAAAGTTAACCGAGAATTGGCCATTGATCTCGAACTCTTCACTCGCGGCGGACAGGAAATCCTGAACGCGATCGAACGTGAGAATTATGCCGTGCTTGGCAATCGTCCTGCGATTTCAAAATCCCGCAAGATTGCCTTAGTGGCTCGGGCGGCGCTGCATAAACTATTATGAGCACCGCCGTGCATAGCACCCCACAGTTCCTGCCAACAGAGTCGCAGTTGCATATGGCGTACTCCGTTTGCCGCGGCATTGCTCGCTCACAGGCCAAAAACTTCTACTACGGATTCCTGGTATTACCCAAGCGGAAGCGGCAAGCGTTGTGTGCGGTGTACGCTTTCATGCGCCGCTGTGACGATATTTCTGACGATCCATCATTACCAGCCAGCGAACGCCGGCAGAGGCTCGAAACTTGGGTAGACTCATTCCATTCTGCACAGGCCGGTTATCCGACCGATGATCCCGTGCTCATCGCGCTTACAGATGCCCAGCGCAGGTTCCATATTCCACTCGGGCTGCTCGATGGCTTGGCGTATGGGACGTCAATGGACGCAGAGGACAACCAGGAGGAGGCTGCGCCTTCTGGCCCGAAAATTCAGTATCAGAGTTTTCAGGATCTCGAGCGGTACTGTTATCACGTGGCGTCCGTTGTTGGCCTGGTGTGCATTCGTATTTTTGGATATACGGATCCCTCCGCCGAGCCGCTGGCCGAGCGCTGCGGCCTCGCCTTTCAACTTACCAATATCATTCGCGACGTAAAAGAAGACGCGAGCCTCGGTCGCGTGTACATACCGGCGGAAGACCTTGAACAGTTCGGCGTTTCACCTGAAGAATTGACGGCGGCTGCCCCGGACTTGGCCCGTATGCGTCCACTGATGGAAATGCAAGCCCAGCGCGCCTTTGAGGACTATCGCGCTGGCGAACAACTGCTGCCGCTTGTTTCCGAGGACAGTCAGCCCGCGCTCTGGGTGTTGATGACGATCTACCGCAGTCTTCTCGAAAAGATTGTTCGTCTGAATTACGACGTCTTTTCGCGCAGGGTCAGCCTCACTACTCGCGAGAAGCTGGCCATCCTCAGCAAAGGATTCCTGAAGCGAATCGCCTGATGGATCCGGCACAACCCACACAGCAATTCGGCATCACCGGTCGAGGCTCGCGTAGCGTCGCCGTTATCGGCGGCGGCCTTGCCGGACTAGCCTCCGCGTGCGCTCTGGCCGAAGCTGGATTTCGTGTCACCTTATTCGAGCGCCGTCCCTACCTTGGAGGACGGGCCTCATCTTACGAGCATCCTGGCACCGGCGAAGTTGTGGACAATTGCCAACATGTGCTCTTCGGTCTCTGCACTAATCTTGTCGCGTTTTATAAGGAGATCGGGATCGAAGATAAGA
>QHZW01000362.1 GCA_003224815.1 Acidobacteriota bacterium | reverse complement strand
TAAAGATGTATGTGGTGTGAGCGGTGCGTCGGATAGAAGCGGCAAACGCGGGCGAGGTCGCCCATTCGACTTCGCTCAGGGCACGCTCCGCGCTATACGTGCCACATCTGCGGCCCAGCATGGTGGGAAACGGCAGTTGCTACAAATGCATGAGCTGCGAAAGCACGAGTGGGTGCAGCTAGGACTATGGCACGAAAGTGCCTAGCGGTTCATAAACCAAAGTAGTAAGTTGACCGGACTGTGTCGGGGGGCACGGCGAAAGCCGTGCCTTTCTTTCTGTATGACGATCCAAGAGTTTAAACAGGAATTGACGAAGCGCGCGAGCCGTATAGGCCCTGGAGCGAACTGGAGACGGGCAGATTTCCACGTGCATTTTCCTATGTCAAGGGATTATGAATACAAGGCGCCGGACTCGTTTGAGAGGTTGGCGCGCGAACTGTCCCGCCAACGACTCAGTTTTGCTGTCGTTCTTAAGCACGAGCAGTTTCCTACTCGCGATGAGTTAGACAAGTTACAGGAGCTTTGCCCGGACGTAACACTCATTCCTGGCGCTGAGATAAACATAATTGTCGATGCTCTTTTCAAGAAAATAGGCAAGGATTACTTCTTTCATTGCATCGTGGCCGTTGATCCCCGCGAAAAAGGTGACTACAGCTACGTCCTAAGAAGTGCAATCGAGAATTACCAGTATCGGGATGGCGATTATCCCGCTGGGTTTCGGTCGAGCGTATTGGACGTGGGGCTCCATTTTCGGGAAAAGGGCGCTTTGTTTATTCTACGACAGAGGCAGACCGCCGCGTTCTTCGACGGGAAACAAGTGACATTGGAAAACCGAGCTATCCCCAAAGCAACATGCGTTTGCTCGAGTGATGCACACCATCACGACCACATCGCACAGCGCCACCGGGCTACGTGGATCAGGGCAGAGCGCCCGACGTCCGCGGAGCTCAGGGCAGCTCTATCATTACCTCATCGCGTCGCGATTGACGCTCCATCATCGGACTATTCACGGGTTGTTGGGCTGCACGTCAGCGGAGCATTCATTAACGAATGCTGGTTGAACTTCAATGAGAGTCTGAACGCGACTTATAGGCAGCAAGGGAAGCGGCAAGACCGCACTACTCGAGTGTCTTCGTTTCGTGCTGAACACCTCTGTACCGCGAGAACGTGCAGAGTCTGTGTCTAAGCATATGCAGCACATTCTTGGGTCTTCTGGGTATGTTGAGTGTTTGGTTCGTGACAACGACGGCACCGAGCGTTTAGTAACGCGTCGAGCCGATTCCCAAGACAGGATTACTGTCATTGACCAGCAAAATGAAACTCGTGTTGTTGAAGCCAAGGCGGGGGCTGTTTTTCCTATTTCGATCCTGGGTTGGCATGAAATCGAATCTGTAGCCGATCGATCTTCTGCGCGGATTGATGTCCTTGATCGGGTCGGAGATCCATCTGTTATTCGTGAAGCTTTGGCGAAAATAAAATCAAATATCGATAGGGCCCGTGACCAGTTGCCACTACTGCAGCGGCACGTGAGACGACTTGATACTTCCTTGAAGCAGCTCTGGGAGCTGCAACGGAAGCGGTCAACGCTGCAGCGCCTTGCCGAAGGAGATCTGTCCAGGCTTCAACAGCAATATGAGTGGTTTCTTTTAACGGAGCAACGTATCAGCGCGATCGCTGAAGCTGCCGATCGAAGGCGTGCGGAAATTGCCGAGGTGATAGCTAGCCATCTGGACGTTCAATTCACTGAACCACTGGATTCGACACCTTTGGGAGAGTTGTCCGATCTGCTGAACAGGATGGTTGAGAGTGGAAGGGCAAACAAAGAAGCCGAATCTTCAGCGATTGCGTCTGTTGACGGTGGGCTTGAGGCGATGCGCAAATCGGCGCAAGCAGCCGCCGACGCTCTAGCACGTGCATTTACGGAATTCCGTGACAGCGTCTATACACCGAAGGTAAACGCTCTTCCGCCTGAGGACCGTGAGATTCTCTCGAAACAAATTCAAGTGCTGGAAGACACGAAGCGTTTGCCGACTATCGAGAGAACTTGTGATGAACAGCTCCGAGAGATGCAAGTGCTGGCACAGGAGCTATTCAACTTATGTGAATCGATTTGCGCGCTGAGAGCTGAAATTGTCACGCAGCGGGAATCCCTGATCGCTAGATTGAATAGTGAACTACCAGGTATAAAGCTTCAATTCAAACGCGCCGCAAACCATGAGGCTAGAGATCGATTCCAAAATAGCTACGGCTCTGAGGGCGGAAGTATTATTAGTTTCGTCGATTCCTTGACTGGGAGCGAAACCTACGACAGACTTCGCCAGCTCTTCGACAAGCTCCTGAAGATGAGCTCCGATCAGGACAAATGGGACGTACGAGATACACGGTTCTCCGACGAAATGGAAACAGAACGATGGCGAAGCCGTTGTAAAAGCCGTTCTGCAGGCCTCTGAGTCGCCTATTGTTCGGCCGATCGATCCGGGCAAGTTAAGGTACCGCCCGAAGGCACTGAAAACGAAGATCGGCTTGGTGACCGTCCCGGAGTCTGACAGCACGGATCGACCGGAGCAGGAGGTTGTAAAAGAGCCTGCGGCTCACACTGAAATTCAATGGTTATTGCTCAAGCTTGGCGTGGATATGGGATTCGGGGTTTGGGTTGCGAGGAATGACCGTAGTCGTTCGTTTAACGGGCATCGCTTCTCCGAGCTTCCAGCGTTAAAGTCAAGCCTACCTCTACAGTTCGACGACGCTACTAACCGGACTATTGAGCTGATCGACGTGCTCTGGCTGGACCGGAACGCAATAGTTGCGGCGTTCGAAATTGAGAGCACCACATCAATTTACTCCGGTCTGCTCAGAATGGCGGACCTGGTTGCAATGCAACCCAACCTAAATATTCCGCTCTTCCTAGTCGCGCCGGAGGAACGACGCGAGAAGGTATTCGCTGAGGTGAACCGGCCAACGTTCTCACGTCTCGATCCGCGCCTCGCTGAGATTTGCCGATATATCTCATTCGACGCACTCAGAGAGAGGCTCGCCCAAGTAAAGGATTTCGTTCGTTATCTCAAACCCGATTTTCTTGAAGACCTGTCGGAAGCTTGCGAATTGGATCAAGAGTGAGGAGCTACTCCGTTTCAGGCAGGTCACCTCTTGCGGTTTCAAAGGGTGGATGACTCGACGGCTTGCAGCCTTTCGGCGCGGCAGAAGCCGTGTCTTCCCGGCGCGCACCATAAGCTTTTCACCAGCTTCTCCCGTTGGCTGAAAACCAGTTTCGCCTCATCTTACCTGTGCAACTTTCTGGAACCAGCCAGCATCTTCCTTCCGTCCGTGAGTTCCCGCCACTCGTCGAAAGTCTTTGAGGAGCTCTCCGATGAATTCCTGTCCACGCCATACCACTCTTCTTGGATTCGTTCTCGCAATCCTCATATTCGCCGCCGCTCAGCTTTGCGTTGCGCAAGGCACCACGTTTGGGCCTCCGGTAAAAGTCACGCCTACTGGCGGATTTGGGTATGAGCCTAGCTTCGTCGCCGACCGCTTTGGAAACATCTTTGCCACGGCGCATAAGGAGAACTGGCAGCTTGTCCTTGCTCCCGATATCAATTCGCCGACTTACACGCGCAGCATGTCCTGGGACTGGATTTCCAGCAACGCAGGCCAGAGCTGGCAGGACATTCAGGGCCTGACGCCACTCAGCATTGAGCAGCACGAGTTTGGCGACGAGGGTGACATGACGCTCGACGACGCCGACCACCTCTATTTCGTGGACACGAATGTGGCCGATGACACGTTCACCCGCTGGAAAGTAAATGGGCTCGGAAGCGTGACGCTTGAGACAACGCGTCCGTTGATTCCGGCGGTGCAATTTGTTGATGACCGGCCATGGGTCACAGCGCACGGGAATGGGCACGTGTTCTACTTCGGCAACGAGGGAGACAAGGTGACGTATCCGCTGGGCACGCAGGGAAGCGGA
>QHZW01000361.1 GCA_003224815.1 Acidobacteriota bacterium | reverse complement strand
GAATCAGCCATCAAGCCTGGCTTGACCAAGGGCAAAGTGCTCGGGTTTTCGCACGGGTTCAGTATCCATTTCAAAGCGATCGTTCCGCCACCAGATGTCGACGTGGTAATGATTGCGCCCAAGGGGCCGGGCCACCTGGTCCGGCGCGTGTATGCGGAAGGCGGCGGCGTGCCAGCATTGATTGCGATTCATCAGGACGCGAGCGGGCGCGCGCACGAACTGGCGCTGGCGTATGCGTATGGGGTCGGCGCGACCCGCGCAGGAGTTTTGCAGACCACGTTCAAAGAGGAAACGGAGAGCGATCTGTTTGGCGAGCAGACGGTGCTGTGCGGCGGTCTGACTTCGCTGATGAAGAAAGGTTTTGAGACGCTAGTTGAAGCCGGCTATCAGCCGGAGATCGCATATTTCGAATGCATCCACGAAATGAAGCTGATCGTGGATCTGATTTACGAAGGGGGCCTGGCACGGATGCGTTATTCGATTTCGAACACCGCCGAATACGGCGATCTGACGCGTGGGCCACAAGTTGTGGGCGACGAGACCCGGGCGGCCATGAAGAAGACGTTGGCCGATATCCAGGCTGGAGTCTTCGCGCGCGAGTGGATCAACGAGAATAAGATCGGCGGCAAGAATTTCGCCGCGCTGCGAGACGCGGAGAAGAAGCATCAGGTAGAAGAAGTGGGAGCAAACCTGCGCGCCATGATGAGCTGGTTGAAATCGGGCAAGCAGGCACAGAAGATTGAAACTGCTCCGCAGAAAAAGGTTGTGAATGCTTAAAGGTGCGGAAATATTTTTGAAGTGCCTGCGAGCTGAAGCCGTCGAACTCGTGTTTGGCTATCCGGGCGGCGCGATCATGCCGCTGTATGACGCGCTCGAGGGCAGCGGCATCAGGCACATACTGACGCGTCACGAGCAGGGCGCGGTGTTTGCTGCGGAAGGTCATGCACGCGCGACAGGACAGGTCGGCGTTGCAATTGCGACGAGCGGTCCGGGAGCAACGAACCTAGTCACTGGAATTGCAGATGCAAAAATGGATTCGGTTCCGCTGGTCTGCATCACTGGGCAGGTGCGTAGTGCTCTGATCGGAACTGATGCGTTTCAAGAAACGGACGTATTCGGGCTGACGCTTTCGCTAACAAAGTGGAGCCGGCTGGTGCGCTCGATTGACGAAATTCCTTCTGCGATTGCGGAAGGGTTCTATTGGGCGCGCGAAGGGCGGCCGGGGCCGGTGGTCATTGATATTCCTACCGACTTTCTCAAGGCCAAAGCAGAGTTTGCTGGGCCGGCGACGTTCACGCCGAAGCCACGGCCGTCGGATGCGAAAGCCGAAGCTAAATTTGCCGATGAGCTCATTTCGCTGCTCTCGAAAGCGCAGCGTCCGGTGGCTCTGATTGGGGCGGGAGCAAAACTCTCAGGTGCGATTGCCGGATTGCGCAGCATGCTGGAGGATCTGAATGTTCCGGCATTCGCGACGGTGCATGGACTCGGAGCGGTTGACCCGGATGCTCCTTATTATCTGGGAATGGTCGGCATGCATGGAACGCGCGCCGCCAACATGGCGCTCCATGAAACTGATCTGCTGCTGATTTTCGGAGCGCGGCTTGATGACCGCGTGACTGGAGATCCAACGCGGTTTGCACCGAATGCGAAAATTGCGCATTTTGAAATCGATCCGGCGCAACTTGATCGGGTGCGGCAATGCGAACTTCCCATCATCGGCGATCTCGCGCAGACGATTCCCGCATTCCACAAGAGAGTAAAAGCTGCACAGTTACCGAACTGGGCAGAGTGGCGCGCGTTGGCTTGCGGCGAAGACCGCGCTGAGCTTGATCCGCGCGGGCTGGCGCAGTCAACGATTCGCTTTCTTGATGAACTGTTTGGACGGTTGCCGGAGAACAGCGTTGTGATTGCCGACGTGGGCCAGCACCAGATGTGGGCCGCGCAGAGATATCGTTCGGGATCACCGCGAGGATTTATCACCTCTGGTGGATTGGGCTCGATGGGATTTGCTCTGCCTGCGGCGGTCGGCGTTCAGCTTTCGAAACCGGATGCGACCGTGCTTTGCGTATCGGGTGATGGCGGTTTCCAGATGAACATTCAGGAACTAGCCACCGTTCGCAGGCTGAATCTGCCGATCAAGATGGTGATCGTGGACAATAAGTATCTCGGCATGGTGCGGCAGTGGCAGCAGCTTTTTTATCAACGCAATTACGCGGAGACAGACTTAAGCGACAATCCGGATTTCGTGGAGATCGCAAAAGCATATCGCATTAATGCCGAGCGGCTGAATGAAGAGGCGATGGAAGAATTTCCGGTGAGCAAACAAACCGGCGATTCGCTGGAACGGTTTTTGAAATCGCGGGAGCCGGAGCTGCTGGTATTCGATTGCGCTCCGGAAGCGAATGTTTATCCGATGGTGCCGGCGGGAGCCGCGCTTTCGGAGATGTTGTTTGAAGAAGAGTAGAGGTTCATGTAGGGGCGGGTGCCCTCACCCGCCCGGTCGAGCAGAGCTCGACGCGAAATAATCCGGGCCTTCGGCCCGACGACGGACGAGGGCGTCCGTCGCCACGTAAGTTTATTAAAGGAATGAACATGCAGGCATTTCACATTCACTATCGCAACACCCAAGGTACGTTAATGCGCATTCTGACGGCAGTTTCGCGGCGGGGCCTCGATATCCCTTATATGCATGCCGCCGTTTCGGGATATGTGCATCGTGTCGATTTACTGCTCGAGGTCAACCCCAAGCAGATCGGCCAGTTGTGCCGCGACTGGCACGCGATTGTGGATGTCACGGACGTGCGAGTGAGCACGCCTACGCCTGAAATGTTGGAGACAATTGCGTTCACTGGCCCGCATCCGCCTGCATCGGCTGCCAGCGATAGCCGGTCCGCCGCGGCCATGGCGTAAAGCCACTCCTATTGCAAGTCCGGCAGCGTCCCACCTGTAACTTTGTTTCGCCTTGATGAAAGCAGTGCACCGTACGCTACCAGTTGCCACCAAACAAGAGCGACTGCCGTTACTTTAAATTCGCCTACAAATTGGGGCAGCATCGCGTGATTGAAGGTGAGTCCAACCCCGGCGATGGCTCGTATCGCTGCGCCCAACGTGCCGATTCCAAAGATCAGCACAATCGTTAGAATTTCTGGCCCAGTCGATGCAGGCGCACTAATGCCCACCGGAACAAAGTCTTTTCTGCACCAGTCCAGTAAGCAACAGGCGAGAATCGCGAGTCCCAAGATTGTGCTGGAATGCTGGAAAATTTTGTAGAGCTGTACCCAGCCGATCATCGGCAAGTGAATTGGCCGTCGAAGAACCTCAATGTGACGGTACGGCCAAGTTCCCGCATGCGTGAATGAGTCCCACACCGCATGGGTAGCAATTCCCAATAGGAGAGAAGCAAGTATCAGTACGATGTTGGCGCGTCCGCCAAAATGGAATTCATCGAAATTT
>QHZW01000018.1 GCA_003224815.1 Acidobacteriota bacterium | reverse complement strand
CGCGGAGATCAAAAATCGGATATGCCACCAACTGTCCCGGCCCATGAAACGTGACGTCCCCGCCGCGGTCGCATTCGAATACCTCTACCCCGCGTTGAGCGAGCAGTTCGGGCGAAGCAACGATGTTGGCGGATTTGGCGTTGCGGCCGAGCGTGATCACCGGCGCGTGCTCAAGCAGCAGCAGCACGTCTCCAATGCGGCCTTCCTTGCGCAAAGCTACCAGCTTCTCTTGCAAGCGAAGCCCGGTCGCGTAATCGATAGTGCCGAGTTGGAGAATGGAGATCAAATTCTTTGCCACGGATTGACACTGATGAACGCGGATGTGAATCGCATTTAGAAAATCCTTGTTTAGAGAATCCGTGTCGATTCGCGCAAACCTGCGGGAGCGAAGTTCACATGTTTATCGCCAGTCCGTACACGCTGTTCGATGCGTCCAGCATGGCTTCGGCCAATGTTGGGTGCGCATGGATCGTCCACATCAGATCTTCCACTGTCGCCTCGAGTTCCATAGCCGTCACGGCTTCGGCGATTAGCTCGGTCGCCTGCGGCCCGATAATGTGAACGCCGAGAATCTCGCCGTACTTGGCGTCCGAAACAATCTTGATGAATCCCTCGTGCTCGCCCACGATTGAAGCCCGCGAGTTTGCCGTGAAGGGAAACTTGCCAACCTTTACGTTGTACCCCTTCTCGCGCGCCTTCGCTTCAGTCAAGCCGACGCTGCCGATCTCGGGATGGCAATAGGTCACGTTCGGAATCTTCAGCAGATCGATGGGCCTATCTTCTTTCTTGGCGATTTTTGATACCGCAACGATGCCTTCCATCGCTCCCACGTGCGCCAGTTGCGGCGTGCCCAGTACGATGTCACCAATGGCGTAAACGCCCGGCTCGGTCGTTTCCATCCATTCGTTAGTTTTTACGAAGCCGCGCTCCGTCTGTATCTTCGTCTTGTCCATGCCGGCTCCGTCCGTGTAAGGCTTGCGGCCAATTGCGATCAGAATCTTTTCAGCTTCCAATTTCTGCTGCTTGCCGTCGGCGGTGAAAGTGACAGCAACGCCAGCTTTCGTCTTCTCAACCCTTTCAACCTTGGCGCTGGGATGGAAATTGATGCCTTTCTTCCGATACACGCGCGCAAGTTCCTTCGATACCTCTTCATCCTCGAGCGGCACCATGCGGGGCAGCATTTCGAGAATAGTTACATCAGCGCCGAAGGATTTGAAGATCGAGGCAAACTCCACCCCCACTGCCCCCGATCCCACTACGATCAGCGATTTCGGAACTGTGCCGAGCTCCAGAATTTCAATGTTGGTCAGAACTCGGTCGTCGGGCTGGAGCCCAGGAATCATCCTTGCCTCTGAGCCCATTGCCAGAATCACGTTCTTCGTTTTTAGCTGGCTCGTCTTGCCGCCGTCTTTGAGTTCGATCGTGTGTACGCCGTTCTGGGCTGGGCCGGTCAGCTTGCCGAAGCCCTTCACAGTATCAACCTTGTTTTTTCGCATCAGGAACTGCAGCCCTTTGGCATGCTTGTCCACGATCTTGGTCTTGCGGTCGAGCACTGTCGCCCAATTCAGTTTGGGGGAGGCGACGCCTTCGATCCCGAATTCTTTCGCATCCTTCAGGTGGTCCCAAAGCTCGGCATTGAACAGGAGCGCCTTGGTCGGAATGCAGCCCACATGCAGGCAGGTGCCCCCAAGATAGGGATCCTTTTCAATCAGCGCAGTCTTCAGCCCGTATTGTCCGGCGCGGATCGCGGCCGTATATCCTGCGGGTCCGCTGCCGACTACGGCAACGTCGTAGATAGTGTCTGGCAAGTCGTGCTCCTCTGTCGCGATTACTAATGACGATAATCAGTTCGGGCAAACCAAGGATTTTAGCAGGGCGGGCGGCTTCGGATACTGGAGCGGCAGATGTCCTCACCCATCCATTTTCACTCTCCTACATACGCCTCGGCCTCAATCTCCACCAGCATCTTTGGATCTACCAGCGCGCTCACCGCAACCATGGAAGTTGCGGGACGAATTTCACCAAAGACTTCGCCGTGAGCGCGTCCAACTTTTTCCCAATCAGCAATGTTGGTGACGAACATTCTGGTGCGGACAACGTGCTCCAATTTCGCGCCGGCCTTTTCGAGAGCCGAAGCAATGTTCTTCAGCGTCTGCACAGCTTGCGCATAGGCGTCCCCGGCAACGATCTCTCCGTCAGGTCCGGTCGCTGTCGTTCCCGAAACGTGAATGTGTGGCCCGACCCGTACCGCCCGCGAGTATCCCACCACCGGCTCCCAGGGAGTGCCACTCGAAATATTTATGCGCGGCATCAGTTTTGTTTCTCCTTTGGCGGGTGGAAGTGTTCTTGCCCCACGGTTTTGATTCTCTCAACTCAGAGTTTGATTCTTCGCCGCTCTACGGTTTTCTCCACGCCTGCTTACACTTACACCTGCATTAAAAATTAGCAGCCAACCTTCAACTCTGCTAATGATTGCATTGCGTGAAACCCCGCGCCAGTTCTTGTGTTTCTAAATAGTGAAAGCGCGACCACGCGACTTACGAAAGTCACTTGTAATCGCGCGCAGGCTGCGATAAATAACGCCAATGGAAGAGTGACCGGCACGAAGGAGACCACATGATTCCCGACGATCATCCGCTGCAGAAGCTGTTTTTGGAACTGGTGGGACGGCATTATGCCGAGGAGATTGGGATTCGTGACTCCGAGGTCGTCGGGTATGTCGCACATCTGCTTGCCGACTTTTGCGATGCCGAGCAGTTGTTCAAAATTCACGATGCTGCCGGCCAACCCCTTACTGACGTCGGCTCTCTGCTGATGGAATCCAATCCGATCTTTGGCCCTGCGCCCTCATTCGATCGCGAACGCCAGGTACGTAAGCACATCGGTGACTACACTCTGTTTTTCACCGGAATGTTTCCCGAGAGCCTGAATCGGGTGCGGCTGCGCCACGACCGGCTTGAGAGCATGGTGGATTGGATCAAAGCTGGAAAAGAAAGCTATTACGTCGTTTCAAAATTCGATTGTTTTGAATACACAAAAGTCGCTCCTCTGTTCGGACGCCTCTCCAACAATTTTGAGCAGTGTGTTTACGGGCTCAACTGCGTGAAGAACGAGCTGCAGGAGATGCAGCATCCGATTATGCGCCGAGACAGTGAATTGGTGATGTAACAAATCTTAGCCTTCGCTTCGACGATAAAAGCTCAAAGCGGCATCCCCCTGCCGCAGCAATCGGAATCTGGCCACCGCTCCAATCTGCTCCCCTGGGTCGAACCTCTTTTCATGTTCAACGATTATCAAAGCCTGCGCGCTTAGTGCTGAGTTGCCCAGAAGGTTGAGAGTCTCTCCGTAAGCCTCGCGTTGGCGGTAAGGCGGATCAAGGAAAACAAAATCCGGACGTATGCTTTGACGCTCCAATGTTTCCAGAGCACGCCCGAAATCCTGCCGTAGGATTTCAAATCCCGTTGCGATGCCGAGTGATTGTAGGTTTGTGGAGATCAACTCCGCGACATCTTTATTCACTTCCACAAAGTAAACCTTCGCCGCACCCCGACTCAGCGCCTCAATGCCTACCGCTCCTGTACCTGCGAACAAATCCAACCAGACTGATCCTGCAAGCCCCCCTGGATTTCCGGCAGTCAGAATGTTGAACAGCGTTTCGCGCAGGCGATCCGACGTAGGGCGGATGTCCAGCCCCCGTAAACTGCGAAGAGGGCGGCTGCGGAGTTTGCCGGCAATAACGCGCATGGAGTACGTGCCGCGAAGCGGCGCAAGTCACACACGATTCTAGCCGCAAAAATCCCAAACAGCACAGCCGTCGGGCCGACCAGAAGCCGAATCTCCGGCCGACGCCTCGGGAACGTTTAGAATAGATACAGCAATGAGAAGCTGGTCAATACCCGCGGGTCGCATCTTCGGAGTAGATATCCGGATCGACCTCTCTTTCGTACTGCTCCTACTTTTTATAGGCGTCATTGAGCGTGCGTCTAACATTGTGATCAACCCGGTCCGCGGCACGGCGCTGGTGGCCATAATGTTCGGATCTGTGGTGTTGCATGAACTCGGTCATGCCCTGGTGGGAAGGCACTCCGGCGTCCCCCCGCGTGCCATTATCCTCATGCCCATCGGCGGGGCCACTATTTTCGACGAAGCCCAGCCAGCCATCCTGCCCGACTGGAAACGCGACATTAAAATCGCAATCGCCGGACCCGTAGTGAACCTTTTAATAGCCGCAGTCTCCGCCATCGTACTCTCGCAAGCCGTCCCGGGCCTGCGGCTCTGGGATAATTTTTTCGTAAGTTCAACCAACTTGCCGCACAGCCTGGTGTGGTCGAATTTATGGTTGGCCGGCTTTAATCTGCTGCCCGCATATCCCATGGACGGTGGACGCGTGCTCCGTGCCTTTTTCAGGCGCCAGATGGATCAGGTAAGCGCGACGCGGCGTGCGGTCAGCATAGGGCGAGGCTTTGGCGTGGCCTTCTTACTGGCGGGATATTGGAATCTGTGGTTTGCTGCCATCGGCGCATTTCTGTTTATCGCGGCCCAGCGGGAAGACCGAACTGCCGTCTTTCAGTCGGTGCTGGAAACCGTACGCCTGGAAGACATTATGCTCACCGATTTCATGATCCTCTCGCCCGCCGACACGCTTGAGGACGCTCTGGAAAAAGCCGTGCATTGCCTGCAGGACGATTTCCCCGTGATTCGCGGCGCAGATATGGTCGGGGTGGTCTCGCGACAAAAAATGTTACAGGCTTTGCGCAGCGAGGGAAACGGTTACGTGCAGGCAATCATGAGTCGCATGTTCGACGTATCGCCCAAAACAGAGACCCTGGCCTCGGCTTTCCGCAAGCTCAGCGCCCGGAACCTGAGCATCCTGCCGGTCGTAGATCAGCAGCAATTGGTAGGAATCGTGACGCTGCAGAACCTCATGCACTCCATGGCACTGCTGGCCGAGACGCGCAAGCTGCGCAAAACGGCTTTGGAATCCTGACTAGAACTTCACCACGAGCCCCAACGACGGCTCGGCCATATGGCCCTTCGCGCTGATGAAGAGATCTGAAACACCGAAATCCGGCGCGCGGAAGATCAGCCCGCGATATTGCGCCCGAACCCACAGACGCCGCCACAGCCGGTAGTCCGCTCCACCGCCATATAGAAACGCCAGCGAGGTCTGGCGGTAGGCCCCAAACTGAGAACTGTTGCCGTTGATGTACTGGTTCTCTGGATACCAGCGCAGCGCGCCCGCCCCGGCAAACAGAAATGGCTCAAGCCTCTTCCCCTGAAACGGCGTCAAAACGTAATCGGCGCTGAATTCCGTAATCGTGGTACGAACCTTGAATATGTCTGGCGGACGATCAAAAATTTGCGAATTGACGGTATGCCCAATGTTCAGCTCTACAGCGTTGAGATGATTGAAATGATAGCGGACTGTGCCGAAGACGCCGCCCGAGTCATGCGGCGAAAGCGTAATCCCAGAGGTGGTTGCGCTCACGCTTTTGCTGAAAACCGCTGACCCGGAGACGCTCAAATCCAAACGCTCTTGTGCGTTCGCAGCCGCAAACGCAAGCACAACCACTGCCAGGGCCAGTCTTGCTGTCCTCATTCCATTCCTTTCGATGTCTGGAAAGTATGATGCTGCGTAAGCGCATTTTTGCAGCGCGAAGCTTATCAGTCGAGTTGGACCGCCTTCGCCTGCTGCACCGCAGGCACGCCGCTGAGTTCGCTGATAACCGCCTCGGGAACGTTGCCGTCCACGTGCACGACTGCTATGGCTTCGCGCGGTGCGCCAGGTTTGGGCTCGTCCGAGCGGCGGCCAAGCGAGAAATTGGCGATATTGATGCCGTGCTTGCCAAGTATGGTGCCCACTTTGCCGATGACGCCAGGCACGTCCTGATTGCGCATGTAGATCAGGTTCTGCTCCAGCGGCGCTTCGATATCGATCCCGTCTACATGCAGCAGTCGCGGCGTGTCTTCTCGCAGCACGGCGCCTTTCACCACATGCGTTTCCTTTTGTGTCTTGATCGAAATCGACAGAACGCTTCCCGCGCCGCCGGTTGACGACTTCGGTTTACGTTCTTCGGTTACCGTCAGGCCACGCGCGGAAGCCAGGCTCGCGGCGTTGACTAAATTTGCTTTGTCCTGCACCGCGACATTCAGGATGCCCTTGATCGCTGCGTTGCGGATCAGTTCGGTCTTCGATTCGGCGATATGACCGGTGTAACTCAACGCGATCCCCTCAAGCGAGCTGCCACTGATTTGCGCGAGAAACGATCCCAGCCGCTCCGCCAAGGTCACATAAGGCTTCAGCGTGAGATATTCCTCGTGCGAAACCGACGGCACATTGACGGCATTCTGAATCACGCCGTGCTTCAGATATTCCTTCACCTGAAGCGCGATCTGGTGGCCGACAGCTTCCTGCGCCTCGTTGGTCGATCCTGCAATATGAGGCGTTAGTATCACGTTATCAAGCTTCTGCAGCGGAGAGTCCTTCAGCGGTTCCTTTACGAAAACGTCCAGAGCAGCAGCCGCCACCTGCCCATCCTGAAGCGCGGCAGCCAGCGCGCCTTCATCAATCAACTCGCCACGGGCGCAGTTCACCAGGCGCACGCCGCGCCTCATCTTTTTCAGCGACTCAGCATTAATCATGTTTTGAGTCTGTGGAGTCAGCCCAACGTGAAGGCTTACGTAGTCGGACGTAGCGTACAGTTCATCGAGGGTAGCCAACCGGATCCCATTGTCCTTGGCAATCGCAGCCGCGACGAATGGATCATGGGCCACGATCTCCATATTGAAGGCGCGGGCGCGCTTTGAAACTTCGAGGCCGATCTTGCCCAGACCGACAATTCCGAGCGTCTTGCCTCGCAGTTCAGTTCCCTGAAGCGACTTCTTCTCCCATTTGCCCGCATGCATCAGTTCGTTGGCGCGAGGAAGAAAGCGCGCCATGCTCAACATCAGACCGATTGTGATTTCCGCCACGGCCACTGCGTTGGCGCCGGGCGTGTTCATCACAGCGATGCCCTTGCGGGTGGCGGGCTCGAGTTCAATGTTATCCACGCCCACCCCGGCGCGGCCGATCACTCGCAATTTGCCCGCTTTGGCCAGTAGTGCCGCGTCTACCTGCACCGCTGAGCGGACAAGCAGTGCATCTGCCGTCTCAAGCTCGATCGCGAGGCTTCCGTTCAATTGATCGGGAGTGACAATGTTCCATCCGGGCTCGCGTAAAAGGTTCACGGCGGAAGAAGACATTTTTTCGGCGACGATAATTTTCATAAGAAATGATTCCTTTTTAGACGAACCCCTGTGAGTCGAATGACCTTTGTAAACCATTGTTGCTGCTGGAAATAGCCCGCGAAATTTCCTTTACAAACAAATGACAGCTTCCCGACACGCTGAATTCCTGAAATTCCTACACTTCTCACAGTTGGTTTGAATACTAACTCCCCAGGAGAAGAAATTATGAAGCTGACCTTAACTCTGCTGCTGGCCGCAATGGCTGTGGGATGCGGCTACAGTTCGAAATCTACAACACCGGCAACACCGGGCACCGTTCCCGTGATTACCCAACTTACTCCCCCAAACATGAACGCGGGCGCCCAGGCATTTCCGCTCGAGATCGACGGAACTAAGTTCAACTCAAACGCTACTGTTAATTTCGGCACGACTGTCATCCATCCGACATTCATCGACTCGACCCAGCTCAACGCCACGGTACCGGCATCGGCTGTCGCGACTGCAGGAATCGTGCACGTGACGGTAACCAATCCCGGAACCCCCGGCGGTCAGTACGGCGGCGGGACGAAAGCTGAAACGTCCACCGCCATGGACTTCACGGTCAATTAGGCATACCCAGACGGTCCGGAACCCGTCTGGGCGCGCCGTGAACTAGCGTCCGGCGACCTCCGCAACCTCTCGGCTTCGTGACTGGGCGAACACCTGTTGTGCCGCCCGCACTGCGCTGCCGAACTCGACTTTCTGATCTGTAACTGCAGTGAGCACCTGCTCCAGTGCTGCCAAGATTCCGACGGTATCGAGATAGTCGTAATAGCCGATGTGCGCGATGCGGAAGAGCTTGCCTTTCATATCGCCCTGCCCATTGGCAACCACTGCCGAATAAGATTCCCGAAATTCCTTCACGATCTCTCCTGAATCAAGTCCTGCGGGCGCGTTGATTGCGGTCAACGCTGCGCTCGGAGCGGAACTATACAGCTTCAATCCGAGCGCCGTTACTCCCGCGCGGGTCATTTCCGCTGCCAGCTCGGCGTTATCGACCAGCGCCTTTCGTCCTGCCGCAATATCACCGTTGCCCATCTGCCGGACGAAATCCAAAGCTGCTCCCAATGCCGCAAATAATGACGTGGCAGGCGTGAACGCAGTCTCGCCCTTTGCCGCCGATTTACGCTCTTTCCGAAAGTCAAAGTAGTACCGCGGATTCTTGGTGCTTTCCATCCGCTTCCACGCGCGCTCGCTGACGGCGACATAGGCAAGACCGGGCGGAATCATCAAAGCTTTTTGCGATCCTCCGATGATGACGTCAATGCCCCATCCGTCCACGTCGAAATGCGTAGTGCCGAGTCCGGTGATGGCATCAACGACCAATAACGTATTGTCGCCATTTTTGCGCACCAGCTTGGCAATTCCTTCTACATCATGCCGCGCCCCGGTTGAGCTCTCGGTCGCTTGCACATAAACGGCTTTGGTCTCTGGAGTGAGCTTGGCCCGGACTTCATCGAGCGAGAATGTGTTGCCATACGGCTTCTCGACCAGATCCACCTGGCATCCGTAGGCTTTCGCCAGATCGCGCCAGCGCTCACCGAACTTGCCAGCGGTGAGAACCAGAACGCGGTCTCCGGGCGAAGTCAGGTTTGAAACTGAACCTTCCATAGCCCCGGTTCCGGACGAGGCGATGACCAGCACATCATTCTGCGTGCCGATGAAATCTTTCATGTCGGCCAGTACGCGGGTGAACAGCGCTTTGAAATCTGCTGTGCGATGATGCGCCGTAAATGCCGCCATCGCGTTCTGGGCCGCAGGCAGTAACGGAGTAGGACCAGGTGTAAAAAGACGGTTCTTCAGCAACATGCGAGGAGTCCTTTTGAAATAAATTCGGAGAACGCGGGAGTACTGATTAGTTTATCGCGGAATGAGGGTTTCGAGGCGCGCCGGGCCTATTCGTATCTGCTATGGCTTGAATCGGGAAAAACGATAAGCCTGAGACTCCGGAAATTTCTCCGTTACAACGCGGGGGGATGGGTGTCAATCTGAGAACTGACACCAGAGGGTATTCAGTTGGTTACGAACCAGCAATGTAAAAAGTGGGAAGAAGGGTGCGAAAAGATCCACTGGTAAGCGTGGGGACAGCCGCCCGCGGCTGTCCGTTCGGAGCAAAGCTCGAAAGCAGAGGTCAAATGCGCGGGCCAGGAGGGAAGCGGTTAAATCGCGGCTTGCCGGACCGGCGCTTGAAATGTGACACTTAATGTGTCACAATGCTTGTATGCCATCAGTCAACCTACGCCAGCTCCGCGATACCCGTCGACTCAAATCCTGGTTGCGCGCCGGCAAAACAGTAGAACTTAAGGAGCGTGACCGCATCATTGCCCGCATTGTGCCAGAAATGAGCGAGCAATCGCCCGTGAAGTGGCCCGATTTTGACACGCTGGCTAAAGAAATCCTCGGCGATCGGGTACTGCCTGGATCAGATCTGCTTATTGAGGAGCGGGGGCGTTATTGAGCATCTATGTGGACACCAGCTTTTTAGTGTCTTTGTATTTAACTGATCAGCATTCTCCAGAGTCCCGCAGACGAATAATCTCCGCTCCAAGCATCTGGTTCACTCCCCTGCATAATGCAGAGTGGACGCACGCTCTGGGTCAACACGTCTTTCGCGGACAGCTTTCGCTTTCCGAATCGCAACGAATGCATGCGCGAATGGAAGATCACCAACGTACCGGACGCTGGATCTTGCTTCCCATGCCAGAGGACGCCTTCGATGTTTGCGCCGAACTCGCCCGCCGCTACGGTCCCAAACTTGGTGTTCGCACCCTCGACAGCTTGCATGTCGCCTGCGCGCTGGAACTCAAAGCTGATCGATTTTGGACATTCGACGAGAGACAGGCCAAACTGGCAAAGGCAGAGGGGCTAAAGACTACATAGCAAAACCACTCTTCACTTCGAAGGCTTTGGATAGGCTCTTGCACGATCTTCAGCTAACCCGGACGTCCTGACAACATGGCAAACATTGGTGAAGTGAGTATGAAAGAGTGCCCAGCCCACTCTCGCGAATTCGTTTGGTTTCTTGCAGATTATTCGAAAAACTCTCTCGGATTGCGGTTGGACCGAAGCACCTGACTCGCCAAGTTGGGTCAGACAATACTGTCGCTTCTCGTACGATACATGCTCTGGAAACTCAACAGTGAATGATGATTCGGTGAACTCCACAGAGCTACTCCTCCTCTTCCTTCACTTCGCCTCGCTCCGCCTTGGCTTTCTCAATGATCTTCTCCTGCTGTTGTGCTGGCACAATGTCGTAATGATGCATTTCCATGTTGAAGCTGCCGCGGCCCTGAGTCATAGCGGTGAGGTCAACGCCATAAGTCAGCATTTCTGACATCGGCACTTCGGCTTTCACGATGGTGTTGCCGCCCTTGTTGTCCATGCCCTGGATGCGCCCGCGACGCGAGTTCAAGTCTCCCATGATGGAACCGGCAAACTCATCCGGAACTGTGATCTCGACTGCCATCACCGGTTCCAGGATTGTCGGCTTCGCCTGTTCCATCGCTTTCCGGAAGGCGATGCGCCCCGCCATCTGGAAGGACATGTCGTTGGAATCCACGTCGTGATATGACCCGTCGTAAAGCACGACTTTGACGAACTCGAACTCCGATCCGCGCGACAGCGGTTCCATCTTGATTTTGCAGTCACCATACTGGCCATGGCCGCCGGTCGGCTTTTTATGGCGTCCCTGCACGTCAGCGCGCCCGCGAATGGTTTCGCGATAGGGGACTTTTGGAGCTTTCAAATTCACTTCCGTGTGGTATCGCTTCTTCATCTTGGAAACGACTACCTCAATGTGCTGCTGGCCGGTCCCGGCGATCAGGAATTCTTTCGTCTGCGCGTCGCGGAAGAAACGCAACATCGCATCTTCTTCCATGAGCTTGTGAATGCCGACACCCAGTTTGTCCTCGTCAGCGCGGGTCTTCGGCTCGATCGCAAACGTGATGGCCGGTTCTGGCAGCTTCACGTGTGGATATTGAATCGGCGCTGATTTATCCCCGAGCGTGTCCCCAGTGAGCGTGTCTTTCAACTTGGCCACCGCACCAATATCTCCAGCATGCAGTTCATTTACCGGCACCGCGGTCTTTCCTTGCATGACGGAGATGTGCGCCAGCTTCTCTTGTGAGTTGCGCGAGAAGTTCATCAGCGAGACATCATTCTTCAGCACGCCCGAAAAAACCTTGAAATAAGAAATGCGGCCGGCAAATGCATCGGAAACAGTCTTGAACACATATACGGAAACCGGCTCGGAATCTGTTTCTTTGCGAGCGGGCGGCTCGCCATCTCCCGATGTCACCTCACCCCGGATCGCATCGTGCTCGGTGGCTGCGGGTGTGAACTCAACGATGAAGTCCATAAGCCGGTCCGCGCTTACATTGCCCAGTCCCGATGCAAACAGCACTGGAAAAATCTTGTCCTCGCGAATGGCATTGTGCAGCGCGGGAATCAGGTGTTCTTCGGGAATTGTTCCCTTATCGAAGAACTCCTCCATCAGCCCGTCATCGCCTTCGGCGATCATTTCGACCAGCTTTTCGTGCGCCGCCTGCGCCGCCTCTTTCATATTGGCGGGAATGTCGCCTTCTCTGCCTTTGCCGTTTCCACCCAGTTCGTATGTGTAAGCCTTCATTCGGACAAGGTCCACAACACCCGACAGGCTCTTTTCCTTGCCGATCGGAAGTTCGAGAGGAATCACGTTGCGCCCGAACGCGTTCTCGAGCGACTGCAGTACGCGTTCGGCGTCGGCGCGGTCGCGGTCCATGCGGCTGGCGACGATGACACGTGGCATCTTATATTCTTCGCAATCATTCCAAACACGTTGGGTCACGACCTCTACGCCGGCGACACCGTCCACAACGACAACGGCGACATCCACGACGGGCAGCACCATCTTCGCCTCATGGACGAACATATTGAAGCCGGGTGTATCGATGAAGTTGATCTTGGTTTGTCCCCACTCGGCATAGGCCAGCCCCGCCGAAATCGACATCTTGCGGGCGATTTCTTCTTCGTCGTAATCGGTGGGGGCGCTGCCGTCATCCACGCGGCCCAGGCGCTGGCTCGCGCCCGCAGTGTAAAGCATCGCCGAGACCAGCGACGTCTTGCCGGCGTGGCCGTGTCCGACCATCGCCACATTCCTCACATTCGCGCCTTCATAGACTTTCACGGATTGGCTCCTTGAAACGAAGCCAAGAATCTAACACAGCGGAAAAAGGAGGCTCAACTCAGGATGGCGGGCGTCAGGCAGCAGGCTCAGATCGTGTGGGCGGACATTCCTCTCCGACCACAACAAACATAGAACGACGGGCGTCTTCGCCCGTCAAATTCAAGATGGCTGTTCCTCGTTCACCATTCAATCCGTTTGTTGCCGCGGATGGAATCAAAATGGCGGTCGCGGGCTCAGCAGTGGAAGCGAATGCTGCCTGCACTGAGCCGAAATCCAGAGATCATTTGTCGGAATGGGTTTGCCCAGCCCGTTTCAGTTCGAGGTTGATCTCTGCGTAAAAACGCGTGGTCGGCTCGTTGACATCCAGCACCATGCAGTCATTGAGAAGTCCCTGCAGCCATTGTTCGTAATTGTCGCGTCTTCGCGATTGCGCAATCCCGTAACGATATTCGCCGAGCACGATCACCGGAATTGCGACCACATCCGCGCGCGCCAGGAACGCACCTACGCCGGGATCATTGTCCGCTGTTGTGGACAGCGCATTGCCATCGAGAATCATTCCCAAACCTTCCAGTCTACCCGCTCGAATGCTTCTTCGATCCACTTCTCGATCTGCTTTCTTTCGTTGGGGGCGTGTTTCAGCTTGCCAAGGTGTTTCATCCAGGGTTTCGCCTGACTGGAGAGCCTCAGCTTGTCCTGCACGGCTTCGGTTACAAACTGGCGCAACGGAATTCCGCGTTCAGCAGCGACTGATTTAGCGCGTCGAAATAAGAAATCGGGTATCTCCAGAGTCGTCTTCACTGTTCCCATATTCCCATATTTATGGGACTGGCTCCTTCCTGCTTTATTTCCGATATCGGAGATCAGCTTTCGAAGTTACGCCGTCTTGACACACCATGAGTTGTTATTGGCGTATGCTAAGCATCTACAAAGATGCAGAGTCTGACTGCCAGGCTACTCTTGGGTTTTCTGCTTACGGGCGTATGTGCGCCTTTCGCGGAAGCGTTCTCTGCCCAGCCTGCGCATGCCTGCTGCTTGCGAAAGCTTCATCGCGCAAGTGGCACCCCTGAGCTCATTTCCGACGCACACCCGCAACGCGGTAGTTGTTGTCCGCCGCTGACCACACCCCACACGGCGCAACTGCAATTCCCGACTGCTGCTGTTGCTCTTCGGCAATCTTCAAATCGACAGCTCACGTATTCCGGCGTTCCACCAGATACCGAATTTAGCCCGAATCATCCCTCACGCGCGCCTCCTTTCTTCTCCTGATTCCTGATCGCAGCGGAGTCTTTTCTCCGCATCATTGCGCAGCTACACGCGGCGCAGCCCAGCAGTTCCGCGGCTTTCTTCAGGAGACGCCATGTCACGTACGCTCGCGCTCGTCGGGGGCACGCTAGTGTTATTTGCCGCCAGCCTCAGCGCCACGATTTTCAGTTCGGTCACCGGATTGATTCACGATCCACAGCATCGTCCTGTGCAGGGTGCCAAGGTCACCCTGTCTGCGCAAAATTCCAATTGGTCGCAGACAATCACGAGCAATGACGCCGGCGAGTTTCGTTTCGACAACGTGCCGCTCGGCAGCTACTCCGTCAAAGTTGAAGTTGCAGGCTTCGCCGACCAGAGTCAAAGTCTTACTCTCGCCAGCGGCACTGAGGCGCGTCTGCACTTTGCCCTTGTTGTTGCCGGCTCGAACGAATCCGTTGAGGTTCGCGACACCTTGCAAGGGGTCAATCCCGAATCATCGACTGCTACAACCATTGTGAACCGAGAGCAGATTGCTGCCACGCCCGGCGCCAGCCAGACGAACAGCATGGCCATGATCACTGATTATGTGCCGGGCTCGTATATGGTCCACGATCAATTGCACATTCGCGGCGGACATCAGGTCACGTGGCTGCTCGATGGCGTGCCGGTCCCGAACACCAGCATCGCCACCAATGTTGGCCCGCAGTTCGATCCCAAGGACATCGACAGCATCGAAGTCCAGCGCGGTGGTTATTCTGCCGAATACGGAGACCGCGCGTTTGCCGTCTTCAATGTGGTCACGCGGTCTGGATTCGAGCGTAACCGCGAAGCCGAGTTTGTCAGCAGCTATGGCAGCTTCAATCAGACGAACGACCAAATCAGTTTCGGTGATCATACCGACCGCTTCGCTTATTACGGCAGCCTTACTGCATACCGCACTGATCTCGGACTGGAAACACCAGTGCCGCAGGCAATCAATGACAATGCCGCCGGACTCAGCGGGTTCACTTCTCTCATCTTTAACAAGGATGCCAAGAACCAGCTTCGCCTGGTCGCTTCGGCACGCGGCGATCACGTCCAGGTTCCGGTTGATCCCACAAACCCGCTGCACGATGTAGAAGACGAACGCGACGACTTTGTGAATTTCACCTGGCTGCACACCGTCGGCAGCGGCATTACTCTTACCGTTTCGCCCTTCTACCACTTCAACCGTGCGCACTACATGGGCAGCCCGCAAGATGCGATCAGTTCTGAGTACGATCGTGGCTCAAATTACGCAGGGGGCGTGAGCACGATCGGCATAGTTCGTGGAGCTCACAACTTTCACGCTGGCGTCCAGGTTTTTGGCGAGCGGGACAGCCAGCTTTTCGCCGTGAACACAAATCCATCCGGCGGCTCGGAGTTCGTTCCACCGACGCGCACTGTACCCTGGGCGAACACCGAGGCGTTCTTCTTTGAAGATCAGTTCAAAGCCAGCTCGTGGTTGACCTTCAATGGGGGCGTGCGGCTAACGCATTACGGCGGACCGGTGAACGAGAACGCAGCCGATCCGCGCATTGGAGCATCGATTCAGATTCCACATCTGCATTGGGTCCTGCGCGGATTTTATGGCCGCTATTATCAGATGCCGCCACTGGTCACGGTCAGTAATGCAGTCCCGTCCCAATTCTTTTCTCCGCTACGTGGTGAGCGCGACGAACAGCGCGAATTTGGGTTGGCCATCCCGTTTCAAGGATGGCTTTTCGACATCAGCAACTTCCGCACGAATGCGCACAACTTTCTGGATCACGACGCGCTCGGCAACTCAAACGTCTTCTTCCCGCTCACGCTGGCGCACGCCCCGATCCACGGCTGGGAGGCGGCCGCGAAATCACCCAAGCTCGCAGACCGCGCACAGTTTCATCTCGTCTATTCGCACCAGCACGCGCAGTGGTCGGGTATTGTGACGGGCGGTCTGGTCGCCGATGACCCTTGCGACACACTCTGCTTCCTCGATCACGATCAGCGCGACACGCTGGCGGCAGGCTTCGATATCGCCCTGCCCTGGCGGGCTTCCGCGGATTTCAATGTGAACTACGGTTCCGGATTTCTCGACGCCGACGGTCCCGCGCACTTGCCGTCGCACACTACTTTCGATGTCGCTCTGTCAAAATCGTTCGGAGAAAAATTGTCTGTGCTGTTGACCGGGCTGAATCTGTCGGACAATCACTATATGCTGGATAACAGCAACACATTCGGCGGTACGCATTTTGTAAATCCGCGCGAAGTTTCAGCGCAGTTGACGTATAAGTTCCGGTATTGAGAATGAGCACGTCGCTGCGATGAGCATGATCCGTGTGGGTCGGACATTCTTGTCCGACAAGTTGATGATGAAATTTTGTCAGGTGGCTTTGGTATTGCGCAAAGGTTTGCAAAGCAGGGACGCGGCTTCAGCCGCTGGGAGATCCAATGAGTTCTGTCAAAATTATTTTGATTCTAATACTGGCGGCCTCACCGGCTTGCAACAGTGGCCCTCAGCAATCCGGCGCTCAGCAGTCAACCAACGTCCAGGCTTCCACCGCCAAACGCTATCACCTGAAGGGCAAAGTCGTTTCCATCGACAAGCCTTCCAAGATGGCGATCATCGATGGCGAGGATGTCCCCGGCTTCATGGCTGCGATGACCATGCCATATCAGGTCAAGCCTGAAAGCGAACTCGATAAGCTTTCACCCGGTGACTCAATCACTGCCGACATCGTTGTGCAGGATGACAACGGCTGGCTGGAGAATATTGTCGTAACAGGGCACGCGCCTGAAAAGAAATAATGCGCTACGTTCTGATCATTCTCACCCTTCTTGGCATTGCGGCCGCTTCACTCGCGCTGCGCGAGCATTACCGGCCGTACGGCGAATCCGTTTGTGACATCAATGCGCACTGGGATTGCGGCATCGTCAACCACAGTCCATACGCCGTGATTCCACAGGGATCTCCGAACGGCATTCCGGTCGCAGTGATTGGGATTGTCGGATACCTCGTGCTTGGAATTCTTGCCTGGCACCGTGCCTATCGGATCATGCTGGCGCTCGCCATTCCTGCGGTGGCGTACTCGCTGTATTTGGCGTCACTGGAAGCCTCGCCGAACAAGCTGGGCGTCTGGTGTTTGTATTGTGCGATCTCGCTGGGAACGATTTCTTTGATGATGCTGTTGCTGGCGATCACCGTGGTCGTAAAGAGCCTGGCCAGACGCAAGCAGCAGCTCGCGTAAGAGCACGAGCCACGTAGCGGCGGGTGCCCTCACCCGCCCAGTCGAGCGCAGCTCGATGTAACCTTGCACCTCCGTTCTGCAAGTTTGATGCGGGAAGACACACTCGATAGAAGAGGTTCAACAGTCGGATGGGTATTCGATCATGGGCGGCCTACCCAATGTTGTCGTCCCGGAGATGAGAGCGAGGACACCGTCCACTGCTCCCGGCCAGCTGACCGTCACAGCCTCGGTAATCGTCAGTTTCGATCTGCTTTGACTGCTCAGGAATCCCAAGTTCACTCCGTGGTGAGAGAAGCAATTCTCGTAGCTTTGCTCGACAGAACGGGCGAGGGTGCCGGTTCCCACATGGACACGGCTTTCCGCAAAACAAAAAGGCGACCCTTGCGGGCCGCCTTTAGAACGAATTGTAAGTGGTTGTTAGGCCGCCTTTACATTCTCGGCCTGCCACCCTTTCGGGCCCTTTACTACGTCGAATGATACTTGCTGCCCTTCCTGCAGGCTGCGGAATCCACCCGATTGAATGGCCGAGAAGTGTACGAATACGTCCTCGCCGTTCTGGCGGCTGATGAAACCATAACCTTTGGCGTCGTTAAACCACTTTACTGTTCCTGTTTCCATGGTATTGCTTTGTTCCTTTGTGTTGAAATCGCGCTGAGTTTTCGCTGAACTTCTGCAGGCAGGTCACGCAGGTGCGGGATTGCTTAATGCAGGGTACCGCTAAATCAAACGCACACATATTTTAACTTATGCCGTCAAGAAAGGCCATGTTTTTTGCACCAATTCCGGAGCAAAGCCAAGTCGCATTCGTCCGCGCTAGTGGACACAACCGGCCCGGCCGCTCGAGGATTTTCTGCCACTGACGAAGGCTTGAAAGTCTCCCATATCGCGTGAAACCGCTATTTTTGTGGTTATTTGTGGTACCTGTGTGTGAAAACCCGCGTAAAATGCGGCGATTTTGCTGTTTTTCCACAGGCGCGGGTATTAATATTAGCTCCGCATTCCAGCATAAAACCCAACCTTTCAAAAGAGGAGGATTCATGGCAGCAGGCTTGACTAAGACTCAACTCGTCCGCCACCTGGCCGAGAAAACCGAACTGAATAACAAGACAGCGGCGGCATTTCTGGAACACCTCGCTGATACCGCCATCAAAGAGACCAAGAAGAACGGCGTGTTTGTCGTTCCCGGCATCGGACGTCTGGTGAAGGCGCACCGCAAAGCGCGCGTCGGACGCAATCCGCAAACCGGCGAGCCCATCCAGATTAAGGCGAAAACCGTGGTGAAGTTCCGCGTCGCCAAGGCCGCGAAGGACGCGATCGCGCCCAAAAAGTAGTTCTACATTCCAGAGTTTCACCGAGGCTGGTCAAACGACCAGCCTTTTATTTTTTCGAATGTAATTGAGTGTGCCTGGTCCGCCCTTGTATCAGGGCACGTCTTCAGCGTGGCGATGGATGCACAATGAGGCGAGGGGCGGCGTTAGCCTTTGGGCGACGCTGTTCCATGTGCATCTCGGTATTCGACTCAGCGGCTAACCGCCGCTATGTTGCAGTCTTTGGCACCCTTGAAGACGCCTCTGGCTACAAGCCGACGTGCCCAATTGAACCCGGCGCTGATAGGGTTCGTATCAAAGGGCAGGAGGCTGACCATGCATCTGCTGGCATTTTTCTTCCCAATCTTCGGCTGTGGATTCATTCTCTATTTTCTGCCCGCGATCATTGCGTACGGACGCAGCAAGCGCGATGCCGGCGCGATCCTGGTCCTGAACTTCTTTCTCGGATGGACGGCTATCGGCTGGGTGATTGCCCTGGTCTGGGCGTTAAGGCACGATTCCGTAGTGATGGTGCGCTGAATCTTGTCCGCCTATTGGAAACAACGGCCACTCCAAATCAATTGATTCTGGCGAAATTGTCCGCCTGGGCGCCTTGCAAGAAAATCCCAAAGTACTTGTCCCTTGCTGCCGTAGTTTCAAGAACTCCGTTGTGCAAAATACCCATGAGTGCTGACGCCAAAGTCCGTCATCGCTCAATGCATAACCTGTCGCGATTCCGACCATGTCCGATTTCCTCGCTCTCCACAACGCAGCTACATTACTGTGACCCGAACTGGCCTTCATGACCTGAACAAGTCCCTGACATCAGGAAGCCAGAGTCGAGCAATCTCGCGAGATCGGCATCATCCTTAAAAGACGGAACGAGATACTCTCCCCCAATCCTTAACAGAATAGCTTTAATTGCTTCAACCTGGGTTGCCTGTTCTGTGCCTCACGAAATCGCTTTTGTAAAAACCTCTTTTGCTCAGCAGTCATCAAGCAGACCCCAGCAGCC
The DNA here is from genome assembly GCA_003224815.1 of Acidobacteriota bacterium. Lineage (GTDB taxonomy): Bacteria > Acidobacteriota > Terriglobia > Terriglobales > Acidobacteriaceae > Gp1-AA145. The sequence goes on along the minus strand of QHZW01000018.1, from coordinate 5,104 downwards.
GCACCGCATCTTTCGCGAAGTACGTGAGAATAATGCTCGCCCCCGCCCTGCGAATCGAGGTCAGAGATTCCATGATGACGCGGTCGCGGTCAATCCACTTGTTGCGGGCTGCTGCTTCGATCATGGCGTACTCGCCTGAAACCTGGTACGCCGCAAGCGGCAGATCGAAGCGCTCACGCGCCGCCGCGATCACGTCGAGATACGGCATCGCGGGTTTGACCATGATCATGTCCGCGCCTTCTTCCACATCAAGCGCGATCTCGCGCAACGCCTCACGCAAATTGGCTCCGTCCATCTGATAAGAGCGGCGATCGCCGAACTGGGGCGCTGAGTCGGCAGCTTCGCGGAACGCGAAACAGAAGTCTTCGTCAGCAACTCAAGCGTGGCGTCGTTCACAATCTCGTACTCAGTGCCAATAGCTGGCGGACTCGCGACTGCTGCGCCCAGCGGACGGGCGTGGGCGCCCGTCTCCACACCTTCCACAATTCCGCAATGCCCGTGCGACATGTACTCGCACAGGCAAACATCAGCGATAACCAACAGATCGGGGGTTTCCTTCTTGATTGCACGCACTGCCCGCTGCACGATTCCGTTTTCTTCCCATGCCCCGGTCGCGGCTTCGTCTTTCTTCTCCGGCAAGCCGAACAGGATGACAGCGGGAATGCCCAGCGCATGCGTTTCCTTCGCCTCGCGGACGACTTCATCCACCGAAAGGTTAAACACCCCTGGCATGGAGCCGACTGGCTTGCGCACACCTTCGCCCGGACAGACAAACAACGGATAGACGAAGCTCTCAGGAGTGAGCCGCGTCTCGCGTGTTATGGCACGCAGAGTCGGAGTGCGGCGTAGCCGCCGCATCCGTGTAGCTGGAAAAGCCATGAACAGATTTTAGCAGTGCAGCCTCAGTTACCGCGCCGCCACCTGCACCCTCGCAGCCGGACGCGTCCTCAGCAATTCCTGCACCTGCAAAACAATATCTGCCGATAAAAGAGAAAACGCCAGGCAGCTCCACACGATGGTTTCAATGATTGCCGGGTTTTGGTCCCAACCGGTCAGACCGCCAATCACTCGGACTTCGACAAACACCAGCGCGACCGCGAAGCTGCGGGTCATCCAACGACCGAGGACCTCCCATGCGCTCCTCAAAGTACTGAATGTAGGCACCGAGAGGCGCAGCCACCAGCGCACCGAAAATGTATATGCGGCCCACGACGCGGTGGAATTTCGTGAACCGCTGGCGCAGCCGGTCTGAAAACTGTAGCGGCCCGAGCAGGAGGGCGGATGCGCCGGCCAATCCATGCGGCAGAAGCCACCAGCGGAACGGATGGTAGTGCTGCCACGACGGGTCCTGGCGGTTCCACAGAAAGCTTTCGTTGTGAAAGACGACGTACCCCACCATCAGGGCTACTATCCCGAACAGAAAGTATTTCGGACGCACGATTGGGGCAGGACGAACAGCGATAGACGAAGTTGCCATGCGAAAAATTCCCCTGGAATGTCGATATTCAAGTGACGCGAACGCGAACAGAAGCCGGACGGAGAAACCTAAACAGCGCAGCCCGCATTGGAACAGGCGCGCATTACAGTAACATGGAACCGTGCCCGCCGGAATGGAAAATTCGAGCGCCGGAGTGCTGGAATTTGCCGGTTTGCGCGACCTGCTGCGCGGATATGCCGCCTCTGATCTGGGCCGCGCAAAGGTGGCGGCGTTAGCGCCATCCATCGATCTCGACTGGATCCAGAATCAGCAGCAGCTTACTTCCGAAGTCCGTGAGTTCAGGCGCGCGGGCGGAAGCTTCAATTTTGCCGGATTGCTCGATGTTTCACAGCTGCTCGACAAAGCACGCATCTCAGGCGCTGCGCTTGAGAGTCTGGAAGTGATCAGCGTCATCTCCGCTGTGGACCGCGCAGCCGAATGGCGCGAGATCGCTTTCAATCCGCCGCAAGGGATGGAGCAGGACTGGGCAGCGGTGAAGCAGCTTTCTTCTGCCATTGCGGACTTCACCGAATTCCTGCGCGGCTTCCGCAATAAGATTCTTCCCGACGGCACGCTCGAAGATCGTGCCTCGCCGGAGCTTGCCAGCATTCGCCGGGAGATTGAAGCACAGCGGCGTGCCATCCAGAATTCGCTGCGTGGTTTTTTGCGGCGGCTCTCCGAAGGTGGCACGACGCAGGAGGACCTGGTCACGATTCGCGGCGAACGCTTCGTGATTCCCGTTAAGGCTGAGCAGAAACGCCGAGTGCAGGGCGTCGTGCATGGCGCGAGTTCCAGCGGTCAAACGGTTTTCGTTGAGCCGATGGAAACCATTGAGCAGAACAACGAACTTGGACGCCTGCTCGAAGAGGAGCAGGCCGAAATCCGGCGGATTCTGCTGGAGATGACACGGAGGATTGGGCAGCGGTCGGAAGAGATTGCAGCGGCAGTGGAAACGCTTGCAGAACTGGAGTTGCAGTTCACGAAGGCGCGATTCGCGGAAGAGTATGAGTGTGTAAGTCCGTTGCTGCGGAGCTCCGCTCCACCGGACGGGCGATGGCGCCCCTCCGCACATGGTTCGGGGAGCGGGCCGACTTTCATCTTTCGCGATGCGCGCCATCCCCTGCTTGAACGAAACCTGAAAGCTAAGCACGGCCGGATCGTTCCCATCAGCTTCGGGCTTGAGAGCGACCGCCGCGAACTCATCATCACTGGCCCGAATACGGGCGGCAAAACCGTGACTCTCAAAACAGCCGGACTGCTCGCCCTGATGGCGCAATCGGGCATTCCGGTTCCGGCCACGCGCATGGAAGCTCCGGTGTTTGACGCCGTCCTCGCCGACATGGGCGATTACCAATCCATCGAGCAAAACCTCTCCACCTTTTCAGCGCACGTCACCAACATTGATTTCATCTCGCGCGCCGCTACCACGGGTTCACTGGTGCTGCTCGATGAACTCGGCTCAGCCACCGACCCCGAAGAAGGCGCCGCTTTGGCCGTGGCGATCGCAGAGCATTTTCTGGGCACCGGGTGTTTCACGGTGATCTCTACGCATCACACGTCGTTGAAAGTTTTCGGCTCAAATTCAGCGGGAGTTTTGAATGCAGCAGTTGGCTTCGACGAAGCCACGCTCAAGCCCACTTATGAGCTCAAGACCGGCGTGCCCGGAGCATCAGCCGGAATCAACATCGCGCAGCGGCTCGGGCTCAATCCAGAGATTATTCAGTCCGCACGCTCACGCCTCGGATCGCAATCGCGTGATGTCGGCCAGTTTCTCGATCGTCTGCATCTGGAATTGCGTGAGGCTGAATCCGAGCGCCTTCGTCTTCGTAAAAGAGAAGACGAGTTGGTTCGGGAACGCATGCGTCTGGAATCCGAAGGCAAGCGCGAGCAACAGGAAAAGGCCAGAGAACTTGAGAAGAAGCTGGAAACGTTGATGCGCGATTTCGAGTATCACGCGCGCGAAGCCGTGAATGCCATCCAGGACCGCGCAGTCGCGCAGAAGCTGTCGAAAGATGCCGAGCGGCGCATCGCCAAGTTGCGGCGTGATTTTCGCGAACAGTTCAACTCAACAGTCGTTGCTCACGTCAGCGGTGCCGATCGAGATGATCCCAATGCACAGCCGCAAGTGGTCAAGCATGTTTCCGAAGGCGATGTCATCAAGCTGAAGTCAGTCGGCCGGAATGGACGAGTGACGCGCCGCCTTGACGACAGTCACTTTGAAGTTGAAGTCGGCGCAATGAAGATGCGCATTGCGCGCGAAGATATCGCCGAGGTCGTCACCCGCGCCTCAGAAACTCCCGTCCGTGCGGCGCGAGCCCGTGGCGTTTCCGTCGTACTCGAACGTGAAAACGAAAATGTGCCATCAGAAATCAATGTCATCGGTCATAACGTGGACGACGCTACCCGCGAAGTCGAGAAATTCGTTGACCGAGCTTTTCTGGCAGGACTGCCTCGCGTCCGTATCGTTCACGGCAGCGGCATGGGGATTCTGCGCAAAGCGCTTCGTCAGTTTCTGCAAAAGCATCCGCATGTCGAGTCGATCGCCGAGCCTCCGCAGAATGAAGGCGGCGGAGGAGCTACCGTGGCGGAGCTGAAAGTGTGAGTTTTGCTTCTCAGTCCTGCCACCATATCCTTCGATCACGGAAAGTTGACGACAACTATGCCGCTCTCGCCCGCGGCATAAACAGAGCACGTCCTGCCCGGCGCAAAATCCGCCAACCGACAGCCGCTCCGAGCAGAATTGTCGCCAACCACAAGAGCGCCGTCGGCAGGTAAAACAGAAAAGACGCCATGCTCGCGGCGTAATCCCCTAATCCATCGAGCCCCTGACGTGCCGCAAACTTCAACTGATACAGCGGGCGCCAGTGCAATCCGAAGACCTGCATGTCAGCTTCGGCACGCAGCGTTATGGCAAGAGCCACGGTTTCCACCTGCTTCGAAAGCGCCTCAAATTCGGCCTGCTGGTGCTCGATTTGGCCGCGCACTTCGTCGAGTTTATCGGTGACCTCAATCGTGTCCTTTACCGTTTTCGCTTGCTTCAGGATTCCGAGATACTGCGCCTCTTGTGCGCGCAGATTTCGCAGGCGCGCAGCGTCGTCCACGTATTGCTTGGTGACATCCTGCGCTTCCATCTTTTCGCTTTCCACGCGCAGTCCAAGCTTGCGGATTTCCGCCCGGACCTGTTCAAAACGAGCAGCTGGTACGCGAATCGTTAACGACCCACTTGAGTTCTCCTGCGCGCCATAATTTTCTGCGCTGATCAGAAAACCGCCTTCATGTTCTGCAATCTGGCGAATCTTTGCCGAGGATTCCTGCGAGTTCTTCACAATCAGATCAAATGAACTGGTGACAACTGTTTTTGCGATCGTCCCCTCCTGGCTGAGGACGCAGTGACGCGGAAATGGCGTCAGCCAGCGATGTGCTCACATAAGCCATGCTGCGTGATGCTGCAATAACCGGCTCGCGCCTTACAACTCCGCGCGCGTAGCCCTTTTGTAACATGAGGCGCATAGGCCTCATTTGGTGCCACATTGCGCTCGGCTGCCAATCGGCACTTGCGGCGAGGCCGGTTGCCCGGGACGAGGAGATACCTTTCATTCGGTTCATAGGCTCAACTGCGCCAAGATA
>QHZW01000360.1 GCA_003224815.1 Acidobacteriota bacterium | reverse complement strand
ATGATCGGAATTCGCAGCGCCCAGTACATCTTGGAGCGATACGGAGGCGGTGAAGTGGTCATGAGACTCGATTAATACCTTCACTTTGTGCGGGCCGGCATAGTTGCCGAGTTCGTGCAAGCCCGCAGCCACTCGCGCCTTCGTGTCCTGGTCCGGGAGCCGGCTGGTGTCCGACTGTTCCCCTCCGCCAAAAACACGCACGTAAGGTGCCCCGAGCATCGAGGCCAGATCAATGAATCTACGCGCATCCCCCAACTCCTTTGCACGTTTTGCTTCATCAGCGAAATATAGATTGGCCGAGCTGCTGACGCAGGCAATTGTCAACCGGCTCTCCCGAATTTCGCGCTTAGTCTGCTCGATTCGATCCGGCGCAAAAACCGGATGAGATGGCAAATCGAGATTGCCCTCTAAACCGCGCAGTTCAACGGCAGCGAATCCGTGCTGCCTGGCAAAATCCAGGATCTTCTTCCATTCCCAAGTGGGACAGCCCAAAGTCGAGAAAGCTATCGGCAACTGGATCTTCTTATTTTCTGAAGAAAAGGCCTTGGGCACAAGCCTCGGCGCGAGCATGGCCACAGAGAGCCCCTTCAGAAATCCCCGACGGCTACTGCGCATGGTGGTTAGAGCTCTCCTTTTTTCATTTGCTGAACTGCGTAGTCACACGCCCGCGCCGTCAAGGCCATGTACGTCAGTGATGGATTGACGCAGGAGGCTGAGGCCATAGCCCCACCATCAGTGATGAAAAGGTTTTTCACGTCATGCGCCTGGTTATAAGAATTAAGGACGGAAGTCTTCGGGTTCCGCCCCATGCGGGCCGTTCCCATCTCGTGAATCGAGAAGCCCGGCGGATCATCATCGGTGAAAGGCTGGATGTCGCGCGCTCCAGCAGCGGACAACATCTCGGCCGCAGCTATGGACATATCTTTTCGCATCGCAAGTTCGTTTTCACCCCAAGCACAGTGGATCTTCAGCACCGGAATGCCCCATGCATCCACCTTTTCTTTATCGAGCTCCACCCAGTTAGCATGATTCGGGAGGCATTCCCCGTAGCCTTGAAAGCTGAATCGCCATTGCCCAGGCTGCCTCATTAATTCCTTAAATCCGACGCCGAAGCCGGTCTGTGCAACTCCACGCTCCCATCCCTCGCGATGTGCACCCCCTTCATAACCGTATCCACGTACAAATTCTTGATGCTTTGTGCTTAGATTTCGAAATCGAGGAACGTAGATACCATTGGGACGTCTACCGATCGTAATGCGATCCTCATTGCCGGGAATGATGGCAGTTGCACCTCCGCCTTTTATGTGGTCCATGAGATTGTGGCCGAGCTCCCCGCTCGAATTCGCCAGCCCGTTTGAGAATTCATGAGTGGAAGAATTGAAAAGTATCCGGACCGATTCCAGAGCCGAAGCGCACAGAAAAATCACCTTGGCTTTGAATTCCGACGTTTTTCGTGTATTCGCGTCGATTACCCGAACCCCAGTCACCCTACGGGTGCGCGGGTCAAATGTCACGCTGTGGACGACGCAGTTAGGGCGAAGTGTCATCCGACTCGTCATTTGTGCGGTAGGTAGCGTCGCATTGAGGCTACTGAAGTACGATCTCGTGATACATCCTCTTTCACAAGGACCACAATAGTGGCAAGCAGCGCGTCCGCGATGCGGTTGGGTCAAAACGGCAGCGCGACCAATCGTTAGAACGCGCTGTCCGCCGAAACTTTTCGCAATGGCGTCTCGGACAACAGTTTCCGCACAATTAAGGTCCATCGGTGGCAGAAATCTGCTATCAGGGAGGTGTGCAAGTCCTAGTGCTTCACCGCTAATTCCAATGAAGTCTTCCACGTAGTCGTACCAAGGCGCGAGATCCGCGTAACGGATCGGCCAGTCAATAGCAATGCCTTCGCGAAGGTTCGCTTCGAAATCGAGGTCACTCCAGCGATAAACCTGGCGGCCCCACAAAATGGAGCGGCCCCCTACTTGGCGTCCTCGAATCCATCGGAACGGCTTACCTGGTTCTGTGGTGTACGGGTTCTCCTTGTCACTCACAAAGAATTTCGCGGACCACTCATTGCATGCATAACACAAGCTCTGAATTGGCTGGTCTTCTTCTATACGACGCCGGTCGCGCATTCCGCGAAACTTCACCTCCCACGGTGGAACGTGTTCGACATAGTCTTGTTCCGGCTGAATCGCCCGACCAGCTTCGAGAACAAGAATTTTCAGTCCTTTCTCTGTCAACTCCTTCGCGGCCCAGCCACCCGTCATCCCGGAGCCGACTACGATTGCATCGTATGCGGTCTCTGACATTAGTGCTTCGCCTCACCGACGTCTTGCGAATTGGCGCAAGCATCATGATGATGAGGAATGAGTTCAAATCCTAATTCTTTGATGGCACCTTCTTCAGATGTGTAATAAGCCGTTAAAGTCAGACTTCGTATCATGTAGTAGAAATTCTTGTCGGGATTCGGCACCGAGCCGCGGTATCGGCGGCCGATATACTGCACCGCATCGCCTTCTTCAGTCATCTGCTGACCCAGCGCCAGCATGATCTCTGACTGCTGGCCCGCTGAGCACTCGACGAATTGTTTCCCGAATGAAGCCTGGGTGCGTGCATCGACATCCGCTAACCCATTGAGGAAACGGGTGCACTCCTCTTTGGTGTACCACTCGGTCAGAATCAGATCGATGAACTGGTCTACACCGATATCGGCGGCGCCTGGTGTTTCGGTCCTGGGTATGATCCGCTCTGCGATCGCGGTGACAGTCGCGTCTTGATGGGAGTTTAGGGTACGAAGAATTGCATGAGGTCCGATCAGCGACCGCATTTCGCGCGCCGCCGCTATGAACAGCTTCGGCGGCGCCAGCTGGAATGCAATACCCGTTGCCAACAGCTCCAGCGCTTCACGCCTGTCCATAAAAACCCGCTATAGGCTGATTATTGTACGCCGTGTACCATCGTTGTCCGCATCTGGCGCGACTGGGTGGGGGAGTTCCACATATCCGAGTCACACCGAAAAGACGCTTGCTGTTCGGGCCAAAGCCAGTCAAATTTGAGTACCCCGGGAGCCAGATCTAATTCGGTTCGGGGATGGTCGCCATCGGAGCGACAGTTGGCGATAAACCCATAAGACTCACAGACCCCGGATGGGTGCTTTGAGTGAAATCGCCTGTTGGCGCATGCGGAATCGGCCTGAGACTACCGGCTTTCTTTTTCGCGATGGAACTCGTCTGCTCCGGCTCCCCGCACTTATAATCCGGAATGATGAGCAGTTCTGCGCCCAAAAAACGTGTGCGCCCGGATGACCCTCGTCTCGATCGCGATGACCCGTATCTGCGGGTTTTGTGTGTGAACGTTTTCGTTCGCGACCAAGATAAGAGTCTCCGCTTCTATGTCGAGCAGCTTGGATTCAGTCTGGTGGTGGACGAAA
>QHZW01000359.1 GCA_003224815.1 Acidobacteriota bacterium | reverse complement strand
GGTAGTGCTTGCGAAACCGATCCGCCGCGGCGGTCGGATTTACAGCGACGAGCGATAAGCCACGGTGCAGCAAGAGAGCTGAACAGAGAAATGGATGGGGCAGCCGCAGAGAAAAATAATGCTTAACGCCCAACCACGAACAGGGGAAGTAATGCCTAAACCTCGTTCCAGCAGGCCAGTCGGGGTTCGCCTCCTTCACACCGTAGACGCCTACCTGCGCAAGAAGCAACGCGGCAAAGGCGACCTGTCGAAGCTGATCATGGAGGCCCTGAGCCGGACGGATCTGCGTGTGGTACCTCTCATCACGATCCATGGCAGACGGCAGCCGACGGTGGCCAAAGTGACACAGATTGTCATGCCCAATGACATTCGGCAGCTGATTGAGCATTGGTCAGAAAATCGACGCTGTTCGATGAATGAATTGTTGAACAGCGCGCTGGTGGGTTCTCTTTTGAAGTCGCGGCCGGAAAAGAATGGGAAACGAACGCGGCCAGGGCAGACGCCGACCTTCGACACCATGACCGCTAAGGAGCGCGAGGGATTCTTTGCGCGCTTGCTTGCCCTCGCCGGACAGGAACCCGGTCCTGACCCGCGTTCCCGAGAAGGCAACTATTACGAATGGGATCCAAAGCTCGAAGCCACGGTGGAAGTGGCAGGCGATGGTCGGCGTTATCTCATGGAGCGAGTCGGGCCTGGAGAAATGGTACGGGCTCGGGAGCTCAAGGGAAGCGCATTTGTGGAACGTCCGACCCCAAGGCCTGGGCGTTAGGCATAATTGGTCCGTGAAAAGCAAACCCCTGCCGAAGGGGCACATAAGTCCAAGTCAGAAGGCGCGTTCGAAGGACGCGCTCGGGGAGCGTCGCACTGTGGTTCCGAAATCAGTCAAAGAGAGTTCCGTTAGCGAGAATCCAACCGCACAGAAACCCGTACTCATCCTCCTGGCCGGAACCGCCGGAGCCGGGAAAACAACCTTGTACGAGAGCCAGCTGAGGACAGTGTTCCCGGTTCTTCTGAAGGCGAGCGCTTCCCCAATCGAACAAGCCGAAACGGATCGAGAACGCATCCGCCTGACCAAGGAAGGGCATTCGTTTGTCTATCAGGATACGACCATCGATTCGCAAATGATTCGAGAGGCTCAAGAAGCAGGTTTCGATGTCAAAGTGTTCTATGTCGGGACGGAAGATCCGAATCTAAACATGGGGCGGGTCTTGCTTCGAGTGAGCAATGGTGGGCCATTCGCGGCGCTGGCGCGCATAGTGGATGACTACGCTCACGGCCTAAAGCATCTCCCGGACGCCAAGAAACTAGCGGACGATCTCATGCTCTTCGACAACACCGCCCATGGCCGCGGGCACCGGCTGGTGGCACATTTTCACGCCGGCGAACTCATGAAGCTTGCTCGCGCGGTTCCGAAGTGGGCCCAAAAGGTTTTCGGAAAGGAGTTCGAAAAATGGCTAGGTTCACGGGAGCGTGGCCCGGGTAGAGGCCGATAATTTTCTTGGACCAGGGAGCGAATCCCTTGTGCCCCACTCTCGTGTCCCTCAGTGGAGGTGTTCGACGCGATGTCAAAGGTCATCTCTCTCCGTGAAATCATCGCTGCGTTGGATGCGGCGAGTGACGACTGTACGTCGTACTTGGATCCGGAAACAGGTGAAATCGTCGTTGTAACGGAAGAGGAACGAGCTCTGGCGGAAGACCCATGCTGGGAAGAAGCCGCCGCTTGGCAGCGTGAGATGATGCCAAAGATTCGTGCCGCCTTGGAAAGTGATCGGTTCTTGGAGTTGCCGGATCGTTTCGACATTCACGAGTGGTCAATCATGGAGCGATTCTCGCGAACACAGAACATCGAGCAAATCCGGAGTGAGCTGTTGAATGCTATTCACGGAGCGGGAGCCTTTCGTGCATTCCGGAGCGCAATCCGACGACTCGGCTTGGAACAAAGCTGGTACCAGTTTCGGGACGAAGCTCTGGCAGAGATCGCACGTAGTTGGCTGGAAGAGCACAAGCTCCAATACACGTAGGTGGTTGCGCGGACATGGGAGTCGGTA
>QHZW01000017.1 GCA_003224815.1 Acidobacteriota bacterium | reverse complement strand
ATCGGTTACCGGCATGGATACAATTCCAAAATCTACGGAATTGTCGATAACGGACTCCAGTACCTTGGCGTAGTCGGCGCGCTTGATATTGACTGCGACATCCGGATACTGCTTTTTAAAATGCGCGAAGACTTCGGGCAGGATGTGCAGGCAGGTGCCTTCGTTTGCACCCACCACAATTTCACCGCGTGGCACGCGCTCGGTTTCGGCGATCGCGGTAGTCACGGCCTTGCGCGCGTCCAGTGTGTCTTCGGCGTATTTGAGGAACAGCTTGCCCGAAGCGGTCAGAGATACTTTGCCGCCCGAGCGGTCGAGAAGTTTGGCCCCGATCTCTTCTTCCAGGGAGCGAATCTGCGAGGAGATTGCCGGTTGCGTACGGAAACGTTTCTCCGCAGCCCGCGAGAAACTCGACAGTCTCGCGACCTCGATAAATGTTTCCAGTTGGTCGAAATCCATAAGGAGAAGCGGCTTCGGGCTTTAGCTTCAGGACTCAGGCTTTACTTTGCCTTTAGAGAGTAGCACCGGAGGCAATGCAAATTGGATTTTTTAGGCTTAAACGACTGGCACCTGATGCGTTATGCCTAAAGCTCCGTTTATTCCCTCCATAAAAACTATGAATTTCCTCAGCTCGCGGGAGAGAACTAGACTATTTTTGCCTGCACTGTTTGAGGGATTGTAGCAGGTGTACAATTCTCCAGTTTCCCAGAGATAGTTTGCTCGTAACTTCTGAAGTCGGACAGCAGTGTGTCCGAAGATCGCTTGTGCGGGCTCGCTCGAATACTTAAAGGAGCTTTACAAAATGGCGGATGCAAAAACTGTCCTGGAGTTCGCGAAGAAAAACGGAGCCAAGTTGCTCGATCTCCGCTTCACGGACCTGCCAGGCTTGTGGCAACACGTTTCTTACCCGATCAACCAGCTCACCGAAGATTCTTTTGAAGAAGGATTCGGCATGGATGGATCGTCCATTCGCGGCTGGGCGGCGATTAACGAAAGTGACATGCTGCTGGTGCCCGATCCCAAGACCCACACGATGGATCCGTTCACCGAGGTGCCTACGCTAGTGTTGGTGGCCGACGCCATCGACCCTGTGACCAAACAACATTATGACCGCGACCCGCGCTACATTGCGGAAAAGGCCGAGCTTTATCTGGCTTCAACTGGTATTGCTGATACTGCTTACTTCGGCGCCGAAGCCGAGTTCTTCATCTTCGACAACATTCGCTTCGATCAGCGGGAACAGCACGGCTTCTATTTCATCGACGCGGAAGAAGGACGTTGGAACTCGGGCCGCGAGAACAACAACCTCGGCTATCGTCCGCGCTATAAAGAAGGCTACTTCCCGGCGCCTCCGATGGACCACTACCAGGACCTGCGCAGCGAAATGGTCATGACCATGATGAACTGTGGCCTGGATGTTGAATGCCATCACCACGAAGTCGCGACCGGCGGCCAGACCGAAATCGACCTGAAATTCGATTCGCTGGTCAACTCCGCCGACCACATGCTGCTTTATAAATACGTTGTCAAGAACGTCGCCAATCAGTACGGCAAGACCGTGACCTTCATGCCCAAGCCGATTTTCCAGGACAACGGCAGTGGCATGCACACCCACCAGTCGCTGTGGAAGGGCGGGAAGCCGCTCTTTGCTGGGGACGGTTATGCCGGACTTTCGCAGATGGCGCTGTGGTACATCGGCGGACTGATTAAGCACGGGCCGGCTTTGGCCGCGCTGATTGCTCCGACCACTAACTCCTACAAGCGTCTGGTGCCGGGTTTTGAAGCGCCGGTCAATCTGGCGTACTCGCGCCGCAACCGCTCTGCGGCATGCCGTATTCCCATGTACTCGGCATCGCCGAAGGCCAAGCGCGTCGAGTTCCGTCCGCCGGACCCGAGCTGCAATCCTTACTTGGCGTTCGCAGCCATGCTGATGGCAGGACTTGACGGCGTCGAAAACAAGATCGACCCGGGTCAACCGCTCGACAAGGACATTTACGATCTGGGCCCAGAGGAACTGGCAAAGGTTCCCTCGATGCCCGGCTCGCTAGACGAGGCCTTGGATGCTCTCGAAAAAGACCACGCCTTCCTTCTTAAAGGCGATGTCTTCACCGAAGAGCTGCTGAGCACCTATGTTGACTACAAGCGCTCGAAGGAAGTGGACGCAATACGTTTGCGGCCGCATCCGTATGAGTTCGCACTTTATTACGACATCTAAAACAAATTGCTAACACTTAACGGGCCTGGCGAAAGCCGGGCCTTTCTTTTTCGGGCACAAAACAAAGGCCCAGATTGAACCGGGCCTTGCAAATTCGAATTACTTGAAGTTACATCGAAGACGCCTTCAGTCGATGCTGCCAGGGATCCTCATCAATCGCGTGCAGGCGAGGAAGGTGCTCCGCGGGCGATCGGTGAACATCGAAGTCCTGAAGTTCGGTAAGGCCGTCAGAAATAGCGTTCAGCGTGGCGTTAGACTTGGCCAGAACGCTTAAAAGGTACTTGCGGGCAATCGGCCGGTCAGCCGGGTGGACCAGCTTCCACCACCGCTTCACTGACTCCTGCACTTCACCCTGAGTCTTAGCGTCCTCGACCAGACTGTCGATCAGCCGATAGACCTTGCTCTTTACGGCTTGATACGAAACTGAAATTTCCTGCCCCATGTTTTACCAGGCTCCTTGCTGAACGATCTTGCACGAGCCTCGCCAAACAACCACTCTGATTTCGTGGGACTTAGCTGGGGTCGCCGGGGTATGCTCTCCAAGTTGTTGGAGAATTAACAAACGGCAATATGATTTTCAGTAGGGAAGTTGTCGATAAATGGATTTCTGGTTCTCGGATATACAATGCCAGTTCCGCGCCAATGGCGGCGCGCTCGACTCCGCAAAATTGATTTTTAGGGGGCTGAATGAAGTCATTCGCGTTGCTGGCCATTTTAGTACTGCTGTTCACAGGGTTGCACGCCCAAGAGTTGGACGCTCCAAAGCAAGAGCGCATGTTTCTTCCGTCCGACACACTTTGGGGATATGCACAATTCGATGTGGCCCCCCCGCACAATGAAATCGATCCGAACCTGTGTGCCTCGAATGCTGGCAACTTCGGCGGTGCGAATGCACCTTGCAATGCCTTTGCGAGATATATGCTGTCTGGGTTGCTAGAGGTGCGTCCGTTTGGCCGGGGGCCGTTTCGCCGGTTCATGCTATTTGGCGAGCCACGTTTTCTGTTCGGGAAGAACGTGCCTCAGAAGCTCTATACGGGGTCATTCGACGCAATTGGCATCGAGCGATCATGGGGCGCGGCCATTTATATCGGCAAAGGCTTTGAAGCGCGGGTGACCCAACATTTTCTGTTCGACCGATTGGGAGCTCGGGACCGCTACCTCGGGCAGGCCGATCTTGGACCAAACGGCCCCTGGGGTCGCTACAACACAATTGGCGTTCGGAAATATTTCGGAAGCCGGCGCTGGTGAGGAGCTCTCGGCATTCAGCAATCAGCATTCATCAGTGAGCCAAGCTGCCTATGGTACTCACGAACATTGTAAGAAGCAGGGCGGAGGACATCAGTCCACTTATGGCCCCCACTAATCTCGGAGGAACACAGAATTGCGAGTGCGCTGAAGGCTGAATGCTGATTGCTGAGTGCTGGGTCGTGATTACCGAGTGCTGATCGCCGACTCTCGCGTGCTATTCTGATGAACCGCCGCCGTTTTTTCTCAGCCGGACCTTCACTGGAACAATGCATTTTTCTGAAAACCCAACGAAATCAGCCCCTCGTCTTAGCGCGGTTCGCTTCCGCGACCCAGACTCTGGCCAAAGCGCCTATGAGCGTACAGCGCTCCAGCTGACGCCATCCCTGGCGACAATGATTTGCAGCCTGCTAACGGATTCTCCCGATCCCGATTCAGCCTTGCTCCTGTTCGAACGACTGGTCAACGAGACGTCATCCGAGACTCTCCGCCTAATGGAGAGCCATCCGTTCCTGGCGCACTACGCCATTGCGGTATTCGGGCATAGTTGGTATCTCGGAGAAACGTTAATCCGCAATCCTGAGCTGCTGCATGCGTTTCAGCGTGAGCGCCGGCTGGATCGTAGTTATTCCCACGAAGAATTCTCCGAGGCCCTGGCGCGATTCCGCTCTCGCTCGTTTGAGCGGGATGCGTCGCTGATCCTGGCCCGGTTCAAGCGCCGCGAATACGTGCGGATCATGCTGCGCGATGTCTTGCGCATTGCTCCGCTGGCGGAAACGACGGCAGAGATCTCCGCGCTCGCGGACGTGCTGCTGCAAGATGCGCTACGCGAGGCCGAATCGGTGGTTGAAAAGCGGCACGGGTTGGCGCAGCACCTGGATGGCTCGGACCGTGCTGTGAACACGCCATTCGCGGTGCTTTCTCTCGGCAAATTAGGGGGTAATGAGCTGAATTACAGCTCCGATATTGACCTGATGTTTCTATTTGGAGATGGAGCCGAGCCTGCGTCGGCGAGCATTTCGAATCGCGAATATTTTGTGCGGTTGGCGCAACAGACCACGGAAATCCTTTCACGTCCGACAGCCGAAGGCGCCGTGTTTCGGATCGATTTGCGGCTGCGACCGCAGGGAAATGAAGGTGAGTTGGCGGTCAATTTGTCTCGCGCCCTCGACTATTACTCGCAGGTGGCGCATGACTGGGAACGACAGGCACTGATTAAGGTTCGCTACTCGGCTGGGGATGAGAAGCTTGCCCGCGAATTCATCCGCCGTGTTCAGCCGCAGGTTTACAGTGACAAAATCAACTTCGCTGCGATTAAGACCGCGCTCGTCACTCGCGAAAAGATCGACCGCAAGCGGCGGCGGCAGGCTGCTGCGTCCAAAGATAACACCATCGATGTGAAGATCGATCGAGGCGGAATTCGAGATATCGAGTTTCTGGTGCAGTGCCTGCAACGGGTTTACGGGGGCGCGGAACCGTGGCTACGTTCCGGCGGAACATTGTTTTCCCTGCAGAAGTTGCACGATAAGCGCCATATCTCCGGGCACGATTTTCATGAGCTGAACTCCGCATACACATTTCTGCGGCATCTTGAACACCGGCTGCAACTTCGCCAAGGGCAGCAACTGCATCGCTTGCCTTCATCGCAGCCCGATCTGGAAATCCTGCAGCATTCGATGGCCGGACTGACGCCGGGATACCGGTTAAGTAATCTTGTCAGCTCCGTTCGGGAACGCATGCAAGCGGTGGCGGACATCTACCAGCGAGTCATTTATCAGCAACAGGCGCGCGGATCTCTGGCCCCGGCTGCCGACGAATTTCGGTTGCAGAGCCGACCCGAGGCATTTACCGCGGAAAATTCGCATCCGCAGATATTGGAACGGCTCGCCGAAGACGCGCCCCAGCTCGCTCGCGCGTTGCACGCCACCGGTCAGGGTTCAACTGTTCGCCGGAATGCCCTGCGTTTTCTTGGCGCGGCTTTCGCAGGATCGGATAAGTATGCGGCTGTGGTTGGAGCCCAAAGCAGCATTGCTGACTCACTATCTCTATTCGACACGAGTGAATACTTAACGGAAATCCTCGTTCGCCATCCTGAAGAGGCAGCTACGCTGGCGGAAATTCGCTCATTACCGGCACCGCCGACAGGTGCAAGCTTGTTCAACCTGATCGATGAGCACCAATTTGCAGGTCGCGATGCGGTATTTGCTTACATTGCGAATTCGAGTGCGAGCCATTCGGAAAAGATTGCTCTGCTCCGCAGGCAATTTAGGCATTTAGCGTTCGCGTCCGGAGCGCGCGATCTGCTTGAACTCCGGCCTATCTACTCAGCGTTGGCGGAAACGAGCAACGCGGCTGAGGAATCGATCAACGCGGCGTTCGGAATTGCCGGTGCACCAGCCGGATTGGCAATTCTCGCTCTTGGACGGCTGGGCACGCGGGAATTCGACTTGCTCTCCGACGCCGACTTGTTGTTCGTTGGAGACGAAAACTATGACCGGCAGGCGCTCACTCGCGCCACCGAAGAAATGATGCAGGCGCTCGCGGCTTACACTCAGGAGGGTCTGGTGTTCCCGGTGGACACGCGTTTGCGCCCACACGGCGGGGAGGGCGAATTGGTAGTCATACCGAAGCAGTTGGAAAAGTATTTTTCTGCTGAGGCCCAGCCTTGGGAAGCCCTGATGTACACGAAACTGCGCTTTGTGTGCGGAGATGCTGCCCTGGGCCGCCGAGCAGCTTCTGCAACGGATATTCTTTTTCGTCGGTTTGCGAACGACGAGCGCTTTCCGCAAGCCGTGCGACAGATGCGGAAGAAACTGGAAGATGCGAGCGCTCCCGCAAAAAGCATCCGCACATCTCCCGGGGCGCTGTATGATGCCGATTTCATTTCCAGCTTTCTACTGGTCAAATACAACATACGCGCCAAGCTCGGCACTTTGCGCGATCGTCTGTGGCGATGCTCTGCCTCTGGCGCTCTGGACAAGAAAGACACAGCTATTCTGGATCATGCTGGAGAACTATGCCGCACAGTGGAGCACGCACTGAGGTTGGTGATCGGCAGAAATACTCGCTGGCTGCCGGCAGCGGAACATCCGCGGCAGGCCATTGAGAAGCTCACGGCACAAATCCTAAAGCGCGAATTCCCGAATGGGCTTGAGCAGGAATTGCTCGCAACATTTGCGACGGTGCGAGAAATTTACATCCGCGCGATCAGCTAGATTCCGTTCGGCTGCTGCTGGTTTACTTTGGCCGGGTCGTCTTCAAAGAATAATTCCATCCGACGCCGAATGCCGTGACTCCAATGTGGCCGGCTGACAGCCAGCGTTCCATTTTGTGATGCCCAGTGCGGTGAAAAATATAGGAGATGCCGACCGAAGTCGCCGCGCCTGCGGCCTCGAGACTGGCGAATCCGGCCGAGTTGTTGACGACGTCGTCGGGGATAAGTACTTCCTGCCGTCCGCGACGTTCGAAATTCCGCGTCGAGGCGTAATCCAGGCTGCGAAAAACAGCCACGCCTGAGAAGAGCAAAATGTTCTTACGGTCCCAGAAGCGGTGCTGAGGAGTGTAGTCGGCGATCACTGGTTTGGGAGCAGTTGGTGCGTCTTGAGCAGGGCTCTCAATCTGTTGAGATTTCGCGTACGGGGACGGAATGAAGAGCAAAACCAGCAGAGTACGCGCGAGCATCGCCAGATTGTAACGGTTGCAAGCGCATTTCCTTGTCACAAATTATTCAATTGTTCTTCTGCATTTATAATTCTACGTTTCCATTCCACGGAGGCTTTAATGCCGGACTCATACAATGGCGTGCGTGTTCCAGCCGAGGGCGCGCGTATCACATACAAAGATGGAAGAATCCAGGTGCCGTCGAATCCGATCATTCCCTTTATTGAGGGCGATGGCACAGGACGCGACATCTGGAAGGCGTCGGCCCGCGTGTTCGATGCCGCGGTGCAGAAAGCTTATGGCGGCAAGCGGCGCATTGCGTGGTATGAAATCTTCGCGGGCGAGAAGGCCAAGGCCAAGTTTAACGACTGGCTGCCGCAGGATTCAGTCGAAGCGATTCGCGAGTTTCGCGTCGCCATCAAAGGCCCGCTGACTACGCCCGTGGGCGGCGGCATTCGTTCCCTGAATGTCACGCTGCGCCAGGTGTTGGACCTTTATGCCTGCATTCGGCCGGTGAAGTACTACAAGGGAACGCCATCGCCGGTAAAAAATCCGGAACGCATGAATGTAATCATATTCCGCGAAAACACCGAAGACGTTTACGCAGGTGTGGAATGGGAGCAGGGAACAGCTGCGGCTAAAAAGCTGATCGATTTCTTGAATAACGACATGCTGGCAGGCGGCAAGAAGCAGGTGCGCGCTGATTCAGGCGTTGGCATCAAGCCCATTTCTGTTTTTGCGACCAAGCGACTGGTGAGAATGGCGATCCAGCACGCACTCGACAATGGGCTGAAGACAGTCACACTCGTCCATAAGGGGAATATTCAAAAGTTCACAGAAGGCGCGTTTCGTAAGTGGGGATATGAACTTGCTGTTGAGGAATTTCGCGATCAGGTGGTTACCGAACGCGAGAGCTGGATCATCGACAACAAAGAGAAGAACCCGAATCTCTCGGCCGAGCAAAATGCGGCGCTGGTCGAACCCGGCCTGGAGTTCGCGCCGCCCGAATTCGGAGCGGCCGTTGCCGATGAAGTCCGGTTGGTTCTCGATGGGATCTACGCCACGCACGGACGCGGCGAGTGGAAGAAGAAGCTAATGATCAACGACCGCATTGCCGATTCCATCTTCCAGCAGGTGGTCACGCGGGCGGACGAATACTCCGTGCTGGCCACGCCGAACTTGAATGGCGATTACATCTCGGACGCTTGCGCGGCGCAGGTTGGCGGCCTGGGAATCGCTCCCGGTGCGAATATCGGGGATGGTTTCGCTGTTTTTGAAGCGACACACGGCACCGCCCCGAAGTATGCGGACAAAGACGTGATTAATCCGGGATCGGTCATGCTGTCGGGCGTGATGATGTTCCGCTATTTGGGATGGAACGAAGCAGCCGACCTGATCGAGGGCGGCCTGGAGCGCACGATTGAGCAGAAAAAAGTCACATACGATTTCGAGCGCCTGATGCCAGACGCAACCAAGGTCAGCACCAGCAAGTTCGCCGACAGTATTATCGAAAACATGGAAGCAGCGGTCCTGGCGTCGGCTTAAGATATTTCACCGCCGAGTACGCCGAGAGCGCGGAGAAAAGCCGGTCTTAAAGCTTTTTCAAAAAAACCTTTCTCGGCGAACTCTGCGAGGTCGGCGGTGAACGTTTTTGACCTTTCATTTAAGGAAGATTCATGCGAAAGAAGATCAGCATTGTTGGTTCGGGAAACGTGGGGGCCACCGCCGCTCACTGGATCGCGTCGAAAGAACTGGCAGATGTCGTGCTCATCGACATCATTGAAGGCGTGCCGCAGGGCAAGGGTCTCGACCTGCTTGAAGCCATGCCCATCGAGAAGCGCGACTCTTACGTAATCGGCACCAACGATTACGCCGACACTGCGAATTCTGACATCGTGATCATTACCGCTGGCATTCCCCGCAAGCCGGGCATGAGCCGCGACGACCTGCTCAATACTAATTACAAGATCATGGGCGACGTGGTCGGCAAGGTGGTGAAGCACTCGCCAAACTGCGTCCTGATTATCGTTTCGAACCCGCTGGATGCCATGGCGCAAGCCGCTTATAAGCTCAGTGGCTTTCCGCGCGAGCGCGTGATTGGAATGGCCGGCGTGCTCGACTCGGCGCGTTTTCGGACGTTCATCGCTGACGAACTGAAGGTGAGCGTGGAGAACGTGACCGCATTTGTTCTCGGTGGACACGGTGACACCATGGTTCCGCTGGCACGATATTCGACGGTTGCAGGAATTCCAATCACGGAAATGATCGCGCCTGATCGTCTCGCGCAGCTGATTCAGCGCACGCGCGACGGCGGTGCCGAAATTGTGAAATATCTGAAGACCGGCAGTGCGTATTATGCGCCGTCGTCTGCGGCGACAGAGATGGCGGAAGCGATTCTCAAAGACAAGAAAAAGATCCTACCGTGCGCGGCGTATCTCGAAGGCGAGTACGGAATCAAAGGATTCTACGTTGGCGTGCCAGTGAAACTGGGCTCAAAAGGCATCGAACAGATCATCCAGATCAAGCTCACGCCCGAAGAGCAGACGGCACTCAACCAGAGCGCCCACGCGGTGAAAGAGTTGTGTGGAGTGATCGGGGTGTGAGGGCAGGGGAGCTGTCGTTTCTCAGGCATGTGCTGGAACTGCGGAGAGGAAGTCGCTAATGACCCGGTGGAAACTCTATTGGGTAGAGACTCCGGCATCGCAGGAAAACTGCTTCGTAGTCGCGAAGAACGCTCGTTCTGCTGCTCATTGCGAGGAAGAGAACTCCGGGTTTAATCCTGGCGACTGAAGCGCAAAATTAGTTCGATCCCTCCCCATCAGACTTCAGGTTTCGGTCGCCGCTTCTGGCTCTTCACCACAGGCCGAGGATGGAGTGCAATGGAAGCCGGGCCACCTTTCGGCAGGCTATGCTCCCGAATCGCTGTTGAAGAAACTCGGTGCCGAATTCAAGGTACGAGAGGCAGCTAACATAACGGTTCTCGATCGGCAGGAGTATCGCGCCGGGGGCCTAGAGGAGACTTATCTAAATCGCAAGCCTGATTTGATTCGGAGTGCGCTCGACCTGATCGCCCGGGTAGATCATCTTCCTGCCGGTTCGTGGCTGTATAGAGGTCATTCAGTCCCACTTGGTCTCTGCAGTGCAGCCTTGACCGTCCTGCCTGTAAGAAGATACGCGGAAAGATGACACGCGACGAATACGAAACGCGGTTTTTCACGAGTTCAAGCGCCGCTCGGTTCCCTACTTCGATAGATATCCGCAGAACGAATGGGAATGGCTAGCCCTCGCACGGCACCACGGGTTACCGACGAGGTTCTTGGATTCGACAAGAAATCCGCTCGTTGCTCTCTATTTCGCAGTCACGGAAAACCTTGGTGACCAGGATGGCGCAGTGTTCGCATACATGCACAGCTTTTCTGCCTGTCGACGCGAACACCACCAACCCTTTTTCGATCAAAAGGGTTGAACTCTATGAACCCGCCTTGATCGAGCAGCGTCTTGTCGCGCAGGACTCTGTCTTCACAGCGGAACCACCCCACGTACGAGGGGCAAAAGCCCTGGAAAGGCCATTCATCATCGGGGTGTTTCTGCCGGGTCCGTGAGGCTGATACGGGAACAACTACAGAAGCTCGGGCTGAAGCAAACTACTCTTTTCCCGGGTCTTGACTCACTCTGCGATGAATTACGCGATAAGCTACTATTCTAGTTCTGACCATAGTCGACGACCATGGTACAATAGCTCCATGAAGGAAGTTGCCATTTCCGAGTTCAAGGCCAAGTGCCTCGGCATCCTCGAGCAGGTACCGGCTCGGATCCATGGTCGGAACCGGGAAAATCTTGGGTGACATTGTTGGCCCCACCGGCAGCTGGGATGATTGGGAAGCTTCACGGTGAAGCTGCTTCTTGACACTCACATCTGGCTGTGGAGCACACTCGAACCACAGCGCCTCACACGCCGCGTTGAGAAAGCCCTGAGAGATCCCGGGAATGAATTATGGCTGTCGCCTGTCAGTGTGGGGGAATTGATCGTGCTACTGCGCAAAGGGCGTCTGAAGCTGCCGCACGACGTTGCCGCATGGGTCGCAAAAACCATGCAGGACTTGCAAGTGACCGAGGCGCCCCTGACTGTCGAAGTCGCGCTGGCCATCTCGTCGATAAACTTTCCACACGGCGATCCTGCCGACCACTTTCTCGCGGCTACGGCAAAGGTGTTTGGTCTGACGCTCGTTACCGCGGATGAGCACCTGATAGATCTACCTGGAATTCATGTATTGCCGAATCGTTGAGCTCTACATCCTCTCAATTGCTACACTCTCCACCTTCACGTCCTTGTTCGGCCGGTCATTCCTGCCGCGCGGAACTTTGACGATCTTTTCCACGACGTCCTGGCCTTCGACTACTTCGCCGAAAATGGTGTGCTTACCGGTGAGCCACTCGGTCGGCGCGACCGTGATGAAGAACTGCGAGCCGTTAGTGTTCGGGCCGGCGTTCGCCATTGCGAGTTTGCCGGGCCTATCGAACTTATGCGGAGAGCCTTTGGTTTCATCCTCGAACTGATAACCGGGGCCGCCCATGCCAGTGCCTTGCGGATCGCCACCCTGGATCATGAAGTCGGGAATCACGCGATGAAAAATGGTGCCATCGTACAAGCGCTCTGAGCTTTTCTTCCCGGTGCTCGGATGCTTCCATTCGCGCTTGCCCTCTGCAAGGTCGGTGAAGTTCTGGACGGTCTTCGGCGCGTCTTTTTCGAACAGGCGGCAGACTATATTGCCCTCGGAAGTATTGAAAGTTGCGTATGTACCAGGAGTGCGGGCCATGAGTGGATCCTTTCAGGAGTCATGAGATCGCGAAATGGACTGAATCATTGGATCATCAAAATTGAGACATTGAATCATTGGAAAACCGCTGGTTCGTGACTTTTTATTGATTCAATGACCCGATGAAGCAATGATGCAATCGATCGTCACTTCTGTGGCGTCGTCTTCGTTCCCGGCGCCGGCTTCGGCGTTGGGTGATGCAATGGCGCGTGTGTTGTCGCCGCACCGCCTGCGTGCAGAATCGTGATCTGGTTGATCTTCGGAGGATTGTCGGGCTTGTCGTTGGCGTTGCGCGGCATGCGAGTGATTTTCTTTACCAATTCCACGCTCGGTTCATCACACTGTCCAAAAATCGTGTAGTTGCCATCCAAGCTCGGATAGGGAACTTCGGTGATGAAAAATTGCGAGCCGTTTGTGTCCGGACCGGCATTCGCGTAAGCCAGGCGTCCCGGGCGATCGAATGTCAGATCAGGCGAGGTTTCGTTCTTAAATTTATAGCCGGGATCACCGCGTCCATCACCCATCGGATCGCCGCCCTGAATCATGAAATCGGGAATCACGCGATGAAAGATAGTGCCGTTATACAGAGGCACGCCGTGCATTTTGCGGCCGGTGGCAGTGTTCGTCCAATCCTTGGTGCCGTTGGCCAAGCCGATAAAATTGGCAACGCCAATCGGCGCTTTCTTCGGAAATAGTGTGCAGGTCAGCTTGCCAGCCGTGGTATCGATGATGGCTGCAGGCGCGGGAGCCGCGGCAGCTCTTGATGCTGTCGGCTTCCTTGGTGCCGCGGACGTCGCGGGCTTGGCTTGCGACATCAAGGAAATTGAGAAGAGCACAGTGAAGGCCACGATGGTTTTGCGCATGTAAGCTCCTGATGATGATTGCTGAATGACCAAAGGTGTTTGCGGAATAAGCATTGTACGACACGAGCGATCAGTCTTCAGTTCTCAGTTCTTAGCTGTCAGCACGGACCTTGCCACCTCCACGCAATTTTGCAGCGGCTGGTCAGTGTTGATGACGGTTTTTGGCAGTCCGATTGGCTCGAACCGTGCTTTCACTTCCAGGTAAAGGTTGAAATCGCGATTGGCCGCGACATGGCTTGGGTCACTGATCAGGCGCGAACGCGCGGTGTCCTCGCTGCAGACACATTCAATAATTCGCCATCGCTGCCCGATGGCCTCCGCATAACCCGTTGCGCGTTTCAGTTGATACGCGCACGAAAACGTACGTCCATCGAGGAAGACGAAGCGCGCCGGATCCTTTCGAAAAATGTATCCCGCGACTTTGAGCATAATGGCCATGCAGAAATCATCCTGCTCAGTGGAATACTCGATGTCGGTAGCAGGGAAGAGAGCCGCGCGAATCACATCTTTGTCGAGCACTGTGCCGCTAATTTCCGCTGCGAGTGCCCGGCTCAACGTGCTCTTGCCGGTGCCGGGCAGTCCGGCCATCAGGATGAGCATGGAGGTTCAAGGATAAATGAGGCGGTCAGGTGCGAGCACTCAGCATTTAGTGCTTAGCATTTGGCATGCAAGTTACGAGTCGATAGGACAGCTCAGGAAGAGGAAAGCAGGGAAGACCTGCAAACGCCAGGAGATTTTCCGCGAGAATTACTGGCTGAGTACCGATTGCTGAGCGCTCACCACTTCCACCTGCGGCATGCCAATGGTGGTGAGTTCGCGAAGCGTGTCGTCAGCGGATCCGGCGTGAACGGCGAGCATGTGGCTCATGCGCCAGTCGCTATATGCGCCTGACACCATGATATGGAAGCACCACTGACGGCGCTCTTCTTCCGGTTCAACAAGGCCGAGTTCCTTCAGCGGCTTCATGTAGGCTTCCATCCACTGCACTTGGGCTTTGCTCATGCCGCGGCGTTGAAGATCAACGGTAAGTCCGGCCAGATGCGAAGAGGCGGTCTCGCCGGACTCAGGGGCCGCGTTGCGGTTGTGCCGGCGAAGCTTCTTTTGGACCAACACTGTGCGCACTGCCGAGTTCACCTGAATCTGCTGATGAAATTGTTTGTAATACGCTTCGCTGATGTCCTGCACGAAATCGAGCGTCCAGGGACGGCAATAGCGCCGGCCGGGATCAAGCGACGGCTGGATGCGCAATGACTCGCTGGGCACGATTGCCACCAGGTCTCCGCTCGTCTTAAGGCGTTCGAGCTGCACGTCGTTATAAATGCGCGGCAGGCTCATGCGGTCGATCTCTTGATTTTGCAGCAGCAGAGACTCATGAGATGGCCTGAAAACTGGGTTCCAGCGCACCCGGTGAAAGCGGTGCATGCGGTGATAGCGGGCCGGGACTACGGGCCGGACGGCGAACGCCTGGCAAGCCATAGCCAGAGTGAGAAGAAGAAGTGTGCCGTTCTTTCGCATTCTATGTTGAGACCAGCAGAGCGTTTATTCTAAGCCAGAGAAGAAAAAAGCCAAGCTCAAAATTCAGAAATTTTGAGTTACCTCAGTTCCCCTAAACGCATGCCCGCTGGTTACCTCCTGTTACTGAGCGCTGCGAACATCAACTTACGTTGCACATAAGATGCCGTTTTTGCGGCCCCGGAACAGGGGAAATATCTGCTTTAAATTCAGTGAGTGGATCAGCGGGTGCAGGGAAAAGAGTGACAAAGTTTTTCCTCTGTGACGGATTCGGGCGCTTCTGGGGCAGAAATCCGAAGGCCTCTAATCCCAGAAATCGCGGAGAAGACCTGCGAAGTATTAGAAAAACTTTTAATCACAAAGTACGCCAAGTAAGGAGAGAAAGGCTGTAAGGGCGTTCTTAGCGGTCTCCGCGTGCTCTGTGGGCAGATTCATTTGCCGGCCTGAACCCCGGCGATTTACCCTAACGCCGGAAGAGATCGCCGATTGACTGCTTCATTACTGCGCTGCCGACTTCGGAGATCGAGCGGGTGAGCGGGATGTCTTTAGGGCAGGTCTCAACACAGTTCTGGGCATACCCGCATTCCTGGATTCCGCCATCGCCCATCAACGCGGCGAGGCGCTCTCGTTGCAAAGCCGCGCCGGTCGAGTGCGTATTGAATAGACGCACCTGTGAAATTGTTGCCGCCCCCACAAATCCGGTGTGCTCGTTGAATTGCGGACAAACTTCCATGCAGCAGCAGCACGAGATACATCGCGAAAGAGGATAAGCTTCTTCCTGCTCGTGCATGCTCACGCGCGGTCCGGATCCAAGGTCGTAAGTGCCATCGACCGGCACCCACGCTTTTACGCGTTTCAAGTTTTCAAACAGCACGGCGCGGTCGACAGCGAGATCGCGAATGATGGGAAATTTCGACAATGGTTGCAGCCTGATCGGCTGTTCCAGGTTGTCCACCAGCGCTGAGCACGCCATGCGTGCCTTGCCGTTGATAAGCATGGCGCACGATCCGCAGACTTCTTCGAGGCAATTCGAATCGTAGGTGATTGGCGTAGTCGGCTTGCCATCGCGAGTGACCGGATTCCGCGCAATCTCCATCATCGAGGAGATCACATTCATCCCCGCATGCCAGGGAAGCTCGAACTCCTCCCATCGCGGTTTGTCGTTGGGAGAAGCTTGTCGCTTAATTTTGAAGAGGACCGGTCCGTGAGTGGGCATTCGAGTCAACAAACATTTTACGCGATGGTATTCGATACGTGCCCAACGCAACCCGCACCGTCAGCGGGAATGCCAAGGGTTTCTCAGATTGACTAAGTGAGAACTGAAAGGCGCGGGTTGGGTACACGGAGCAGGCTGGAGTCTTCTCAACGCGCACGGATCCCCGCGCCATCGAAATGCCGCTGGGGCGGAGCAACGGCGACAGCAGTGAACTGAACGTCTCGCCACGTCCCGGCAACGCAATTTAGACGGCGGCACAAGGCGGCGCGTTGGGTGACGAACACTCGATTGTGGCAAAAAAAACAGGGCTGACCCGCGGTTTACCTGCTGGAGATCTCTGATCGGAATTTGTGCGCTTGCGCTCCTGTATGTAGGCATTGACAAGTTGAGATGACTACCCAGCGCGACGGGACAGCGCGTTTTCCTCGCTGTCGTCGAGCGCCGACGGTTCGATAAAGATTTGCTTCATGGTCGGATCTTCCTGCCGAATGCGGTTCTTTAGGCGAGCGATGATGGTTTCGAGTTGGTTCAGTTCGAGACTGGGTTGAAACTTCAGCATCACTGTCAGCAATGCCTGTTCAGGGCCCAGTTGCATGGTGAGTAATTGTCCGATGTGCTCGACCGCAGGATCGGCGGTTATGATTTCTCTAATCTTCCTTATGCGCGAGCGATTCGTGCGTTCCCCTGCCAGCAGAGCTCCCGTTTCGCGTCCGAGAAAGATGGAGATTGTGGCAAGCAGCAGTGCGATGAGCAGGGAAGCGGCGGGATCAAAATATAGGTTGTGGAACGTGTGCCCGAGAAAAATACCAAGGAAGGCAATGAACACTCCGGCGAGCCCGGCGCTGTCTTCAAGGAAAACGGTGAAGACAGTGGGATCTTTGCTACCGACGACTTCGTCCCATGTTGACTCGTTCCTATCTTTGCGAGCCAGAATTTCGCGGTAAGAAACCCGCCAGGAATAGAAATCGAATACGGCAGCGATCGCGAGTACGGCATAGCTCCAGCCCACGCGCGTGGAAGGTTCGGGATGGAGAAGATGACGAATGCCTTCGTATGCTGCCAGTCCGGCGCCTACGGCAAAGATATAAACCGCGACCAACAGAGCATAGAAGTACAGCAGTTTTCCGTGTCCGAATGGATGCAGCGAATCAGCGGGAAGCCGGCTACGTCGCATGCCGAAGAGAAGCAGGAGTTCATTGCCCGTGTCCGCAGTCGAGTGAAAAGCCTCGGACAGCATCGCCGGGCTGCCGGTGGCGGCCGCCACGATGTACTTGCAGATTGCGATAGAAACATTGGCCGCAATTGCGGCGAATACTACCTTTCGAGAGGAGCGCGAAGACACCTGTTTCCGACGCTAAGAAATATGAAAGGGATGTCCGCTATCTACTGCGCGTACGCTTGCGGGGCCAGCGTGCGATCACAACGGTCGAAATGCCGCCCCTCGGGCGGAAGTCACCTTTCACTTCGGCCCAGACCGGCTTGGCCCATCGGACCACATGTTCAAGCACCTGGTTGACGATGTTCTCTTGAAAAATGCCAATATTCCGGTAAGACTGCAGATACTCTTTGTATGATTTCAATTCAAGGCACTGCTTTGAAGGCACATAACGCAACGTGATCACGCCGAAGTCCGGCAGCCCGGTTTTCGGGCAGACGGACGTGAACTCCGGATCATCAATCACGATTTCGTAGCTGGGGAACTGATTTGGCCAGGTTTCGATTTCGGGAAAAGTATGATCGAGTCCGGCTTTAGCGTGCTCAGGAGTATAGCGAGGCGCTTTAGACATACGATATTTTATCTAGGTTCCGTTTAGCCCGTGCGGTCGAGAACTTTGAGGGTCTTTCCAGAAATGTGCGCATCTAACTGATCAAATTAGGGTTCTTATCATCAGAAGGCCGATGTTAGCATTGGACCTGTCACCGAATGGCGAACCATAACTCTGCAAAATCCGGCTTTTATGCGCGACACCGTTGGCTGGTGTGGGGTCTCGGTGTGATCATGGCTGTCATACTGCTGGCTTCGTTTGCGTCGCGCGATGATTCTGTTCCTGTGACCGCAGCCAGCGTTTCCCGCAAGACCATCCGTAGCGTGATTTCCACAAACGGCAAGATTGAACCTGTACAGAATTTCGAGGCCCACGCACCCATTGGAACCACAGTAAAACGGGTTCTGGTAAAGGAAGGTGACCACGTTAAGCGAGGCCAGATGCTGGTTGAACTTAATGCGGCTAGCGCGCGCAGCCAGGCCGCACAGGCACAAGCGCAGGTACGGACGGCTGAAGCCAACGCCAGCGCTCTTGAACGTGGCGGCAATCAGGAAGAAGTGCTCACGCTGCAGGCGCAACTGGTAAAGGCCCGAGGCGATTCTCAGATCGCGCAACGTAATCTGGATGCACTGCAGCGGCTGCAACAGTCTGGAGCCGCTTCGCCTGGTGAGGTTCGAGCCGCGCAGAACCAGCTTGATGCAGCTGCGGCGCAGGTGAAACTGCTTGAATCCAAGCAGAAGGAACGCTACTCGCACCCGGAGATCGCCCAGGTGCAGGCTCAGCAATCCGGGGCTCAAAGCGCGTTGAACGCGGCGCAGGATGTCTTATCGCAGCTGCTGGTCCGCGCTCCATTCGATGGCGAGGTTTACTCGCTACCAGTTAAAGCCGGGACCTATGTCAATCCTGGCGATTTGATCCTGCAAGAGGCCGATCTTTCCAAAGTTCTGGTTCGCGCTTACGTGGATGAGCCCGACGTCGCAAAACTTGCACGAGGCGAGCGTATTGAACTCACCTGGGATGCAATGCCTGGAAAGATGTGGACGGGCCAAGTGAATGCCGTCCCTGCGAGCGTCAAGCTGCACGGAGCACGCAATGTTGGAGAGACCACCTGTATTGTTGGAAACCAGGATTTCAAGTTGTTGCCCAATATTAACGTCGGGGTGACTATTGTGACTGCGGAGCACGACAATGTCCTCGCCATTCCGCGTGAGGCGTTACGGCAGGAAGAGTCGGGGCCGTTCGTATTTCAGATTGTGAACCACGAGCTGAAGCGTCAAAGCGTGCAGACATCGATCTCGAATCTGACCAGCGTTGAGGTCGCAAGTGGGATCTCCGAGAACGCGTTAGTGGCCATCGGATCGACCAACTCAAAGCCGTTGCGCGATAGTTTGACGGTGAAGGTGGTCCATTGATGATCCGTGCGTTTTCAAGCCTTTTGCTCGCAGCTCTGATTGCTCTTCCCGTGATTGCTGGAGCCGATGAAAGCGCGCCGGCGCTGCTCGCCTCCGGAAGGGTGGATGAAGCGATCAATGCACTCCATGGACAGATCAGTGCTTCGCCCAATGACGCAATGGCGCATAACCTTTTGTGCCGCGCCTATTTCAGTCTGGGGGACTGGGACCGCGGGGTGAGCGATTGCGAGAAAGCGGTGACGCTTGCGCCGGACAATAGCCAGTTTCATCTCTGGCTGGGACGCATCTACGGCGAAAAGGCGGACAAAGCGAGTTTCCTTACCGCCGCAGGACTGGCTCGGCGTGTGGCGCGCGAATTTGAGGCAGCAGTTCATTTGAATCCACGCAGCATAGACGCCCGCACCGATCTGGCCGAGTTTTACTTAGAGGCGCCTGGTATTGTTGGCGGCGGGCGCGACAAGGCGGAGCAGCAGGCCAGCCAGTTGCAGGGCCTGGATCCGGCAAAAGCTCACTGGGTGAACGCCCGTATCGCCGAAAAGAAAAAAGAGTTCCCTCAGGCTGAGAGCGAATACCGGGCCGCGATCGATGCAAGCCATAGCTCAGCGAGCTCATGGCTGAACCTAGGATTGTTCTACAAGCATCGCGAGCGCTGGAATGATATGGAGCAGGCGTTGTCGCGTGTG
>QHZW01000203.1 GCA_003224815.1 Acidobacteriota bacterium | reverse complement strand
ACGTTTCTGGCGATCTTGGGCTGTACTCAAACTTTACATTTCGTAAGCGCCGCTATTTCCGGGATTGCAATGTGTAGACTGCCTAGGATGGATTGCCTACCAAGTTGCGCTCCGGGCCTTTTGTAAGAAGCCATTAGTGGCGGATGCGAAGATTGGATGGGAAGACTTCCGGGAAGATCAGAAGAGTTGGTGGCGAGTCGCTGGCACAATCAAACGCAGCGACCTAGAGAAATTGGTTCGCGACTACAAAGGAAGTTCCGTGTCCCGCGACTTTTTCGAGGCTTGGCGAAGGAAGCGAAAACGCGCGAAACGGTAGATCCTGTCACGGTTTCAACAACTTAGCGGCGTATAATTCGCGGCACTATGGCCACAGATAAACACATCATCGCTCTTTTGCTGGATGCATTAGAAAAGTCGCATATTGAGCGCACCATGCTGGTCACAATGATCATGACTTATCGAGATCGCTTTCCGCATATCGGGGACTGGGAGAAGGACCTCGATACACTTCGCCAGCAGAAAAGCGGAGACGTTCGGAAACAATTCGCTCAGCTTCGTGACGCAGTGGCGCGATCACATAATGTGGAATTGGCGCTTCAACAATTCTTAAAAGACAATCCGCCCAAAGGCTCTGTTCATTGAGTTATTGCCCGTCACGGCGTTTTCAGTTTGCATTTTCCTCCGAGTCAATCAAAAATTATTCGAGGACCAACTTTGAACCACCGACACGCGTAGCGTCCGCCGCGCCAGCGGCTTAATACTTGTCGGCAAACAGGAAGTTAAGGAGTCTGCTAGAGTCCGAGGGCGACTACTACATTTCTTGCGCGTTCGGCTTGCGGAGCGTAGGATTCGTCCGCGAGGGCAGTCCGCGCTGATTGCGCACATTTCTTGGCCCACAGGCCCCAGGGCCAAAGTACATTAATTTCAAGTTACGAGGAGGAAGGGATGAAGAGATTCTGCCTGTTCGTGTGCGGTTGGTGTGTAGCGTCAGGCATCGCCTGGGCGCAAGGAAAATCAAACGTCCAGTGGAAATGCGATAAGCCAGCAGTGCAGCACAACATCGACGTCGGCGATAATCCGGGCCATGCTTATGCCATCGACCAGATTAACTGTACCGCAATCAAGGGCGAAATCGCCGGGGTAAAAATGAAGTCCGGAACCGGAACCGAGTTTCTCGATGTCAAAGGCGTCAAGACCACCGGCCACGGCGAATTCGTGGAAAACATGGAGAACGGTGATAAGAACTACTACAGATACGAATTCACGGGCACATCAAAGAACGGCGCTTTCGAGTCCGGGAGCAACAAGTGGTCCCTGATAAAAGGTGGCGGAAACATGAAGGGCGGGAAAGCCAGCGGTACTTGTACTGCAAAGGGCAATGCCGACGGGTCCACCTCGTTCGACTGCATGGGTACCTACATGCCCGCAGCGAAGTAATCTGCAAAGAGATGCTAGTCGGCCCCCTTTCCTTTCTCAGTTAAGGGGGCCTTCAATTTATAAGGATCAATGCAGCCAGCAGGTGAGTGCTTGGAGCTTAATCGCTAGGGCATCTTCATTCATCGAAATGAATTCAGCAAAAGCACCGATTCGATCTTTATCTGGTCGCGCATAGATCTCGTCGGGGAGCTTGGATCGCCGCACCTTAGGGTCCGACTCAGACCGCGACCCCTGCCACAACCTCATTGCAAATTACGACATGGCATCGGAATAGGGACGGAGAGGTGATTCACGAGTCCCCAGAACTGGATCCGGTTCCGCCGCTGCGTCGTTGCTCAGGTCTCCTCACGTCGCGGTGACCTGCTTCCACAGCTGACTTCTCGATCGACGTGAGCGCATTAGCATTCTCGCGTGCGGAACGCTGGATCAAAAGCGTAATAGTAATCAGTAAGTAACATCTCCCGATACACCAGAATTGCTGGATTGCTCTTCCAACTCCAGAGTTCCTATAGCTATAGGACGCAGAGTCCGCGAGAGACTGGCTTCACAGCCCTTCCCCATTGCGTTTTCTGTGTCCTTCTTTATTTGGAACGACACCCCATGATGTTAATTGCCAGTACCTAGTTTTAGGATTTCGTCCGCTGCCCTCACTGCGATGCTCTGAATCGAAGGTTGGGCAATGAAATAGCCCATCGGGATTTGAATCCGAGCGGAAGCAGATCAAAAGAATCATGCTTGAGAACGGCGGTCGAGACGCCCGCGCTCTGCTTTTCCAAAACAACGCCCCAAAATCTGTGGCAAACACTTCGAAGAGCGGCAAGCGTTGTGAGATTTCCATCAGGCTGACTCATGATGGGATGACCTTGCGACCGCGGTTCGCAATGCCATGCTCAAGCCAACCGTGCTAGGTTAGCTTTCGCCTCACCGTTAATGATGATTCAGGTCGCCTCGAAATCCGCGAGATCAACTCCATTTTCAGCACATAATCGGCTCCGTCGATTGAATCGAAGCTCGGTACTGATAATTCGAGGCGCATAGGTGTAAGCCCGACGATGCTATGCGAACCGCTGCTCGGATCGAGTGAGAAGCTACAGAATATTGAGTTCTTTCGTTGGCGCTTTCTGCCTTAGCTTGGGCATGCCGACAACTCACTACTCAGCTGTTTACGCAATTTTGCGTTCTCGGCGTGCTCGCTCTGCGCTGACAGGCTTCGTCCGGTCTGTTTCATGAAACGATAAACAGCGAGCGCAGAAAATGCCCTTGCATCCCGGGCAGGCATGGGCATGCGAATCGCACAGCTGACGTCCACAATCGAGGCATTCTTTATTAGATGGATTGGAACACACAGAGCCAATCGTGTCTGCTGAATGGCTGGCTTCTACCACTTCGCAAAGGTTCACTTCGCACCGCTTATTCGCCTAACTTCGTAAACCTAACGCATACGATTGTCATTTCGCAAGCGGTTCTTCCTGACACAAAACCGACCTGCGGAAAGCCTAGGAGGCCCATGCAGCGGCGCAAGCTACTCTGAAACTACGCGATTGCAATGACTCTGGCCAATTCTGCTGCAT
>QHZW01000016.1 GCA_003224815.1 Acidobacteriota bacterium | reverse complement strand
AAATCGGTGCGGGCAGCTAAGTACGATGCGGCGGCACGGGCCATCCTGTTGGTCCAGGATCACGAGCATTATGGCAAGGGACTTATCACTGTTATTTCTGCGGGAACCAGCGATCTGCCGGTTGCTGAAGAGGCGGTTGTAACGGCTGAGGTCATGGGCAGCGAGGTTGAGCGGATCTACGATGTTGGGGTTGCGGGAATTCATCGACTGCTGGCGCATCGAAAGGAAATTGCTCGCTCGCGCGTGGTGATTGTGTGTGCAGGAATGGAAGGCGCGCTGCCGAGCGTGGTTGGCGGCCTGGTGGGAGTTCCTGTGATTGCGGTACCTACGAGCGTCGGTTATGGGGCGGCGTTCGGCGGCATGGCCGCATTGCTGGGAATGATGAACTCCTGTGCCTCGAATGTGAGCGTGGTCAATATCGATAACGGATTTGGGGCGGGGTATGTGGCGTCGTTGATCAATCGGCTATAGAAAAAGGTTTTGCAAGAGGCCGCCAATTTTGCACAAATTTAATCAATCCAGGGTTGCAATCGACGTAGGAACAGGGTCAGAATTGCTGGAGGCGACCCAATGGTCTCCAAATGCGCCAACCCCGATTGCACGGCTCCCTTCCGATATTTTCATCAGGGAAAACTTTTTCGATTTGAAACTGAAGCCGGGCTCGAGCGCCGACGGGCAATGGGAACCGATAGCGACGGCAAACAGATGCGCCGACTGGAGTTCTACTGGTTATGCCAGCAGTGCGCTCCGAAGATGACGCTGGTTTCCGAGAAGGAAATGGGCGTTTCGGTCCGCCCGCGTCTGGCCGCGCGCGCAAGCGCAGCTTAGGCGGAATACTTTCCAGTCATTTCATTCCAGCGGATTTTCAAGACCTCACCAAACATGCGTAGACCATCGCGTAACGGACTGATACGCGTTCCCTCAACATGCGCCCACGCGACCGGGACCTCCGCGATCTTCATTTTTGACTTGCGCGCAAGGTAAAGCAGTTCAGGGTCAAATCCCCAACGCTCGATCTGTTGCTGCGGAAAAATTCTTTGGCCCGCAGCACGCGTGAATGCCTTGAAGCCGCATTGCGTATCTTTGATATTGATGCCGAGAACGACTCGAAGCGCAATGTTGAACGCACGCCCATAAAACTGGCGCAGTACAGATTGACGTTGGGTTTGAAGCTCTGGCCGGAGCCAACGGGAGCCGATGGCTACGTCGGCACCGGCAATTATTGCTGCAAAGAGTTTGGGAGCTTCTTCAATAGGCGCAGAGAGGTCAGCGTCGCTGAACAGAAGGAACTCGCCGGAGGCGTTAAGCACGCCGTTGCGGACACTATATCCCTTGCCGCGATTACCAGGGTTTTCGAGAAGACGGAGGTGGGGATTGCTTGTGGCATATTGTCGGACGAGATCCGCAGTGTTATCACGCGAGCCGTCGTTAACGACAATGATTTCGGTATCCCATTGTTTAGCGGAGACGTAGTTCAGAACGCGATCGAGAGTTGAGCCCAGACGCGCGGATTCGTTGTAAGCAGGGATGATGATGCTGTATTGGGGCATTTAGAAGTGCGCGAGACTTCGATTTGCCGCTCGCCAACGGCCCTCGGTTTGCCACCACTGGCGGCACTTTGCAGCATAGAACTCTGGGGTTTTCCTGAACTGCTCCCAGGTAGGCGCCCAAGCTGTGAAACTGCCAGCTAAGGACAACAGTCCTTGCATTGCCGAAAAGGCATTGTCAGAATTTGAGTCGCTCAGCTCCTTCAAAAAAGTCGGAGCGCTGTCGGGAGAACCTATCGCCCGCAATGCTTGCAGGGCTTGCATTCGTAAAATGGATGACTTGCGAGCAAGAGCAAACCTCTCCAGAAACGGCAGCGTTGTTGGGTCTCGAATGGCCCCAATCTCAAGTGCTAGTTCACCCTGCATTTCGAACAGACGATCGCGCGGCAGGAGCAACTCACGGGGCGGTTCAGGCTGCGAGTTAAAGAACTCTGAAACCCTCGGTAATACGGAGTAATCTTTCAGCCGAAGAAGCGCCTGCCAAACATAGGCCTTGACCAACAGGTCGCCGTGGCCGAGAAGCTGGGTTAATTCGGAGGTGGAGTTGAGGTACTTCATGTTGCCCAGCATGCGAATGCTGTCCAGGACACGCTCCCGATTTGAGTCGGTTAATCCGGCTTTCAAATCTAGTTCAAGCAGATACATGGCGTCACTGTTCTGGGATGCTGGGCCAAGCTTGCGCGAAACAGGTAAGGCGCCGAACCACACATCCACGACGGTGTACTTGCCGTTCTGTGGCTTCAGGAAGAACAGTCGGTAGTCGCGCTTGCGAAGAAAAAACGAGGGCTCGACGCCAGGGACATAGCCGTCGAACAGTACGGGAATCGAGGAGCCGTTTGCGTTACCTTTGAAGCAACGGCCGAGACGAACACTGGCGGTCGCCGTGATCCGAGGCATGCCAGCGGGCGAAGGCAAAAACATCGGATTCGGTGCTTCGACGACTTCCCCCTTACACACTAATGTCGACCCGGCGATCATTTTGGGGATGTCTTCCGTTCCGGGGAGAGGGCGGGGGAATGCGAACGCACCCGAACCGAGGCACAACAACAAAGCTAGTGAGCACCACCGATTGGTGTGCATGCGTAATATTGTAGCCATCAAAGTTTTCGAACTGTGGAAATCAAGAGGAGCCCACTCATTGAGGATGGTCCTAATCAACCTCCTGATCACCCATGAGCCATCAGCTTAGGCTGATGGTGTAGATGAAGGTATCACGGCGAAAGCCGAGCAAGTTGGAGCTGCTGAAAGGCAAGTGTGAAATTACGCGACCTGGCGCTGGCGGGCGAGCAGATTGAAGAATTCAAGGACTAATTCTTCATCCCACAATCCGACGCTGGCTTCGTCATGCATGGTGATGGCCGCCTGTTCATGGGTCAGCGCAGGCTTGTAGGGACGCGCCGTGCGGAGCGCGTCATAAACATCCACAACCTGAAGAATTCTGGCGAGAAGCGGAATTTCGCGCCCCAGCAGACCGTCGGGATATCCGCTGCCATTGAAGTGCTCATGATGGTTGCGGATGATGGGCAGCACCAGGCGCAGAGATCTCAATGGGCGGCAGATATTTTCGCCGGTGACGGGATGGCGCTTCATGACCTGCCATTCTTCCGGTGTGAGGTTAGCGCCCTTTTTCAGGATTTCATCAGGGACAGCGATTTTCCCCAAATCATGAAGATAGCCGCCGCGACGAAGGGCAATAATTTCTTCTTCATCGAGCAGCAGATGTCGTCCGAGATTGCTGGCATTTTGAGCCAATCGCTCGCAGTGGCCTTCGGTATATGGATCGCGGCTTTCGACGCTGAGTCCTAGCGTACACAGAACGCTCTCAGCGGTTTCAAGCTCGTCGGTAAATTCTTTAAGCTTGATAAGCGACTTGACACGCGCGAACAGTTCTTCGGGAAAGATGGGCTTGCTCAGGAAATCATCTGCGCCCGCTTCGATGCCGCGCACGCGATCTTCGCGCTCGCTGAGTCCAGTGATCAAGACGAAGGGCACCAGTCGCGTGATGGGATTTTCCTTCATCTCGCGGCAGAGTTCGTACCCGGACTTTCCGGGCATGATGACATCGGACAAGATAAGGTCCGGCGTATGGCGCAGAATTTCTGTTTCAGCTTGCGCCGCGTCCGGAACCGCGACCACGTCGTATCCGCGCGAAGAAAGCAGATCCCGCATCAGCTCCATCGTGTTGGGATTGTCGTCGACGACCAGAACGCGCGCCAGGCGGCGGCGAAGGCTCAGATCGGGAGTGTCCGCAGGCTGCGGAGTTCGTGAGTAAATCGCTGAAAGCTTCCTGACCGGTTCCATGACAAGACAGCCGAGCTAGTCCATTGTAAGCGAAAATCCCTTGTAGCCAAGCAATCGTTTTTCTGATGGTATGCAAAAGTTTTCCTGCGATGACAACTCCTAAGCAAGGGAGAAGTCTCAGTTCCAATTGGGGAAATCCACACGCTGTAATGTTCAGTTGACCTTGCTTTGCCTCGGGCAACTGGCTAAGTTCCGCGGTATGCGAAATGCGCGTGGATTCGCCACTTGGGTAATCGTCTTTTCGAGTGTGTGTTGTGCGGCAAGTAAGCCGCATACCCTGAGCTTCAGGAAATGGATGCAAATAGAGTTGATGAGGCATGATGACGAGCAACAATGGCCTGCGGAGTTGAAAGTCAGAGCGTTAATCATCGATGGACGCACGAAGGAGTTTGTGGCCGGCTTGCCGCATGAAGTGACGGAGCGGACGTTTGTGGTACAGCGGGTGTTTCGGTTGAACGATTCCTTGCCGCAGGAATCTGGAAAAATTCGTTGGCAATGGCGGCGCGGCGGATGGCTGTTGATAGATCGATTGACGGGCAAAGTGCAGTCAGTTTCGCTAAGCGAGTTCGATCCGGAATTTTCACTGGTGAATTGGTTTCGCGATTACGCGGCGTACTGCGGAATCTCAGATGATAGAAAGAAGTCCTTCGCGGTGGTTTCGCAACTGGGCAGGAGAAAGCCATTGTTGAAAAAGTCGTTGGTGAGTTCACCGGAGAGTACAGGCGACATTTGCCCAGTTCCGGTATGGAATCGCACTCCGGGGCGGGTTACGTTTGAGCCGAAGAATGAAACAAAGTTCACATATACCGTGAGAAGCCGCGCAGTGGATGTAGTGGTCGAAGATGACGATCAGCAAGCGAGCGATGAATGAATCAATCGCGAGGCAAAGGCGACAGCGCCGCTTCTGACAGTACTACAACTTGGGGCTGATGGCCGTATTTCGCCTCGGGATAGAGGCGGTCAAAAAGAATCCATAATGCGGCGATGATCACGAACACGAGCACGCTTCCTTCAGGCCCAACAGATCCGCCAGTAAGCCAGCGAGAACCGTGCAATGAGGATTTCATCAAGTGGCCTGGAGCGACGAGGCCACTATCGGGCACCGAATAGAAGAACGTCTCGCCCCAGTCCCAGGACGCGTGCATCCCAACTGCGAACCATAGAGTGCCGGTGCGACGAAGCGTCAGACAAAAGAAGAGGCCGATGCAGGCAGCGCCTAAGCCTCCCACCCAAGCTTCACCCGGATTGCCGAGATGGATTGCGCCAAAGCCGATTGAGAGCAGGAATGCGGCCGGCCAGAAACCCATTCCTTGGGTCAGTATGAATTGCGTGTAGCCGCGAGTTACGAACTCTTCAAATAGCCCGACAACCAGGAATAGAACGCCCCAGAAAGCGGCGAATTTCAGTATGCGAATTCCGTGCAGGGCAAAACCTTCAAAGGAAAAAACGCCTACGCCTCTCATCACGACCAGGAGTGCGGAAATAGCAACAATTCCCCATAGCATGCCTGACCAGAAATGCTTTCGGAAAGCGAGGTGCGGGGGCAATCCGTAGATTCCAAAAGGTCGATTCTCGAACCGCGAAATCACCAGCGCGGGAACAACCGCGGAGACCAGAGAGACGCACTCACCAAACAGAAACGGCCATAATCGTGAGCCCTGATTTTGGGATGAAAAGGGAAGAACAGGCCTGAGAATGAACAGAATTGCGCTGAGCAGCGCACCAAAAGCAATCAAATAAATTACGAACCGCCAACCTGAGCGCAACCCAGCGGGCCCGATGAAGACTTTTGTAATGATCGGATGAGATTGGTCTTGAGTGAGTTCTGCGCCGGAAATATTTGTCCGGTTTTCGGGTGGTTGGTTGATTGAGAGATTGGCTTCGGGATCGTTCATCGCATTCGCGCTGATACGGAGACATGATAGAACTATCCTCCTGATTAATGAGAGGATTTTTCACGCGCGAACGGTTTGGAAGGCCGCAGATTCTGGCGGGAGCGCTGCTGCTCGCGTTTGTGGCGGAGTGTGGGTGGCTGATCGCGCATGAATCTCCAGCGCTAGTCTCGCCGGGGGAATACACCCGTGTGCAGGAGGGATTGTCGCAGTGGCGAGGTGGCGCCCTAGCAGGTACGCCATTCGCCTCCAAGCAAGTGGCTGGCGATCTGCCTGTTCGCCCGCCCGTGTTCGATGCTGAGCACTCGCCTTTGTGGTACCTGATCGGGGCGTTGCCTATGGTAGTCTTTCGGCTGAATCTCGACTCGCTAGCCGGCCTGTGGCTCTCACGCGCACCCTACGTGATTATTGGAGCACTGCTGGGCGCTTCTGTTTGGTATGTTTCGCGGCGGCTCTATGGAAATGCCGGAGGCTATATCGCTCTTGCGCTTTATTGTTTCTCGCCGGCTGTACTGCGAAACAGCGCACTGTGGGCTTCGCAACCGAATGTTACAGGAGCGTGGGGAACGTTCGGAGCCGTGTTCACCGCGATCGCGGTGTCACATACGCTATATGCTCCGCGCGAAGTTGTGTTGTGGAATTGGCGGCGAATCTTGTTGCTCGGTGTTTCTCTGACGCTGGCGATCGGGTCGCAATTCAGTCTGGCGATTATTCTGCTGGTGTTGGTCGGGTTCATGTTCTATCTTGCGCCGGAGCGGAAGACGGCAGCACTGGCGATTTTTACGGCTGCTCTTGGCGTTGCGATATTGCTTTTATTCGCAAGCTACTTTTTTCATGCCGGACTGCTTTGGCACGGAATTACGAGAGCCATATTTCTTGACGCGAGTGGCCGCGCGTTCGTGATGTCAGGAGCTTACTTGCAACTCGGCAAGGAAATCGCTAATGCCGGGCCGGTGCTGGTCCTGCTCGTGCCCACAGCGCTGGTGACCTACACCGTGTGGGGGCGGAGTCGATACTTTGGGAATTCCGCACCGCTGCTATTTGCCGTCCTATTTGCCTTATTGCGCGTGGCGGCACCGCACACTGCGGAGTCAGTTTTCACCCTACTGACCGTGGTATTCCTGTTCGTTTTTGTTGCCGGAATCGGCGCTGACCTGTTGGAAACAAAGGGACGAGAGCTTGCCACGGCGCTGATTATCGGGCTTGTGTCAGCCAATGCAGTATGGAACGTGATTGGCCTGGCCGGGATTGCGCATGGCATGCGCTGAGGCGAGGAGCAATATTTACAATGATTTCGCAACCTGAACCCTCCTCTAACGTTCTAATATGAGAGGAGAGAATTTATGCGTGAGTCTTTTAAACTCGCGGTTTTGGTTCTCGCTTTCATTGGCTCTTTTGTCAGTCTTTCCTCTGCTCAAAACTTCGGGTCGCACAGCGGTAATCCAAGCCTTCACGGAGTTCCTCCCAGCGTAACTTCGTTTGGCTTCGGTGGGCACCCTGGATTCCATGGGGTGCCGCCGAGCGTGACCTCACCCGGCTTCGGCGATGTGCATATGGGCACTCATCAGGGGCGATTCGGATTCGGAGCGGGAAATCGGCAGCGGCACCGCCGTAACACGGTGTTCGTGAGTCCTTTTTACGGCGGTTACTATTACGCTCCGTATGACTACTCTTATGACGTAATGAATCCGGGCGTGGATGACACGATGGAAGATGAGTACGCCAGGCCGGGGCCGACGGTTTTCGACAGCCACGGGGTAAGCGGCGAGTACGAGAGACCTGCTCCGCAATCGGACTATGATTATCGCGCGGGTATCAACCGCGAACGGACCGAATTGGAGGCCGCGCCTCAACAGCCGCTGCCTCAGCAACCCATCGCGAATGAACCTCCGACAGTGCTTGTGTTCAAAGATGGCCACCAGCAGGAAGTTGCGAATTACGCGATTGTGGGCGCAACGCTCTATGACTTGTCAGACGGACGGTCAAAGAAGGTGGCACTCGCAGAGCTTGATCTTTCGGCCACTGTGAAGCAGAACGACGATCGCGGTGTGGACTTCAAGTTGCCT
This sequence comes from Acidobacteriota bacterium, assembly GCA_003224815.1. GTDB lineage: Bacteria > Acidobacteriota > Terriglobia > Terriglobales > Acidobacteriaceae > Gp1-AA145. The sequence continues at coordinate 10,170 of QHZW01000016.1, read as the reverse complement.
GCTGGAGTGAAGAATTAGTTCGCGTGTGGTCTTGGAATCCGCTATGTGGAAAATTTTGACGGTGATTTTGACCGTGTGCATCTGCGCAGCCCTTGGAGTGGCGCAGAATCGTGTAATGGTTGGCCACGGTACAGGCAGTCACGGTCCCGGCATAGGCGTTCCGGCGATACCTCCGGGAGCACACACAACAAGCGTACGAAGTCACGGGAATGGGTTTGAGCGGCGCGGGTTTCATCGGCCTTTTCGTGGTGCAGGATTCATCGGCGGCTATGGGTGGCCGTACTTCTACGACGATTACGCGGAATCGTACGAACCGGAACCAGAACCGGCAGCTCAAGCCACGACTGTAGTCCCCGTTCAAGTGAAGGCTGAACCTGTGCCTGATCCGGTACTGCTCGAACTGCGTGGCAATCAATGGGTCAAGGTGGATACCTTCACATCGTCTGCTGCTACAGTTAGCGGCGTGTTGCCGCCGGTTCTGGCGCAAGCAGTTCCGGCGAAAGCATCCGCACCCGCAGTTCTGGTATATCGGGACGGACACAGCGAAGAGCTAAATAATTACTCGATAATTGGGCCGGTGATCTACACCAAGGGCGATTACTGGTCGAGCGGCAACTGGACGCGGAAGATTCAGATTGCTGATCTTGATCTTCCGGCTACCCTCAAGCAAAACCAGGACCGCGGCGTGAGGTTTGAACTGCCTTCTGGGCCGGATGAAGTGATGATCAGGCCGTAACTGCACTTTTCTCTATTCGTCAATTGGTGCTGGAATTGGCGCTGGCTCTTGCCAGCACGATGGCGCTAGCCTGCGGCATGGAATCGTAGTACTCGACGAAGCGTTGTAGTTCGGAGGCATGGTAGGGCGCCAGATTATGCGCCCAGCGGAAGCCGATGGGCTGATAGCACAGCTCTGCGTCCATTTGAATCGGGCCTTGCGCATTGGCAATATTCACGGAGTAGCGCACCAGGTCACTGCCGGCGGTGAAGTCTGGGTCATCGGCTGCATCGCCGATCACGGCGATATCTTTGTCGGCAGATTCCTTGTTGAATCCAGAAGGCAGCAGACGATTGTCCTTTGCATATCCAATAGCCGCGGCGAGGCCGGTGGTCACGTGGCTTTCGGAGTCTTTGAGAATTGGCTCGTAGATTTCGACCTGATCAGGATTGGTGATCTCGCGAAAGTGCGGCTCGAACTGGGAGGCGTCGAGATCGTTGACATTGCCCTTGATTGAGCCGTCAGGATTCAACGCGCCGGATTCGAAGACTGTTTTACCGTCGCGATCTCGGATAACGACGTGCAACCAGGCTCGCCGCGAAGGGAACGCAGTGGGAAGTTTGTGGCCAGTGAGATTTTCGACCAAAACATCTGCCGTGAGTTTGCTGCTGACCGCACTCACGTTGCGAATGGTCACGCGCGCCGCTTGGGTTTGCAAAAAAGTTGTGGTGCGTTCGGCTTCGGCGGTGAGTTCGGCGGGAAGGGCCGAGACGCTTAGCTCGTTGCTATGTTTATTCAACATTCGCAGGACGAAAAAGTTTCCGCCGGTGAAGGTGTGCTGATGCATTCCGACTCGTGGTTCGCCCATCACGGCGGCGATTTGTACCTGGCCCTCAACTTCAGGCATGTGACACGATTGGCAGGAATTTTTCTGCGGATAGTCGCTGTGCTGCCATTCGAGATACGGCACCTGCTCAGGGAAAAAGCCGAGGAATTTACCGCCTGGGCCAAGCGATTTGGTGTACAGCGTGTGGCAGGTGGCGCACAGGGCGGAGTCGCGAATGTGAGCGGCAGCAGTCGGGCGAAAGCCGCCGGTTGATGTCTGCATGATGCGCGCCTGGCCGTCTTGAATGCCGAACGGGCCGAACTCGGGATGATCATTTTGCGCAGGCGGCGTTTCGATTTCGAAGCCGCCGTTGAAGCTTTCGCGTTTTCCAAAATTGCCTTTGCCGATCTGATGACATACCGAGCAGGTGACGCCGTCTTCGGCATCGCCATTGTTCTTGGGATCCTCGTCGAAGGGAATGTGCGCGAAAACTTCGCCGAGTTTGCCCTTCAGCTTAGCCCGGTAGCGATCCATTGGCATGTGGCAATCGGCGCAAGCGTCTTCAATTTCCGCCTTTGATTCAGGGTGATCGATGTCTTCGCGGCGCACGCTGGCCTGCCAATAGGGATCGCGAGAAGAATTGGCCATGATGCTTGCGCGCCAGTTAAATCCGATCGAGACATCCTGACCCGAAGAATTCGTGAGTCCATTGTGGCAGGCGAGACAACGGTCGGAGGTGTGGAAGTCAGGCTTGAGAATTTCGTGTTTGGCCGCACGCTGCGCAAGCAGAGCAGAGGTGAGTAACATCGCGGCGAGCAGGACTTGAAATGCGTGCCGCATCACCAGCCCTCCGTCAGTTTGCCGTCTTGCCAATCCCACAAGAAATAAAGTTGCAGTTGAATGGGACGACCGAAAGTATTTGTAACAGGCACGCGGACCCCGAGGTCGCCGCGAATATGCTGGCGATGGCTGATGGTCACCTGCAACTGCGGAAGGACATCCCAGTTAGTCTTGGCGGACTTGTCCAGGTCGCGTTGGGCGAGAAATTCCATCATTGGAGACCAGGCGCGCCCGAGTCCATGGTCTGCGCCGATGGTCTGCCCAATTGCTGCATTGAAGAAGATGGATTGCGGCGCTATGTCTGTATGGCGAGGCAGGTCGGCGCCGAACTGCGTTTGAATGAATGTGTTCGTTCTGAAGAGTTGATCGTAGGCCGCGAAGGTCTCAAAGGTGGTGGTGCCGCTGCCAAAGCCACGAGTTCGATTGCCGCTGGGGACAAGCACGCTGCCTTGCAAAGCGAAAATAGAACCGCGGCGCAGGTTGGAAAAAATGGTGCGCTTGATTCCGATAGTCGCATCACCGATGCCGCCGTACCAGATGTGATTCCGGTTCTCGAATATGATCGGAACATCGACTTCGATCTGATTCTTCTGGCCGAAGCGCTGCTCGTGAATGACATGCGTTTCTACTGCCGGGCCGCCGCGAGCGTTCACTGCCGTTGAGATGACCTCTTCGTCTTCCGGGTACGCTTTTTCAGTGACGATGGCGCGCGGAAGGTTGAGTTCGCCGCGAGGCCATCCGGATTCGCGGCAGAAGTTGACGGCGCGGTAATCGTTGTCGAGTTCGGCAGTAGTCTGGTCGCAGCGGGTGAAATCGGGGAATGAATCTGGCTGCTCAAATCCGGCAATGGCCTTGGGCGTGACTTTTCCATCGGAGCCGTGGCAAGCAACACAGGCAGTCTGGTAGATGTGCTCGCCGGTGTCGAGGCGGAGAGTATTTTGTTCGCCGAGAACGGCGCCCGCAGCGATCCAGAGCGACAAAGTTACGACTGAGGCTGGAGCGAGGCCGCGAGAATATTTCGGCATTCGAAGTGGGGTCTTTGTGGAGGAGCTTACAGCAAATATCTTTGATGAAGAAAATTGCAATCCGTGTTGCGGAATTATGCTTCGAGCGAGTGCAGTATTGGGCATCACTCCGAAGCGGAGCGGTTCTGAATTTCCAGAATGTTTCTCCGAAAAGGCCCATGTTCTCGGTGGTTCGCGTGGTCATCAAGCCGCAGCAAAAGCGACCCTGGCGTGATATAATGACGTAAGCTCAAATCTGACATTAAGTATATTATTTTGCAATTACTTACGAGCTCATCGATAGTCTGGATTGCGCGGAAATTCTTGGTTCAGTTAGAGCTAAAGACCAGCGGCTAAGACCTTCGTTATTATGGCAGACGATCAAAATCCTCAGTTACCCCTAACACCTCCTCCGGGCGATGGCGGCCCGGGCGCGGCGAATATTCAGCCGGTCAACATTGAAGAAGAGATGAAGCGGTCGTATCTCGACTATTCACTCTCCGTAATCATTGGGCGAGCGCTGCCGGACGTGCGCGACGGATTGAAGCCCGTGCATCGCCGGATTCTTTACACGATGCAGCAGATGGGCTTGCAGCCCAATCGCGCCACGCGTAAGTGCGCCCGCATTGTCGGCGACACCATGGGTAAGTACCATCCGCACGGCAATCTCGCGGTGTATGACGCGTTGGTGCGTATGGCACAGCCGTTTGCAATGCGCTATCCGTTAGTGGATGGGCAGGGAAATTTTGGTTCGGTGGATGGAGACCCGCCGGCGGCCGATCGTTATACGGAAGCACGACTCGCGCGAGTTGCGACTGCGCTGCTGGAAGACCTGGATAAAGACACGGTTGATTTCCGCGAAAACTATGACGGCAGCGAAGTGGAGCCGGACGTTCTTCCTGCTCGGATTCCGAATCTGCTGATCAATGGCTCGGATGGAATTGCGGTCGGCATGGCGACTAAGATTCCTCCGCACAATTTAACGGAGATCGTGGAGGCGGCGATCACACTGGTGAACAATCCCGCGGCGCCGTTGCCGGAAATTTTGAAGATTGTGAAAGGCCCGGATTTTCCGACTGCCGGAATCATTCACGGCAAAGGCGGAATTCTCGAAGCATATAAGACCGGGCGCGGGCGTTTCATGATGCGCGCCAAGGCCGCGATTGAAACTTTTTCCAAGGACCGCGAAGCCATCATTGTCACCGAAATTCCTTACCAGGTGAACAAGCGGTATCTGATCGAGCGCATGGCCGAACTGGTCAACAGCAAGACGATTGAAGATATCTCCGACATTCGCGACGAGAGCGATCGTGATGGCATGCGCATCGTGATCGAGCTGAAGCGCGGCGCCGAGCCGCAGATTGTGCTGAACAAATTGTTCAAGCACACGCAGATGCAGGAAAACTTCAGCATGATCCTGCTCGCGGTTGTGCACAATCAGCCCAAAGAGATGGGGCTGATTCAGGCCATCCAGCACTTCATCGACCATCGCGTGGATGTGGTGCGGCGACGCACGGCGTACCTGCTGCAGAAAGCCAAAGACCGCGAGCACATTTTAGAAGGATATTTAACTGCTCTCGATCATCTGGACAATGTGATCGCGATTATTCGTGGCAGCGCGAATCGCGCCGATGCTCGCGAAAACCTGGTCGCATATTTCGGCGGCAAGAAGATCGACATCAATACGACCGGACGCGCACCGAAGCTTGATCCCGAGAAGCCGTTCACAACGATTCAGGCGGACGCGATTCTCGAGTTGCAGTTGCACCGCTTGACGCGGCTTTCGATCGACGAAATCAATAAAGAGCTGGGTTCGACGCGCGAGAACATTGCCGAGTACGAGTCGATTCTTGGCTCGGAGAAGAAGCTGCGTAAAGTGATCGTCACGGAACTTGAAGAGATCAAGAAGCTCTATGGGGATGAGCGCCGCACGGTTATTGAAGACGAGGCGGCTGAAATCATGCTCGAAGACTTGATTGCCGACGAACAAGTCGCCGTTACGGTGAGCCACAGCGGCTATTTGAAGCGGACCCCGATCTCCACGTACCGGCAGCAACGACGCGGTGGCCAGGGGCGTACCGGCATGAAGACGCGCGACGAGGATTTCGTCGAGCATCTGTTCATCGCTTCGACGCATGCGTACATTCTCATTTTCACCAACACCGGTCGCGTGTACTGGCTGAAGGTGTATGAAATTCCCGATGTCGGCGCGGCGGGCAAGGGCAAGCACGTCGGCAATCTGGTTTCGCTGCAGCCGGGCGAGACGGTCCGCACCATGCTCGCAGTGCGGAACCTCGAAGAAGAAGGCCGCTACGTCTTCTTCGCAACGCGCAATGGCACGGTGAAGAAGACTCCGCTGAAAGACTTCTGCAACGTGATGTCGCGCGGCATTATCGCCATCGGCATCGACAAAGGTGACGAACTGGTGGGCACCACGCTGACCGACGGCAGCCAGATCATTTTCCTTGCGTCACACAATGGGCAGGCGATTCGGTTTGATGAAGGCGATGTGCGCGATATGGGACGCCCTGCTTACGGTGTACGCGGCATGAAGCTCGACGAGAAAGATTACATCGTCGGCATGGCGACCACGCCCAAAGATCCGAAGAAAGCTGAGGCTGAACTTGAGAAGGCCAAAGCCGAAGCCGGAGTGCCGGAAGCCACGGCCACCGATGCGACCATTCCGATCAAAGGCTCGCTGATTTTGTCGATCACCGAAAATGGTTACGGCAAGCGCACGCCCGCGGACGAATATCGCCTGCAGGGACGCGGCGGCTCAGGCGTGATCAACGTGAAGACGACCGAGCGCAACGGCAAAGTCGCCGGCATTGCGCAGGTGACGGAGAAGTCCGAACTGATGCTGATAAGCCAATACGGCAAGATCATCCGCATGGATTCAGGCACGATCCGCGAATCGGGACGAAGCGCGCAGGGTGTCCGCTTGCCAAAGCCGGGAGAAGTGGAGCCCCCTTAGTCGATTTAAGTCTCCGATACATTATCGGGGAGACCTGGGCCACGCGCCATCCGAACGGGTGAACCCTGAGTGGGCTGACTATATTAGGAATAACCTCAATGCGACACGACGGCGCGGGCACCATCGCCCGCGAAATCCAGTGTGGGGGCAGCTTCGTGTCCTCCCTATCTCGCGAAGGCTTCCCCACTTTTTCGCGCACTATGCGAGAGGGGGATTTTGACTTCTCAACAAAGTTTCCCGAATTCTCACCTTCGCTAAAGCCCGGCGAAACGTTGCCATCCCGCCAAGTACTTCCGTAATCCTTCGGCGTGGAATTAACTATCTCCCCGCTTAGATCCGGCAAATACTTTTGGTATGAAGCATCTTTCCGTCTTTGCGGCCGTGCTCATCTGCGCCTTGGCCGTCACTGCGAACGCTCAAGACAATCGCGTCTTCGACTGGACTCCTGCCAACGCCGAAACCATCACAATGGAATCGGCCAGCCTGCACGCCGGCCGCGTTTATCATCCCGCTGCCGGAGGCGGCAACCTGCACGTTGGCATCGAGTCCCGATATCCCGTCACCATCGCCATGGCGTGGGCGGACGAATGGAACGCCGCGATGCAGTATCCCGATGCGCCCCTGAATTTCAGCTTCCTGTGCATAAAGGAGCATGTCACCAGCACGATTTACGAGTGCCATCTGCCGTCCGAGCGGCCCATGATCATCACTTTCCGCGACGAGCGCCGGCCCGAGAAGCCGGTCATCTCGGCCATCAGTGTGATCCTCGGACCTGGTGCGCGGCAATTCATTCCGACCAGCGATGTCCACATCCAGTACTACAGCTGGAATTGCGTGGACAACTGCATCCTGCCCGAGTTCCACTGGCGCCGCATCCTGAACGAAAAATACGAGGTGACGGTCGCGCCCAAGGTTTACAGCCTGATGACGCCCGACCACGACGAGCAGGAACTCAGCGTGAAGATCAAGTCGCCCATTCCGTTGACGGTCGCGCTGCTGCCGTCGCATCTCGCCGACCAGGTTTACGACAAGACCGTCAGCCTCACCGACGCGCTCAATCAGACCGGATGCAAGGAACGCGGCGTACAGAAGATGAGCTTCAATTGCACCTTCAATGTCGCCAACGGCTCGCAAACCCTGTTCATCCTTCCCGACATCACCTTCTCCGAACACAAGAAAGCCAACGTCGAGGTCAACACGGTGAAGTGCGTGGAGCACTGCTACCTGCTGAGTTCGCCGCCGAATCCGTAAATCAGAACTCTGAAACCGGAACTCGCCGAGAAGCATTGTGTGGCGCGGGCACTCCTGCCCGCGAAAATCGCCAGCCAGTTCCAAATGGCCCAACTGCTGACCATGTTCACTCGTCACATACTTCTGCCAACCGACTCTGGTGCAATTGGGACAGCGAGGTCGCGGACAAGAGTGTCCGTGCCACACGGTCCATGTTTCCGACTCGCAGGTTGCCCCACCCTTGTCACGTCTTGTGCGACAGGGTGGGAATCGTGATTTCCAGCTAAACTTCCTGCATACGGTGCCCTGGGTCATGGGGCTAATGTACACAGATCGTGATTGATTGTCTGTAGAGAGGAACTCAAGGAGAGAGATATTCCCCAGGTCTCGCCGGTTTTGCGAGACCTGGGGTACCCTTCACCCAGAGCGGCAATTTGTGTTGGTTACAGTTACGAACGGTGCGGTAGCTCTTACTGCCCGCACGGGAAATCTATCTGGTATGAGCCAGGCGGGTTTGGCACCAAGTTTGTAGTGTAAGCATAGTCGTCAGGTGGGTCCTGAAAATTACTCTGCTGGCTCTGATCGTGGTAATGTTTCCAACGGATCCAGCCGTAGCTGTGCTTCACGTTATCTTTGTGATTCTTGACCGTGTCGACCGCGAACGCGAAGATCTCTCGATCCCCGCAAGTGCTTGCATTCTGATAAGCGGCACAATTATACGTGTACTGCAAAGGCAAGGTCGTGACCGCATTCGGGTAGCCATTGGGATATTGCTGCGTGGTTTCTCGCTTATCAATAATGGTATCTGTCCCGGTTGGCTTCAGTTCTAACAACGCTGCTCCAAGGAAAGTTACGTTTGTCTCAGCACAATTCTGGTTATTGTAGTTGTTACTGGAGTCATCGTGTATTTCGATGCGAGTGTTATATTTTTCGCCGTGGCCCTGTGATCCCTTAACCCAAAATGAACTCTGGCCCGGAACTGCGCAGCGAGCGAGCCATGGAAAAGAACGGTCCGAGTCTGGCTGGCTGAGACCGTTGTTGTTCTTTTTGAAATGCCATGCATTGCTCCAGTCCTGCGCTTCGGTAATCCAGTGATAAATAAAGTACTGGTCGTAGAGAAAAATATCCCAGGGATGACCATTGAGCGTTTTGACATAATTGACCTTGTTTTCAGCGTGTTTCCAGTGTGTAAACTTATCGGCGGTGCCGCCGTCACTCCTTGGACCCTGCATATGGTAATTCGCACTCAGGCCATCATCCATAGCAAAGATGCTCAAAACGTCCCATTGTGCGGGCGGGCCGGGGTCGCATCGAATCGTTGGTTGAATCTGAGCCAGGGCCGCTGGATGAGATCAGCACGACTGCTGCGCCTATCCAGAGCGCGGTATGACGTACAGCTTTTTGCATAGCAATCCTCGTTTCTGTACTAAAGCACCCGCGCGTGGCGGCGGGTGAGATGATCGCAAGCGGAAGCGGGTTCTCGTCCACTGCATACGCACCTGCTGATTATTCGTGCTTAGTGAGTTAGTACGAAAATCGGGGAGCGCGTTCTCCTGTCTCCGCACACTAGTCGCAATGGAGTTCAAGCAGTACTACGCGCCGAGATCTCCATAAGCTCGTTTTCCACGGAAGGGACATTCAGGGTAGAGCTTACGCACGATAACTAGCAGACACGTACGCGGGGAACAATACGGTCCAATCCCTAAGGCAGGAGTGTATGAACCGGAATGTCCCTTAGGTACGCCGACTGTTTAGTGACAGGCTTAGAATTTTGAGAAGTCCAATGAGGTAAAACAGGCCGTACGCTTTGGAACTTGTGCGTACATTGTGCCTAAGTCTTCCCCTGTACTCTGCCTTCTCTTGGCCAGTTCCAGCAGAATAAGGAAGCAGATCAACAAAACAAAAAGGCCGCGCTCATTTCTGAACGTGGCCTTGATTCTATGCCGGCGACGACCTACTCTCCCCGACCTGTGTGGCGCGGGCGCCCTCGCCCGCGAAGAGGACCTACCTTTGACCTCAAGTTCCATTTTGGAAACAGATTTGTCGAGCATGTTCATTCGTCACTGACATGACGCCAAGCAATGTGTAAGTCTGCAATGCGAGTCTGGCGGGCGATGGCGCCCGCCCCACACAGCCCACACATGTCCACCGAGGCATCGCCGCTGGAGAAGTACCGCTATCGCCTGCGGCTTCCGCATTTGCAGAAGGCCGATGCAGATTTGTTCATCACATTCTGTACCGGCGGACGTCGGATCCTGCCGGAGCGGGCGCGCGATCTTGTCATGGAACATTGTCTCAGAGAGGGTGGGTTGCGGACTTTGGCGGGCGACTGTGTGGCGCGGGCGCCCTCGCCCGCGATAATCCACACACCCAGCATTCATCTACATGCTCTCGTGGTCATGCCAAACGACGTTCATCTGCTGCTAAGACCACTCCGCGATGCGAACGTGTGGCCTTTTCCCATGGTGGACACTCTGCAATGCTTCAAGGGTGCGACTGCCCACCGGATCAACAAGCTGCTGCACACTTCAGGCCCAGTGTGGGAGAAGGAATCGTTCGAGCATGTATTGCGATCGGATGA
>QHZW01000015.1 GCA_003224815.1 Acidobacteriota bacterium | reverse complement strand
TGCGGAAGGATTACGGCGCACACCCGATTGGAGGCCTGATTTTCCTAAGGTTCCGTACGCGATAACGAGGCGTTCTGGACTTGGCCAACGACCGTCAGCAACGGCCACCTCTGCGAATTAGGGAACCACCACCGCCGCTCCGTCAATTGCGTCGTTTTTTACCGCGGCGAGCGCCTCATTCACCCTGGTGAGCGGAAACGACGTGACCTTGGCGGTCAGCTTGATTTCCGCCGCCAAGTTCAGAAAGTCGCGCGCGTTGGCACGTGTCATGTTGGTAACGCTGCGAATCTGGCGCTCGCCCCAGAGCAACTTGTCGTAGTCGAATTGCGGCATGCGATCAAGATGAATCGCGTTAATGGCAACCACACCGCCTTTGCGCAGGCTTGCTAACGCCGCGATCACTACATCTCCGCTCGGCGCGAAGGTGAGAGCGCGATCAATCTGCACGGGGGGACGATCAGTTTCTTTGCCAACCCATTTTGCGCCGAGAGACTCCGCGAGTTTGCGATGCGACTCGCGGCGCGATGACACATACACTTCGCAACCCCAAGCCCCCAAAACACGAATTGTGAGATGCGCGGAAGCACCGAATCCGAACAGCCCCACGCGATCCCCTTTTTCCACTCCCGCCACCCGTATCGCGCGAAATCCGATAATGCCTGCGCACAGCAACGGCGCGGCGTGCAGATCATCGAGCGCTGCGGGAATTGGAAAACAGAAATCGGCTCGCGCGAGGGCGTACTCGGAATATCCGCCGTCAACTGAGTATCCAGTGAATGTCGGCGCGTCGCACAGGTTTTCCATGCCTCGGCGGCAATACGTGCAAGTTCCGTCCACGCCGCCGAGCCAGGAGACACCGACACGTGAGCCTTTCGCCACACCTTCTCCGGCAACCACTTCACCCACGATCTGATGGCCAGGAATAAGTCGAGGGTTTCGGGGAGGCAATTCACCTTCTGTAATGTGCAGATCGGTTCGGCATACACCGCATAAATTTTATGACTTTTCGAAACGCGGGAATTTCAGTGATTCTCTTCAGCGAAAGTTACTGAACATGACCAGATCGGAGTCGTTGACACGGGCGCGTCCGATTGCGATTTGTTTACCATCTGGCGACAAGGAAAACGATGCGGACCAAAGCGGCTCGGTGTCGAAATGCGTGAGCTGCGTGGGTTTGCTTCCATCGAGTGGCTGATAAAAAAGATTAGCCCCTGCGCCGGTCGATTTGCTCACCAACAACGCTCGTGAATCCGGTGCCCAGATCATTTTATGCACTCCCATCGATGACAACTCGATCCGGTTCCCGCCATCCAGGTCCTGTACCACGATGATGTTCTTATGTTCCCCGCCTGCTGAGGAGAATTGAAAAAAAGCGATCCGCTTGTCATCGGGAGAAAGGGCCGGATCGTTTGCGGCGCTGGCGTACACAACTGATGGCGAACCGCCGCTGGTCGAAATTCGCTTGATGGCCGGTCCTTCGAAAAAGTCATGGTAGAAAACTGCGCTGCCGTCTCGAGTACAGACCGGCTTCTCGGCGTCGCGCTCTGAGGTTAACTGCTTTATCTCGCGGGTGTCCAAGGTCTGGCGGAAGAGACTGAGATTGTTGTCCCGCAAGTTTCCGAAGAGCAGAGCATTCGGTCCGCAAGCTCTTGCGTAAACAGCATTGGTATCGCGGTCTGGAACACGCGCGCGCGAACTGCCATCAGGGTTCATGCGGAATGAGTGAAAGTCTCCGTCGCTGAAATAGATCTTGCCATCAACGCCCCACACCGCCTCGCCTCCTTCGGCTTGGCCAGTTGTGATTGGCGAAGAGCCTAGCTTGACGTCACCCGGCCATTTCGCCGGCGAAGTGCCGATATAGATGGCTGAAGACTCTTGTTCCTGAATCGTCGCCAGCGCCTTACCATTATTGGTGACGGTTATGTTTCGGTACTCATTCAAGTCGTTTGTCACATTCTGCAGATTTCCGGAAGGATAGGGCTGAAACTTAATTTGTCTGCGAAAGCTCATCTCCGGAGAGCGGGCTTCCAGGAACATGCCGGTGGAATCTGGCAGCCACGCAATGCCATCGACCAGGAAGGGAAACGCGAAGGACTTTACCAGCGAACCCTGTGGAGTAAATACGAGCACATTACTGAGCCCGTTTTTTGTCAGCTCGTACTGAGCAATTGCGATTAAACTGCCGTCTCCCGACCAAGACGGGGCGGCACCATTTACGGCTATCGCCTCACGTTCGGCAATTGTGCGCCGGCCTGTACCATCGCTTGCGGCAATCACCAGCTGAGGTTTCTTCTTCTCGCCGACATCGAAATGCGCAAACACAATCTGCTTGCCATCAGGCGAGAAGCTGACTGGGGTGCTCAGGTCGTCAAGAATTCGCTGCGAAGTTCCGCCCAGGCTGGGGACGGAGTAGAGAATGGTTTCGTCCTCATTTTGAGGATCGCTGTGCTCGTAGTAAATGTAGTTGCCGTCTGGCGAAAATGTTGGACGATTGAAGAAATATCCTGGTCCGGGCGGCACCACTTGGGCCTCGCTGCCGGTTGCGATCTGCCGTACCCACAGGCTCTGCTGATCGCCGCGTTTCACGAACGCGGCAAAGCGGCCATCCGGTGAAATTGCACCTTCGAGGGCGGTGCCGCCATCCGTCAGCTTTGTAATCTGCATATTGAGCGGGTTGATGGCGGTTACAGCACTGAAGTGGTTGTAGAGAGCGAACCCTATCCAGATGACTGCGCCAATAAGCAGACCGATTAGAAACCGGAATATGAGTTGCCTTCGAGGCCGAGCACTTTGGGACCAACCGGCAGCAGCCGTCTGAGTTTTCGTTGCGGCGTCTGAGGACAGTGTGCCAGCAGATACAGCGTTTACGCCGGACCCGAAAGGAGCGGTGGAATCGGCTGATGACGTCCGCGTCATCGAACCTGAGCTACCGCTCGTGCTCGATCCGCGCTTTATACGTTTTAAATCGGCGCGCAGTTCGGCCGCGCTCTGGCAACGCAGATCAGCATCTTTCTCGAGGCATTTCTGAATCACTTCAGCAAACTGTGGCGGCAACATCGGGTTTAGGTCTGTAGCTGGCGGCGGATTCTTTTCCAGAATTGCGTGGAAGATCACCGCCGATGTCGGCCCGTCGAAGGGAAGCTTTCCGGTTGCCGTCTGATACAGCACCGCGCCAAAGCTGAACAGATCAGCGCGGGCATCCACCTCCTCGCCTCGCGCCTGCTCCGGTGACATATAAGCGACCGTGCCAACCGTCGAGCCCGGACTGGTCAGCATCGGGCTGTCGATAGTGGCGCCCGCTGCCACTGTCGCCTGTTCGTGCTCACGTGCCAATTTGGCCAATCCAAAGTCGAGTACCTTGGCGCGCCCTCGAGTGGTAATGAAAATATTTGCCGGTTTTATGTCGCGATGAATTATGCCCTTGCGGTGGGCGGCATCGAGCGCATCTGAAACCTGGATTGCAATATCGAGGAGCTGTTCGTTGGTGAACGGCCGTCCCAGTAGCCGCGCTGAAAGCGGCTCGCCTTCCAGCAGTTCCATTGCAATGAAAGGCTGTCCTGCGTGCTCATTGACTTCGTAAATCGTGCAAATGCCTTCGTGGTTGAGAGACGATGCCGTCCGCGCCTCCATGCGGAAGCGTTCCAGCGCCTGTGGAGTGGCAGCCACATTCTTCGGCAGGAACTTCAGTGCAACACGCCGTCCCAGTGAGAGGTCTTCAGCCTCATAGACCACACCCATGCCACCGGCGCCGATCTCACGGACGATTTTGAAATGCGAAATTGTTGAACCGATCAAAGAAAACCCGCAGGAGAGTCATTATTCAGGAGCACGCAAATGCGGTCAAATACGGCTCGGTAATGTTGGGTGCTCACTTCTCCATGAAGTCCGTGAACGCGCCCGTCTTCTGATAGTAGACGCGGAGACTGCACTGCTTCGGTCCCATGTGGCCGAATGAGAGTTGTAGAGTATTCACCGGCTGCGGGATCTCGCCTATGTCCATGGATGCGCGCGCAACGTCGTCGGCGGAGTTGTAAGCCGCGCCCGCGGTCACGTTTTTATTAACGATCAGGGTCCAATTCTTTCTATCAGGGATCAGGAAAACCGAATACGCACCTAATCCAATCGTCTTTCCGCCAAGCGTCAGCGGGGTCTGCACATACAAAGTAATGCCCGGCGCCCAAACGCGTCCGTTGCGCGGCTGCTCTTTAACGTTAGGACTGTACTGCACGTTGACTTGATTGCCGTCGTCAAAATCGCAAAAAGCATTCTGTTGGGCCAGAGCGCTCGCCGAAAGCGCGAAACTCACGGCAAGTAACATGATCGTGCGCATTTTCCCGAATTCCTTTCGGCAATAATGTAACAGACCATGCAAGTTGATGTGGCGTAAAGGCCAAACACGTATTCCAGATGCTTGCGCGACGCCAGGGAGTCTCCTTCGGGCGTGGTCTTCGGTTACGTTCTCAACCCACTCAGACATTGCTAACGTTCCTTTCAGGAGCACTGCATGTCAAAACCCAGTACGTCGATCAAAGTTCTTTATAGTGAGCTGAACGAGCAGGTGCTGTCCGCGGGAGCGGAACAGCTCCAGAAAGCCGGCTTTACCGTGCAAACTGCCATCGGCCGCAAAGCCGTCCAAGAGGCGCTCAATCAGACCAATTTCGACCTCGTGGTTCTCGGCGCGACACTATCACGCGATGATCGTCATCACTTGCCTTACATGGCCAAAAAAGCCAGCAAGACGGTTAAAGTTCTTGTCATGCACACCGACGGTTCACGTCATCCTTACGTGGACGGCAACACCGATACCGGCGAGGACATGGATCACCTTTTTCGCAAGATCACTGCATTGCAACAGCCCAAAGCCGCCGCCGCAGTCGCCGGAAAATAAGTCAATTTCGCTGAATCTTGGAGGCACGGGCGTCCTCGCCCGTGCGCCGCTTGACCACGCGCCGATTTTCCCCAGAGCCGCTCCTGTCGTAAAATTCCACTTCGACAATTCAACGGAGACAATTTCTAATGAGCGACGTTCAAGCTCGTCCGGTTTACGTTACTTCCGCCGGACTCCCGCTTTTTATCGATCTGAAATGGCCGTTCCACAAATCGGGGTCTGGTGCAGACTTCTGGGTCCTGCATGGCGACGTGAAACTGGGAAACTCCGACGGCCTGCATGCTCCGGTTGCCGTCAATCTTTCAGTCACCGTCAGCGAAGTGCTGCCTTCGCTTGAAGCAAAAGACACAGAAGCTCCGGTAATCAATTCACTGCGCAAAGAAGTTGACCGCCGCCAGCTTGAATTTCTCAAATCCGGCAAGCTCGTTCCAGTTCAGTTCTCCAGCCGGTATTACGATTTCAAGCGCAACAAATGGGTGTTCGGCAAAGCGACCGACGAGCAGATATCGTTGCTGCTGGCACGAAAAGTTTTCTGGCAGACTCGCCTCGTTGGTGGCAATGTCTGGGTCGGCGATCCCACCGAAGCCCTATACGTTGAAAACACCGTGGGTCACGTGCTGGAAGTTGCACGAGGTTTGGCCGAATCTGGCCTGATGACTATTGAAGGCGAATGGGCGTCGGCGAATGCTGCCCTGATGGCTCAGGCGGAAAAATTCGACGCGGACATGAACTGCGCGAAAGCAGAACTGGACAAAAAACATGCCTTCGAAGATGCAAGAAAAACGGGCTGAACGATTAATTCATAGCTGACACCTCACCGGGCTTGGCGGACCATTTTCTTAGCGTCCTTTGCGATCTTTGCGGGTAAGGCTTTTGACTTTGACTTCCATGAAAACAAAGTTCGGTCTTGTTCTTGGCTTATGTATTCTCGCCGCGCTCGCCTCGGCCCAGATTTCTACCCCGGACGCTCGTTACAAAGCCGACATCCTCGTCGTGGTCGCTCATCCCGACGATGACACTCTGATTTCGACCTATCTCGCTCGCGCCATCATCGATCAGCACAAGCGTGTAGCAGTCGTTTACTGCACTCGCGGAGATTCCGGATCTAACTCCGAAGGCCGAGAGCATGCGCGAGCGCTGGGCGCAGTGCGCGAAATAGAAGGCCGGCGCGCGATGAACGTTCTCGGAATCACTAACGTCTGGTTCCTCGATGGTCGCGACGTCGCCAGTCAGAACGTCCTGGTCTCTCTAGCCACTTGGCCGACCGCCTCGGTGCTCGAACAGGTTGTCCGCATCTTCCGCCTGACCCGTCCTGAAGTGCTGATGACCTGGCTGCCCAGCAGTGTCGCCGGAGAAAATCACGGAGACCATCAGGCATCCGGCGTAATTGCGACACAGGCCTTCGACATGTCCGGCGACCCTGCAGCATTCCCCTGGCAAGTCGCCGCGCCGATCCGGCAGTTCGAGAATGCGCTTGAAGGACTGAGTCCGTGGCAGGCAAAAAAGCTCTACTACTTCACCGACGCATTCGATTCCGGTTTCCTGCGGGGCCACGGGCCCGAGTACTCGGGGAGAGACATTTCGCCGTCGCGCCACACTTCTTATCTGCAACTCGCTGCTCCGGGCGCTGCTCCTTATTACACGCAGTCGTTTGACCCAAAGGTAAACCGCCAGATTGAAAGCGGCAAGAACCTCGACGCGGCCATCAAGCAACTGCAAGGGATTGGCTATCTTTCCGATCCTGTTCGCCTATGGCTGGCGAAATCGCATGTGAAGTCTTCCTCCATCGGCGACATTTTGGACGGCATTACTTCCGACGCGATTCCGTTCTCGCCGCCTCCAACTCCCGCGCCGGAAGATTTCCGCTCTCTTCGTGTCGAACTCGCCGGATCCTGGGGCTTCTATCGCCAGTTTTGGCGCGCGCACGATTTGCCTTCGTTGAACGCGCTCCGCCCCGAAATCGCAATCCAACCAAACGACACACTCACGATTCCGTTATTGGTGCACAACGGCACGCAGCAACCGCAAACCGTTACAGCTTCGGTCATGCTTCCCGCGGGTTGGAAGCAGAACAGCGAGATCCACCCAGTCACCGTTCCGTCCGGCGGAGAAGTAACCATTGCCGTCCCTGTCATTGCCCAATCGCAACAGAGCGATGACTTCCTAGAGATTCGCGTCACCGCAAACGCGGAGGGACGCGACCTGCTCCACGAAAATATTTTTGCCAAGGTGAACGCCTACGTCGCCGGGCAACTGAAGTATTGATCTACGCCCAATGATTCACTGTCCTCGTAGTCCTTTGGTAAACCAGCAGCATCTCCTCATTCTTCTAAACTAAGGGCGTGCGCAAGCTGCTCGGATTCGCGTTCCTACTCCTGCTCGCAATCGCGGGCTGGCTGGCCTATGGCCTGCTGGTGCCGCTTTCGCCCAACGGGCAGAAGTTTATCATTCTCCGCCCCGGCTACTCAACCAAACGAATTGCGCGCGAGCTCAAGAACGCAGGCGTAATCCGCAGCTTTGACGCATTCGTGCTCTGGCACTCACTTCACCGGCGCCCCTCGCTGAAGGCGGGAGAATACTTGTTCGAACACGACGCCAACACTATCGACGTGCACAATCGCCTCGCCCGCGGCGATATTTATGTGCACACGGTTGTCATTCCAGAAGGCTTCAACATGTTTGACATCGCCAAAGCCATCAGCGACGCGGGCCTTGGCCGAACAGAGGATTTCCTGAAAATTGCAACCACCGAGACCTCTCTCATCTCCGAGTTTGCGCCGCGAGCGACCTCACTCGAGGGCTACCTCTTCCCGAATACTTATCAATTCACCCGCACCCAGAGCATGCATGACATGGCTGCCGAAATGGTGAAGGAATTCCGGGTTCGCGCCGCCGAGCTCGGATTGAGCGGAGACGTGCAAAAGACGGTCACGCTGGCTTCGATTATCGAGAAGGAGACTGCCGTGTCCGACGAACGCCCTCAGGTTGCCAGCGTTTACGTCAACCGTCTGGCTGCGCACATTCCACTGCAGGCTGATCCCTCTGTAATTTATGCCGAACTATTAGGTGGAACTTACGGGGGTGCCTTGCATCATAACGACATGCAATTCGACTCTGCCTACAACACTTATCGTCATTCCGGGCTGCCGCCGGGACCGATTGCTAATCCCGGAAAGACCTCACTGGCTGCAGCGCTTCATCCGGCTGATACCCGATATTTTTATTTCGTAAGCAATGGCAATGGCCACCACCGCTTTGCAACCTCGCTGGAAGAGCACAACCGGAACGTAGCTGCCCTGCGACGCGCCATGGCCCAGCAGCGCTGACTTTTGTGGTGCCGCAGAGGAGTCCTTATATACTTTTGGAACATCGAATTACGAAGCAGAATGTCACGAATATTTAGGAAGCTTTCGCTCGTTGTTGTGCTCGCCACGTTCCCGCTGGCGGGGTGTCTCTTTCATACCCGCAAAGTCGAACGTCCATTCCAGATGTCGGCGCTCAAGAACGCCACCAAGCCCGAATTGGTTGCTTACATCAATGCGCAGGCGGCAAAGATACAGACCATGCAGGCCACCGTCGATATCGCCACAGCAGTCGGCGGCGAAAAGAAAGGCAAGGTTACTGAGTATCAGGAGATCCGCGGTTACGTACTCGCCCGTAAGCCGGCGATGCTGCGCATGATCGGACTGTTTCCCATCGTTCGCAATCGGGCATTCGACATGGTGAGCGATGGCCAGCAGTTCAAAGTTTGGATTCCGACCAAGAATCGTTTCGTCGTTGGGAATAATAACGTCTCAACCCCCAACCCGCAGCAGCCGCTTGAGAACCTTCGTCCACAGACAATCTATGACGCCCTGTTGCTTCGGACCATTGATCCCGCGCAACACGAGACGGCGGTGCTGGAGGATTCGACTGAAACCATCACCCCAGAAAAGGGTCAGAAGTACGAGCAGCCCGACTATGTTATCGACGTAATTCGTGTACAAAACGACGAGGCGTGGCTCGCTCGCAAAATCGTTTTCAGCCGCACTGACCTTTTACCTAACCGCCAGCTCATTTATGACCAGTCCGGCACGCTGGTCACCGACGCGCGGTACTCCAAGTATCAGGACTACAATGCTGTATTGTTTCCTTCCAAGATCGAGATTAGGCGCCCGGAAGAGGAGTACAACATAACTCTCAACATTGTAAAAATGGATATGAATCAGCCGCTCACCAACGACAAATTCGTGCTTGAACAGCCGCCGGGCGCACAAGTGATACGCTTGGGCGCGCAACCCGCCACAAATGCTAGCGGCAGCAACGGCGGCGGAGGCCAGTAGAAGGCAGAAGTTAGAAGCAAGCAGAATTTCATCATCAGAAGTGGTTTACTTCTGCATTCTTAGTTCTGACTTCTGCATTGAATCTGCATTCTAACTTCTTCTTACTTCTGCCTTCTTATGATGAACAAGATGATCGTCTCCAACCTGACGCACCGGCCCTTGCGGTCGGCCATCAGCATCGTCGCAGTCGCGTTGGAAGTGACTCTGATTCTCTTGATCGTGGGCTTTTCACTCGGGCAACTGAACAGCACGCGCGACCGTCAAGCCGGTATCGGAGCCGACGTCATTGTGTTGCCGCCGGGTTCATCCAATCTTGTTGGCGTGACTGGCGCGCCCATGCCGGTGAAAATCGGGGACATCATCGCCAAACTGCCGCACGTTGCGGTGGTCTCGCCTATACTCATGCAGATTTCGACTGCCGGATCTCTGCAAACACTGTATGGCATTGACCTTCCCAGCTTTGAGGCGATGCGCCCGTTTGTTTATATAAAAGGTGGAGCGTTTCAGGGCCCCAACGACATTATTGTTGATGACGTCTACGCCGGCACCCATCACTCGCAGATCGGCGACAACGTTGACCTGCTGAATCACACCTTTCGGATTTCTGGGGTTGTGGCTCACGGCAAGGGTGCAAGACTTTTTTTACCGCTCTCAACCTTGCAGGAATTGAATGGCGCGCCCGGCAGGACATCCGCCTTTTACATCAAGGCGGACAATGCCGCGAATGCCGAGGTGGTCGTTGGGGAGATTAAAAACGTCCCAAATATGCAGACCTACGGCGTGCATTCGATGCGCGAATATCTCTCGACATTAACGCCCGATAACATCCCGATGCTCTCGACGTTCATTAATGTCGTGATCGGCATTTCGCTCACCATTGGTGTCATAGTGATTTTCCAGGCAATGTACACCGCGGTTATGGAGCGCACCCGCGAGATCGGAATCCTGAAATCGCTCGGCGCTTCCAAGTTCTACATCGTGAATGTGATCCTCCGAGAAACTGCGCTGCTTGCTATCGGCGGCATCATTGTGGGTATCGCGATCAGTCTTGTCGCCAGCAGCAGCATCCATCACCGCATTCCAACCCTGCCCGTCGAGATCAGCACTCAGTGGGTCATCCGTGCCACTGTCATCGCCTTGATTGGATCGTTGGCCGGCGCCCTTTACCCTGCATTTAAAGCCGCGCAGAAGGATCCCATCGACGCCTTGGCGTACGAATAGGGAAGTCCACTTATGGACGGCCCTCCAGGCCCGGCCGAAACGGCCTAAGTACCCGCTGCTGTGAGTCCCGTCTATAATTACTGGCGGTTCTAGCAAGGAGGAACTATGTCCCAGGCCATCCCGGATAAATACCGTGACCTCTTTACCAAGCGCGCATTTGCCAGTCTCGCCACGCTTATGCCTGACGGCCGCCCGCAGGTCACTCCTGTGTGGTGCGACATCGAAGGTGACCTCGTTATCGTCAACAGTGCGAGGGCCCGTCAAAAAGACAAGAACGTGCGCCGCGATCCTCGTGTTGCTCTCGCCATCATCGATCCCGACAATCCTTATCGTTATCTGGAAATCCGTGGGCGCGTGGTGGAAATCACAGAACATGGCGCGGATGATCACATCGACAAAATGGCCAAAAAATATCTGGGCGCCGACAAATATCCTTACCGCACCGCCAGCGAGCAGCGCGTGATGTTCAAGATTCAGCCGGAACACACGACCATGATGGGGTGAAGTGATGGGCAGATTGTTGCGTTGGAAACCCTCCCCAGATACAGCAATGAGTGACTGCGGTTAATTCCGCGGGTATGCATTGACCCGGACGAAATGTCTCAAATCTGATTCCCATGGCTCATTCCTCTATTGAACTTGCGCCACAGCTTGATCTCGCACGGGCGCGCGCGCAGTTCCCGGCGCTCTCGCAATACGTAAACGGGCAGCCTGCTACATTTCTCGACGGCCCGGGCGGGACGCAGGTTCCGCAGCGGGTTATTGATGCCATCTCTGATTACCTGCGTAGCAATAATGCAAACACTTGCGGCGCCTATCAGACTAGCAGCAACACCGATCAGGTAATCGCCGGCGCGCGCTCTGCCATGGCCGACTTGCTGGGCTGCGACTCGGACGAAATCGTCTTTGGCCCGAACATGACCACGCTCACGTTTGCAATGAGCCGCGCCATCGGCCGTGAACTCGGGCCTGGTGATGAAATCCTGCTTACGCATCTTGATCATGATGCCAACGTCTCGCCCTGGCGCGCACTCGAAGAGCGCGGCGTCAAGATTCAGCTCGCTGATGTACGCGAAGAGGACTGCACGTTGAACATGGATGACCTTGCCGCGAAGATCAATTCGCGCACGCGACTTGTCGCAGCCGGCTATGCCTCGAACGCTGTCGGCACCATCAACGACGTGAAGACAATTGTCGGTCTCGCGCATGACGCCGGCGCGCTCGCTTACATTGATGCTGTCCATTACGCGCCGCATGGGCCGATTGACGTCTGGGAAATCAAGTGCGATTTTCTTGTCTGCTCAACGTATAAATTTTTCGGTCCGCACATGGGTGTGCTTTACGGCAAGCGCGAACACCTGGCCCGCTTCACTCCTTACAAGGTCCGCGCCAACACCGACGCCGTACCGCAGCGATGGGAGTGGGGAACGCTCAATCACGAATGCATTGCAGGAATCACAGCTTGTGTCGAATATTTGGCCGAGCTTGGGCTTCATACGTCGCATGTGGCCCCGGACGCCCTCGTCCTGGGTGGGCGGGCGGGGGCACCTTGCCGAAATTCCAGGCCTGCGTTTGTACGGAATCAGCGACCCGGCGAGAATTGATTCGCGCTGCCCAACATTTGCCGTGCGAATCAAAGGCCACTCGCCTCTTGAACTCGCCACGGAGCTCGGCGAACGCGGCATTTTTACCTGGGACGGGAACTACTATGCCCTGAATCTTACCGAGCGCCTGGACCTGGAAAAAGATGGCGGCTTCCTGCGCATCGGCTTCGTGCACTACAACACCAAAGGAGAAGTCGATCGAGTGTTAAGCGAACTCCGCGGGATTGCTGGCACATAGCCGATCTCTGCCGTTTACTTCCACCAACGCTCATGCATAGTGATTAGCACACTGATCGCGGTAGTGATAACCGCATTCAGAAATCGATCATAAACCGACCTTCTAATATCGCTGCGTTCCAACTCGCTTAGACGATTTTCTGCGAGCTGCATCCTGCCCGGTTGTGCGCCGCCGACCAGCATATCCATCTTGACCTCGAGCCGGCCGAGCTTGTCAAGCACTTCGCGCTGGAAGTCATTGTCGGTTACACGCACTACAAGCCTCTGCGGTGCGTGTTCGTGAATGTGATCGTCAGTGCGGGACATAAGGGCCACTCTTCCACGGGCTCGGGATTTAGCGGATTCAGGCTTCGGGACTCAGGCTTCAACATTCGGGCACGAAACCTTTGCGATCTTGCTTCTAAAACGGATTCCCGCTCTCCCAATCGACGCCATTGCCGCCGCACTGCAGTGAGATGTTCAAATTCTTAAGCCATCCCACCGCTGAAAACACGTTGAACGGCCCCGGCGCATACACTGCAGGATTGCAAGCTGTGCTATCGCACTTGAGCACGCTGCCCAGAGTTGTGTCGAGGCCGTCCAACAGGAACGACTGATCGTCGTCCACTTGAACGAACGTACCGAAGGTTGCTCCAGTGGTTCCCGCGCGCATAGCAACATTTAAAATGCGCGTCTTTTGCGCGTTGGTTTCGATAAAAGGGAATTGACCCCCGACAACCGCCGGCCGGCCCCGCGGGTTCACGAGCGTAATGTCCCCGAACATATTCGAGTTCGTCGGATCGCCTGCGAAGATGCAAGTGTCCGCAACCCAGCACTCGATGATTGATCCCGAAAAATCAACTGTGATGTTTGAGCCACGAATCGAAACCCGCGCGAATACCTTCAGTTCTCCCGGAGGCACAATGACTTTACCGGATTGCGCCGTCGTCGTGGGATTTGTGGGCGTGAACCGCGCCGCAATGAGGGCTTCCTGATTGCGCCGTCGTCGTGGGATTTGTGGGCGTGAACCGCGCCGCAATGAGGGCTTCCTGCAATCCACCCGAAGCGCTGGTCACTATATATCCTGATGCGTGAGCATTCGCGGTCGTGAACTGCAATGTGCCGGGTGCATTGTTGCCGGCACACGTTCCGCCTGTGACCAGGAGCGCTTCGGGTGTCCCGGTACCAGAGATATAGACGTAATACTTCTGCTCCGAGCCGGTTACGCCCGGTGCGCACGAAGCAAGTGATATCGTCTTCGCCCCCGGCGTGCTCAGGTCCGCGCTGTTCGTGATCGTCCATCCGAAGTCGGTCGCATACTTGACGGCCTGCATTCCGGGAGTGAGCCCGCTGCCGCTGCCTGTCCCGCATGTCGCCCACGTCGAGTCGCCGTGAAGGCACGCAGCGTTGTTCGCTGTGCCGCTGCCTAACTCTGTAACCGGAACCACGCCGCCGGTCAGATCTGCTTTTGACGCGCTGCTCACGTCCATGTAATGCTTGGTCGAAGCCTGATTGGGTGCTGTTGGATCGGCAGGCAATGTAAGCGGCCCGCTCATGATGTCGCCCGTTTTACTCACGAAATTTCCATTACCGACGTTAGCGACGAACGCATCGACATAAGCCTTTGTCACCGCTTGGCCCGACTGTGTTGGCGTCGGCACGGTGGGTGCGACCGTGAATTGCTTCGATCCCGTGATCGTCTCCGTCCCGCTCAGGTGCACCACATTCGCAAGCGCGGAAGTAACGAACTGCTGGGTCGCGAGCTGCCCGGATGCGGTCGAGGTACCGAGCACGGTCCGCACCTGCGCAATGCTTTCGGGGGAGCTCGTTCCCACTGACCAGTTCTCAGTTTTTACGGTTGCATCACTGAGTTGATACACAACCGTGTAAACCACGCCCGGAGGCGTCGCACCCGCATTCGGCGCAAGTTGCACGGTGAAGCTGCCGCCGGAGCCTAGAATCACACTCTTATTTCCGGCCGCGACAGCGTGCCCGTCGCCGGTGGTAAACCCCGGCCAGGAAACGAGAACAGTACCGGCCGCCGGGTTGCCGTCCGCATGATACACGGTGTCGCTCACGGTAGTCAGAGCGACACTTTGTGCGCGGGCCGACTGCGCTGCGGCGGCAAAAACGAGGGCCAAATAAAAAAGCCGCCGTGTGCGGCGGCCTGCGTGCGACATACTTCCTCCGTTATCCGAGCCTAAATCTGAATGCACCGGAATGCGTTATTCTGCGGCGTTTAACTGCTGCTGTAGAAATTTTTCAACACTCTCAACGTACACGTCGGCAAAATCCATCATCGCAGCCCGGTGCACGCCAGCTGCACAGTGGACGAACAGCCGTGCGTTCTCCTGTTTCAGGGCGTCGACGGCGAAATCGACGCCGCGCCGAAATAGTTCGGGCGGCTTCAACTGAAAGTCATCATCTGTCGGATTCCACAGGACTTCAATGGCATACGGCTCCGCCAGCGGCGTGTCGTCGAATTCAATCTGCATGTCGATGATGTGCGTCACTCCAGCGCGGGCCACCGCCGCCATGTTGTCCTGATTCCAAATGCCACCACCCACGGCAATTCGGGCGGTAATCCATGTCATATCCATTCGTCGGGTCTCTTCGTTAGCGACAGCCGGATTATGTCCGGCAGCGAAGTAATTTGATGTCAGTAGTCCCGTTTGGCGCATCGCAGCCGCGCGAAGGAGCCGCTCTGCCGATGCAGTCGTCACTTTCATTGTAAGGGACTCTCCGACGCCATGTTTACCTATCGGATCCGGAAACGGGCGTGCCTTCATTTCTCAACTCAATTTGCTTTAGCAAGATTTCGGCGAGCGAGTCCTGCTTCACATCCTCGCTGCCCGCGACGGCAGGATAAAGCCCGACCATCTCGAACAGGTATTTGATTGCCTGATATTGGCCTTCCTCGCGCACCGCGTCGATGGCGCATTGCACCATAGCGACTGCATTCTGGGCGACCAGACCCGTGATTCTGTCCCGCAGGGCTGCAATATCCGGCTGGTCCGCCATTGGTTTTTGGGACATTTGGTTTGAAAAATAAAAGAGCGCGCCTGGAGGCGCGCTCTCAATTCAGTTTTCTCTCTGATTATCTTTAGAATATCATACTGCAAAGGGTAATTGTGCCAAGTTTGCAGAAATTTATTCTGAGGCGCTGCAATCACTTAGCGGAAATGACCCCTCTTCCCCCTCTTGACAACTTTTTTCCACAGGTTCGGTGCAAACAGGTAAATGGTTGAGCAAACCTCCGGTCAAAAAAATCTCGCTGATTCAATCGAGCGCTATCGGAAATTCGCGGGCGATTGTTCTACGTCCGCAATGCAGAACCTCGGCAGCCTGCTCTTGCGTGTATTCCTGGAACAAGACTGCAGCTATGATCTGCCGAGGGAATAGCTGCAGCTGATCCAGAGCCTGCTCCACGTCATGCACAAAGATGACTGCATCTTCGAAGCTTGACATCCGATAGGAAGTGACTTTGGAGCGGAACAATTCCCGTCCCAAAATTGAGGGCAACCTGCCTACTTCGATAGATATCCGCAAATATCTTTTCAGTAGAGCGATGGTCCGCGCTCGATACAGCCAAAAGTCCGGATTAACTCCGTCGATGTAAGCCGGAGCGCTTTCTAGGGAGGAAGTTGATAGCTCCGCCGATGGCTCATTGAACATCACCTGAACATGTGGATATTCGTTCATGCCCTACCTCCATTAGTCCAGAATGGGTTCTGGGCAGTCTGGGTTCGGGATTGCCCGATTTCTGAAAGACTCGACCGCGACGAGATCAGCAATCCTGCCATGACCTTTGCGCATGGCCCGCAGAAGATGAGGTCCGAGCCCCTGGGTCGCAGCCATAATCCGCCGCAACGCTCGCAATATTTCAATTCCAACTGACTAACTCCAAGCTCCATCTCTGCCATAGATCCTCCATGAATGAAATAAAAAAGGCCCCGCACCGGTTTTCCGGCGACAGGGCCCGTTTCTGTTACGACGACCTGTTTTGGTTATTTAGTTAGGCGAGCAGCGCTATGTGGGTTCAGGTTGCGGAATGGTTTCGAAAATAGCCTTCTTCGTACCCCGATTTGAGCACGCGGCCATTCTGAACCACCACGCTGACCTTGCCATTGAAGTGAATACGGGTCATGAGGTGCTCAAGAGATGCTGACAGTACCTCGGCAGCCCGGATCTTGCGACGAAATTCCGTGAAGCTGGTTTCCACGTTCTCCCCTTCGTGCATTGACGCCCTTCTTTCTCCCCTCAGCCATAACCACACTAGTTATAGAGCGTAATTCCTATATAGCTTTTAGATGTGATATGGTCAAGGTTAATGCGCATCTGTCGCAAATTGTTGCGCTTGCCACTTACTTTCGTGCTATGACGTTTTGCAACGATGGATTTTCACTGTGGAAAAGCTTCGGATCCCGCGGGCAGTCTCTAGGAGAAAAGCATTAGGCGAACCATCCTCATGACGTATATAGCTGTACGTTATAAAAAAGAGGTATATGAAATTCAGGAGCCTGCAAGACAATCTTCGAAGGACCCTACAACAACGAATCAGCGCGGGCGAGCTTACCGGACTCCGACTGGCGGAGCAGACTGGTTTTCGCCAGGCACACATATCCAATTTCCTAAACCGCAAACGCAGCCTCAGCATGGATGGAATGGACCGAGTGCTCAACATGCAGCGCCTGTCCGTGCTCGATCTGCTCGATCCATCGGAGGTCAACAAGAGATCCAGCCTCCTGGCCCCGAGCAAGGACGAATTCGATAATGTGGCGCTGGTCGAATCGGATATTGCGGCGACTCAACCGCTGATCATGAGCATGAATGTGAGGGAAATTCAGAAATTCAAACGCAGTTTTCTGCGCAAGCTGCGGTCTGATCTGCATGGCAAACGCCGAGGATGGGAGCGCTTCGTGGCAATCAAAGCCAACGGCGAGAGCATGAGCATGTATCCGCGTATTTTGCCGGGAGCGGTCGTGCTCATCGACCGACATTACAACTCTGTCGTTCCGTACCGCCGCGGCGAGACGAATATCTACGCCGTCCAAACGAAGGAAGGATGCAAATTGCGTTACGTGGAGGTGGCTGGCAAAAATCTCGTGCTCCGTCCTCATAACACAACTTATCCAGTGCAGGTTGTCACCCTGCAAGCGGACGAGTCCCCGCAGGAGTGTATCGTGGGCAGGATCTGCTACGTCGGGATGGAGGTCTGAACCGGCTTGAGCCAAATTCAGCGGCTGTACTGATTACTCTTCTTTTCCTGATGCCGCTCGATTCCCAGCCGAATCAGCCGTTCGATCAATTGCGGATAAGGCAGGCCCGAGGCAGCCCAGAGCTTGGGATACATGCTGATCGAAGTGAATCCCGGCATGGTGTTGATCTCATTCAAATAGATCTTCCGGGACCTAGGATCCATCAGGAAATCTATCCGGCCGAGCCCGGAGCAGTCCACGGCGCGAAAGGCGCCGATTGCAAGCTCCTGAACTTTTTTGGTTTCCGCTTTAGTCAGCTTAGCGGGAATAATGAGCTGCGAGCCTTCGTCCAGATACTTGGCCGAGTAGTCGTAGAACTCGGCGATGGGAACAATCTCTCCCGGCACAGATGCTTCCGGCCTGTCATTGCCGAGGACTGCGCATTCAATCTCACGTGCCTTGCCTTCTTTGCCTCCAACTCCCTGTTCGATCACGATCTTGCGATCGAAACGGGCAGCCTCCTCGATGGCTGGGCCGAGTTCTTTTTTGTCATGGGCCTTCGAAATTCCGACTGATGAGCCAAGATTTGCGGGCTTCACGAACAGCGGATACTTC
>QHZW01000014.1:10785-31614 GCA_003224815.1 Acidobacteriota bacterium | reverse complement strand
CTGGGGGCGGTGGGTGGCCCAGCTTTCGATCAATACCCAGCCAATCTTCGTCCAGAGGCTGGCCTTCTCCGCCTCAGAAAAGAATTGGGTGTCTTCGCTAATCTGCGGCCGGCTATCTGTCTACCCGGCCTGGAGAATCTTTCGCCCCTGCGACCAGAGATCGTTCGCGGCACAGACGTGATGATTGTTCGCGAGTTGCTCGGTGGTCTCTACTTCGGTGTACGATCAACTGATGGCAATCCGGGTGCCAGGCGCGCAATGGACACAATGTCCTACTCGGAATCCGAGATCGAACGCATTGCGCGGGTTGCTTTCGAACTCGCAGCGAGGCGGCGCAAGAAGGTCCTGTCGGTTGATAAAGCCAACGTTCTCGATTCATCACGGCTGTGGCGCGACGTCGTCAGTCGCGTGGCAAAGAATTTCCCGGAAATTCAGATCGCGCACATGTACGTGGATTCAGCAGCCATGGCCCTGGTTTCGCGTCCCGCTGACTTCGATGTGATCCTCACGGAGAACATGTTCGGCGACATCCTTTCCGATCAGTCGGGCGCGGTCGTTGGGTCGCTCGGGCTGCTACCCTCAGCCAGCATTGGTGGCAAAGTCGGACTGTATGAGCCTATCCACGGCTCAGCCCCCGACATTGCCGGCAAAGGTATGGCCAACCCGCTCGGCGCAATTCTGTCAGGCGCGATGCTGCTGCGCCATTCTTTCCAGCTTGAGGCAGAGGCTGGCGCTATTGAAACGGCCGTACGTGCGATGCTTGCTGCGGGACATCGTACCCGAGATTTGGCTGCGAAAGGGCAGACTGCTCTCAGCACGGAAGAGATGGGAGACGCTGTTGCCCGCGAGGTCAGTCGGATGCATTCGCCAGTGATCACAAAATTAAGTTGAAGCGGAGTGTTTGTACCTGACATCCTTTATCGCACGCGATCTTTAATGAACGGCCTACGTTCCGGGCCGACTCAAGGAGCAGCTCATGAGCAATTCAACACAGGCATGGGGATTGACAGTTTTACGCGTCGTGACCGGAATCGTGTTTTTTATGCATGGCTATCAGAAGCTGTTCCAAATGGGGATTCATGGAGTGACCGGCTTCTTTGGGCATCTCGGAATTCCTCTTCCTGCAGTTGCTGCTGTGATTGTCACTCTGGTCGAATTTGTTGGCGGAATCCTGCTGATCACTGGATTGGCGACGCGAGTCGCCGCGGGCCTGAACGCTATCGACATGACTGTCGCAATTCTGGTGGTCCACCTCAAGAATGGCTTTTCCGGGCCTATGGGATATGAGCACCCACTCACCCTGCTCGGCGCATGCATCTGTCTCGTACTTGCGGGAGGCGGTGCGCTCTCGCTCAAACAGTTCTGACGAACCTCACTTTGCTGGAACTGGTTTCGGGCGGCGGGATTTTCTCACCGACGTAAGGTGAATAATTACGGCAGCAGTGCGATAGCGTATCGCTTCTTTGCTGTCGTTCAGATTTTTCACCAGTCGCTCAACGCAACCGGGATTACCACGTTCTGCTAGGGCATCGAGTGACGCCTGTCTGACGTTTTCGCTCGCATCCGCTAATGCCGATTGAACGAGGGCGTCTTCAGAAATCGGGTTCGGATCATGAGCCAGATAGCGCGCAGCGGCAGCGCGGACCGGATCCGCGTTTCTCTTTGAAAATTGTCTATACGCTTCGAACCCAACCCCTCCGAACGGCACGAATCCGAGTCCTTCCTGCACGCCGAGTTCAGCCACCTGCTTCGGGTCTTTGAGGCGGTCGATTTGCGCCTGAATCACCCCTTCGCTGGACTTTTTATCGCGCATCAGAATGGCATAGTAGATGCCATAGGCGGACTTGTCCTTGAGAAGAAACAACGAATAGGTAGCTGCCAGCACCACTGGAAGTTCTTTGTCGGAAAGAGCTTTCTTAAGGGCGGGGATAGCGGATGTCGCCTGCAGTTGTCCCAAACTGGCGGCGGCCACGGTGCGCACGGTTGGATGAGCGTCCTGAAGGGCACGTGCGGCTAATTGTTCGGCAGTTCGATTGTTCGAGACTAGAGACAGTGCTTTTACCGCCTCCGCGCGATTAGACACCTTAGAGTCAGTCAGGCCCGCGCGCAACACCTGCCACGCCTGATCACGTGGGTTCATCTGCTTGGGTTCACCAACTCCGAAGCACGGGATCCAGATCAGAATGAGAACCGCGAGTCGCGCACCCGCACGTACTCGGAAGAGCATACGTCCTCCTGAAGCGCGGATAAATGACCGGGATCTAACTTTCTACTTGCTTTGAGCAGGGTTCGGCCCAAACACGCGAGCGAAAATTGCGTCGATATTTCGCAATTGGCGCTTCATGTCGAACGCCTGATCGATGATTTTCGCGGGCACTCGCCCAGTAATAGCTTCGTCTTTCGAAACCAACTCGCGAAAATTCAAGCTTTCCTTCCAGGCCCGCATGGCATGTGCCTGCACCAGCCGGTAAGCGTCCTCGCGCGAAATCCCGCTCTCGACCAAATCGAGCAGGAGTTGCCCGCTGAACACCAGCCCGCCAGTGCTTTCCAGATTCGTTTTCATCCGCTCTGGATAGACGAACATTGTGCTCAGTAGGTTGGATGTCTTATTCAACAAGTAATCCACCAGAGTAGTGGAATCAGGCAGGATGACCCGCTCCACGGACGAATGAGAGATATCGCGCTCGTGCCAGAGGGCCACATTTTCAAAGCCGGCCTGAGCGTTGGAACGTACGACCCGGGCCAATCCGCTTATCTGCTCACAAGTAACAGGATTGCGCTTGTGCGGCATGGCGGAGGATCCTTTTTGCTTTTCGCTGAAGAACTCTTCTACTTCGCGGACTTCGGTTCGTTGTAGGTGGCGGATTTCTGTAGCAATTTTGTCCAGTGTGCAGGCAATGACTGCTAGCGTGGCCAGATAGTCCGCATGCCGGTCGCGCTGGATCACCTGGGAAGAAATCGCGGCAGCTTTCAGGCCAAGCCTGGCGCACATTTTTTCTTCCAGCTCGGGGCTGAGATGCGCAAACGTTCCCACAGCGCCAGAGAACTTACCTACTCTCATGTTTTCCGCCGCACGTTCAAATCGCGCGATATCGCGTTGCACTTCGGAGTACCAGTTTGCGAGTTTGAATCCGAAGGTGATCGGCTCGGCATGGATGCCGTGCGTGCGGCCGATCATGGGTGTGTCTTTGAATTCCCAAGTGCGGGCTCTGAGAACCTCGGAAAGTTTTTGGAGGTCGGCGGCAATAGTGGCGGACGCATCTTTGATCAGTAGAGATTGCGAGGTATCAACGACATCATTGGATGTAAGGCCGTAATGGAACCAGCGGGATTCGGGGCCCACGAATTCCGCAACCGCGGTGGTGAAGGCAATCACATCATGGCGCACTTCGGTTTCGATTTCGTTGATGCGCTCGAGCTTAAAGTCCGCCTTGTCGCGGATTGTTTTGGCGGCTTCGCGAGGAACAATTCCGGCTTCGGCGAGCGTTTCCGTTGCCGCCAGTTCGACCTTGAGCCAGGTGCGAAACCGGCTTTCATCAGACCAGAGGCGGCCCATTTCCGGGCGGGTATAGCGAGGGATCAATCCATGCTCCTTTCGCGCTCACAAACAGGGAACCACGGATTTTAACTGGCGGGCATATAGTCTGGCGAATTAGCGGAAAACTACAGCATGCGACTAGATCGTAATACGATATAATGTGAACACGTGATGGAGCGAAAGCTTACATACCAGGATTTTGAGTCTCTGGCGGAATTCCGCCGGCTCATCCGGCGGTTCCTGCACTTCAGCGAACAGGCAGCGCGCAATGCTGGACTCGAGCCAAAGCAGCATCAATTGCTCCTGGCGCTGAAGGGATTGCCGGGCAACGTCCGGCCACGGGTAGCCGAGGTTGCTCAGCGACTGCATATTCAGCATCACAGTGCGGTCGAACTAATAAATCGCCTGGAGGCTGCCGGCTTTGTTCGGCGTCAGCGCGCAGCGGAAGATCGCCGCGAAGTGCTGCTGTACTTGACTCCGCATGGGGAGAAAGTTCTGCAGCAACTCTCGCTCGATCACCGCGAAGAGCTTCGTTCGCAAGGGCCCGAACTGCTGGAGGCCCTGCAACAACTGCTGGCAAATTCCAGAAACGGGAGAAGGAGAAAGTAGTTCGAATGTCCGATGAAACGTTGACTTCTGGCGTAGTTGGAAAAGCTCCTGATGAAAAGACATCATTTGCAGTCACAGGCGTAAGTACGGCAGAGCGTCCCGCACTTGAGCCCGCGGGTTTTCGCATTGTTCTGGTTTCGTTTTTAGCGGGCGGTATAGGCCTCGTCGCTGGATGTATCGCATTCCTGCTTTACAAGCTGATTGGACTGTTCACGAACGTCGCTTTTTATGGACACTTCAGCGCCGCATTCCTTAGTGCGCGCCACAATCATCTCGGCTGGTGGGTAATACCGATTCCTGTAATCGGCGGCCTGATCGTTGGGATCATGGCGAAGTACGGCAGCCCCAAGATCAAAGGTCATGGAATTCCGGAAGCGATGGAAGCGGTGCTGGTTAATCGCAGCAAAATTCAGCCGCGAGTCGCGATTCTAAAGCCGATCTCGGCGGCGATTGCCATTGGTACCGGTGGGCCGTTCGGAGCGGAAGGTCCGATTATTCAGACCGGCGGCGCGATTGGGTCGCTGGTTGGCCAGGTGATGCATACAACCGCCGCTGAACGCAAAGTCCTGCTCGCCTGCGGTGCCGCAGCCGGAATGTCGGCGACGTTCAACACTCCGATCGCCGGCGTCATTCTGGCGATCGAGCTTCTACTGTTCGAATTCAAATCGCGGTCGTTTATACCTCTGGTCATCGCCAGCACTTTGGCGACTGCCGTCCACATGCAACTGTTGGGTGCCGGGCCCATGTTCAGCGTTGCGGCAATGGATTTCGCGGTCCCGCGCGCGTTACCGTTTTACCTGCTGCTCGGAGTGATTTGCGGATTGGTCGCTGTGGGCTTCACACGCCTGCTCTACTGGACCGAAGACCTGTTCGAGAAGTTGCCGGTCGACGAACTCTGGTGGCCCGCCATCGGAGCGCTGGGGCTCGGAATTATCGGTTACTTTGTTCCGCGTGTGCTTGGTGTCGGATACGACACCATCGGCGATATCCTCAATGCAAGCCTGGGGCTGAAACTCCTGGTCGTTGTCATGCTGGCCAAAGCAATTGCTCTGGTGATTTCGCTTGGATCGGGAACTTCTGGCGGCCTTCTAGCTCCCATGTTCATGTCGAGCGCAGCCATGGGAGGCGCGCTGGCCATGGTTCTAAATCTGCTGATGCCTTCGGCACATCTTTCGCCGGGTGCCTTTGCACTGGTGGCGATGGGAGCAGTTTTCGGCGCGGCCTCTCGAGCGACGTTCTCCTTCATCATTTTTGCTTTTGAGATCACTCGCGACTACAACTCGGTGTTGCCGCTCATGTTGGTCAGCGTGATTGCGGACGGTATATCCATGCTGCTCATGCCGCGCGCTTCCATCATGACCGAAAAGCTGGCCCGGCGGGGACTGCGCATCCATCAGGAATATGAGATCGACGTTCTTCAGCACACGTTGGTGAGCGAAACTATGGACAGCGAGCCGCCGCTTATACGAGCCGATACCCGGGTCAGCGAATTGGCTGACCAGATCGCACGCGGCGAACCCGGCGTCAGCCGCCATCAGGCGCTGCTGGTAATGGACCCCGAGGGCAAGCTTGTCGGGATGGTCACGCGCGGCGATGTCCTGCGAGCGCTGGAAAAGGATTCTTCCGTTACAGTGCTCGATGCGGCTTCTCGCGATGTCGTAGTCACGTATCCGGACGAAACCCTCCATGATGCGGTTGCGAAAATGTTGCGATACAACGTCGGCCGGCTTCCGGTTGTAGATCGCAAGGGCGACCGCCATGTGGTCGGATATTTAGGCCGCCCTGGGATCATGGCTGCACGCTTGCGCCGCCTTGATGAAGAACATGTACGCGAGCCGGGCTGGATTGGCGGCCTTCGAGGCAGCGCGGTTAGAAATTAAGAATGTGCTAGCAAAGGACGCGAACGTCCACGAAGGAGCCGATCTCAGGTGTTGTTTCCGTCGTGGCACTTCGTGTCCTTCGTGGTTAATCAGGAAACATTGAACCGCGTCAATTAGAAGCCTTTTTTGTGTGCCTGGTCGATGAGCGCGCGTAGCGCCTGGGAAGAGATGCCGAGCGTTCCGCCCGAGAAACCGTCAATGTATGCGGCATTCACTCCGATTACTTCCCCCTGCGAATTGAATACCGGGCCACCGCTGGCGCCATGCGCTGTAGGCGCATCATAGATGAGCTTGTCACCGACCACGTCGCCCAAATGTCCGCAGGTTGCCGAAGGGCGGATCAGCGAAAGCGCCGCCAACTCGCTAGCGGTCCCCTGGTCGTCGTGCCGATAAGCTAGGCGTGCGTAGACCGGAGTCGGAGCCTTCGCCATCATCCCGAGAACTCCCATGGGATAGCCGACAACTGCAACCAACTCACCGGCAGTCGGATTTTGAGCCGCCAGCGGTAGAGGCTTCAGATTGAGATTGGCACTTTTCTCCATGTGGACAATTGCCAAATCACCGTCGGCCGATAGAGCGGCTTGCGAAAGGATGATCGGCTCAGGAGATCCAGGGAAGTAAGCGACCAATTTTTCCAGACGGGGCGTGGCACCGCGTTCAATGAGCGTGTCCGCATCAGGATCACCATACCAGGGTTCTGCGACATGACGGTTTGTGGCGATCAAACCATCGGCGACAAGAAAGCCCGAACCGGAAATCCGTGTGCGCTGTGCCGGTTGCTGGTGCGGGAATCCAATGTCATAAATTCCGAATATGTAGCAGATCGAATTGCGATAACGATTCAGAACCAGGGCAGGCATCGCCTGCTGCTGTTGCAATTCTTGAACTTGTTGACTGAGTTGGTGTACCTGCTGTTGGAGCTTTCCCGAACTCGATGGCAGAAGATAATGTGCCAGGACTGCTGCGGTGAGCGCGAGAAAGAGAACGATGATTGCCTGAA
The DNA here is from genome assembly GCA_003224815.1 of Acidobacteriota bacterium. Classification (GTDB taxonomy): domain Bacteria; phylum Acidobacteriota; class Terriglobia; order Terriglobales; family Acidobacteriaceae; genus Gp1-AA145. The sequence continues at coordinate 24,587 of QHZW01000014.1, read as the reverse complement.
CGAAGCGCTGCCATGCGCTACAGACCGGCTCCTCTTCCACCAGCATTTCGTGGGCGTTCATACTTGACAGTCCACCGGATGCCGCCGGCACGGACCACTTCGGGGAGAACTTCTGATGTGGTCTGATTATCGTCCCGCCATTTTGGGGTGCGGACTAGAGTACATAGGTCGGTGTACTTGGGGCGCTAGGCTGGTGTGTTTCGGAGAAACCGGGTGAAAGCAGGGGAAACGAGGTTAATGCCGTGATTTCATCGGACATTCTGAACGCATATCGCCTGGTGCTGGGGCGCAAGAATTTTGGGAAGATGCAGCACAATCGACGGCTGCGCAGGGGTATATACTCTTCGCGTAAAGCAAGCGGTCCTCCCGCGTGGAGGGCATCGGGACCACTTCATTTCATAATCGGTCCCGTATAAGTGCCGGCTGCTAAACGTAGCTTTGTATCTCAGGGCCGGCGGGACGGCATACCTTCAGCTGTCCCGGGGAGGTGCGTTGTGGACATTGTTCTGGTGCGTTTATTCCTTATCGTCTTCGTAACCTTTACCTGTTACTGGCTTCGCCCCTTCGGTCCTGACGAAAGAATCAACGCCGCCATCGGCGCGATCCTCGGTGCCGCCATCATCATCTTCGAATGGCGCTTGCACCGCGTCAGCCTGAAAAGACTCATTGGCGCTGCCATGGGTAGCATCCTGGGTATTTTCGGCGCATACCTTTTCGCGCTCATTATTCACAACAGTTTTGCCGAGGGTCGTTTCCGCAGCTTTCTCGAAATCATGGTCATGCTGCTGATGGCCTACGTCGGGCTAATCGTCGGCGCAAACAAGGGCGACCTGCTGAACCTTGCGGCGTTAGGCGGAGTTTTCGGAGGCGAGAAACAACACAAGAAGAGCTACAAGATCCTCGACACCAGCGTCATTATCGACGGCCGAATTGCCGATATCGCTGAAACGGGATTTCTTGATGGTACTGTGGTGACGCCACAGTTCGTGCTGCGTGAACTGCAGTTAGTGGCCGACTCTGCTGATCCGTTGAAACGCAACCGGGGCCGCCGCGGGCTGGACATTCTGCAGCGGCTTCAGAAGGTTGCTTCGCTGCAAATCCAGATCGTCGAAGATGACTTTCCTGCGGTACGTGAAGTGGATCTCAAGCTGATAGAACTGGCCAAGCTCTACGAGGGCAAGATCATCACTAATGATTTCAACTTGAACAAGGTCGCGCAGCTTCAGGGTGTGCAGGTGCTGAACATCAATGAACTGGCGAACGCGCTCAAGCCCATTGTACTTCCGGGCGAGATCATGCGTGTGTTCATCTTGAAGGAAGGCAAGGAGTACAACCAGGGTGTTGCTTACCTCGACGACGGCACGATGGTGGTGGTTGATAATGCCCGCAAGATGATTGGTAAGACTGTTGATATCTCGGTCACGTCAGTCTTGCAGACGACCGCAGGCAAAATGATCTTCGGTAAATGGGACGAGCGCTCAGGATCACGAAGCGAGCCCAGAGCGCCCGTGAGCGTGGCCAACGTTCCCGTAGTAGAAACCAAGCGACCGATCATTCCCACCGAGCAGCCAGCCGAGTAGTTGATCAGAAGATGGGAGCCGCGGCATCGACGATAATCGTGTCGCCCTGGCGAGTGCCGGTCACGTTAGCGCGTTCTCCTGCCAAATGAGCCACGGCTGACTCGTCGCCAATAAGCGTGTAGCGGCGGGTCCCGTCCACCAGCACGTAAGTGGCGCCCCTTCGGACACAGGCGCGTGCGCAATCGGTTGAATTCTGGCTTGTATTCCGCATGTGTCGCGCGCCGCAATGCGAATCCGTAATCATACCGCTGAAGGTTTTGCCTGAGCTCGGTGCAACGGAAGTAGATTCAACGTTCTGGGCTTCTTCGATTTTCGTACTCTGATGATTCGCGAGCGCAACCGAGGCTCCAGCAATCACCATTGCGAAGGCCAATGCCGACCCTGCGACCAGCAGCGTGCAGAAGACGATGAGTGAAAGCCACGCTCTTCGTTTGCCCAAGTTACCTCCTCTGTATTGGCGCGCCTTATTTGGTTGCGGATTTCTGAATTGCAGGTTGCATGCCTCGACTTGAACCCGGATAGGCAGGCTCATATATACTGTTCGCCCGCATGAAGGTAATCGTAATCATTCCGGCTGCCGGGCTCGGTACCCGAATGTCCACAGCGGCCCGTAAACATACTCCCAGCAAGCAGTTCGCGGAATTGCAGGGGGTCCCAATCCTGCTGCGAACGATGTCGAGATTTGCCGAAACCCCTGAAATCACTCAGATTCGAATTGCTCTACGGAAGTCTGAGATTCCGCTATTCCAGGACATACTGAGTAAGGGAACACCTGAGACTCTGACGAAGAAGACTGTATTACTGGAGGGCGGCGACAATCGGCAGCAGTCGGTTGCGAATGCGATGACTGGAGTTGAGGCTGCTGAGGATGACATTGTTCTGGTGCATGATGCCGTGCGGCCGTTCGTCACCAGTCGAATGATTCACGATGTGGTGGAAGCGGCACGCAGATATGGCGCCGCCATCGTCGGCGTACCGGCCGTGGATACAATAAAGCAAGTGGAGCGTACTGCCGAGGGCGCGTTAATAAAAGCTACGATCCCTCGTGAAAAAATTGTGATGGCACAGACGCCGCAAGGATTTCGCTACAGCGTCTTGCGGAAGGCATTCGACGAGGCCGCAGCCGATGGATTTATCGGCACTGATGAAGCTTCACTGGTGGAGCGGTCAGGGCAGCCCGTAGCGGTCGTGATGGGCTCGGCACAAAATATTAAGATCACCACTCCGGCTGATCTGGAATTGGCCGAGTTTTACTCGCAGCGCAAGCCTTGAGCAACCGTCGTCAATTATGGTTGCCGTTCTAATGTTCCCGAAGTGATCACGCCAGGATCAGCCTGCAACGCGTACGCCTGCGTGCCAGAGACTCCGTACATTACAAAGTCGAAACCACCTCCGCCGTTTGCGGCACCACCCGTAATTCTTCCATTCGATGAAACTGAGTAAGTACCCGAGAGGATACCTGGCGCGTTGACGCTACCTACGTTCGGATCTGAAGCATTCGCCAGTTCGTTGATTGAAACGTTACCGGTGCCGTCCAATTGCACCACGCCCACGCGAGTGAGCAATTGCGGAGACAGACCAAGCTGTTCGGTGGTCAGATCAGTGCCGCCCATCGCGAGCGCGAACTGTCCTTTCATGGAGCTTTGCGAAAAGGTGCCGGTCTGAAGATCGGCAATGCCGTCGTCCGAAATGTGTGTGTTCGGGTTGAGGTCAAGGAAGAAAGCCCGGTTAGGATTAACCATCCAGAATACCTGCGTGACCGTTGACGAACACGTATTTCCAGAGATGTTCATCACAGCGACGCGACCGCTAGAATTGGCCGCGTAGCAATTCGTAATGGTTGCATTCGATGTCAGATTCCCGTCCACCATGGTGTCTTCAACACCAGCTATATTTCCGCCGGACGAGTTGAATTCGCCAACTGTGGCTACGGTGCCGAACGCCCCGAAAGAAGTATCATCGCCGCTGCTGCCGAAGGCATAAGTTCCGGAGAGTCCATTACCGATTGCGCCGCTCTGCGCTTCCGCGACACCCGATCCAACCACTCCGGCATCGCTCATCAGCAGCGCGACTTTGCCGCTGTTTACGATGTAGTAAAAGAAATTGCTGGTCACGTTTGTTGACGTATTGAGAAATGTGCCTGTACGACTTGCGATGCCGGAACCTGGGACATCCCACTGATTTCATCATGAATTCGAAATGTAAAAGAACCAAGGGGAGTGGTTCCGATGGCTGTCGAGTCCTGCAGATCGGCGATGCCGCTGGCGTTGATACCAAGTCCCGTGCTGTTCAGGTTGTCAGCTTCTATCAGGTAAACCTTCGAATTACTCACCATGGTTACGGCAAGATTGATTGTGCCAATCACGCCCGTCATCGTAATGCTGCCCGTACCATCGGAGGCGATCTGATATGTTCCAGTCACTGGTACTGAGCTAGATGTCGTATTGAAGCTAGCATCGTCGTTCCCGCCTGTAATATTCCCCGCGCCGTCCGCTGTAAAGACCCCGACTTCGCGATAGGGATTCAAAAACGAATCGCCTCCGTGGAGTTGATAAACGTAAGAACCCTTCAGGCTGGCGTTCGTGAAGTTCTCGGTATTGTTTAAGAATCCTGCCGAACCGCGTGCGCCGCATCCCACGGCAGCAACCAGTGACAAGATCGCAATTGACAAACAGAGACATTTCACGGCAAATCCGAATTTTGGCACGGCAAAGGCTCCTTACGGCGATCTTCAAACCAGGACGAGGATGTACTCCGGATTCTAACCCTGCGGTCACATCAAAGTTGTTGGAGGAACGTAAAAGATCAACAAGAATTGTCACGGAAGTAACTGGCTAGTTCGCGGTTCGCGTCTGGGGACCACCGATGCGGCATGCCGTCGCGTGACGCGGGAAACGAGCCATGCCCAAGTTCGGTAAAAAAGCAGCAATCCTAACAATATGCCGTATTGCACGGGCTTTCTGATATCCGCCTTCACAAGCCATAGGTAGTGGACTACGCCAGCGATGGCAGAAACGTAGATCAGTCGGTGCAACGTCTGCCAGCGTTTTCCGCCCAGACGCCTGATCCATCCTGCGGTGGAGGTAAGAGCGAGAGGAATCAGCAGTACAAACGCGGTGAAGCCGATGGTGATGAATTTGCGCTTGGCGACATCAGCCAGAATCTCGTGCAGGTTGAAAAATTTATCCAGCCAGATGTAAGTAAGGAAGTGCAGACAGCCATAGAAAAAGGCGAACAATCCGAACATCCGGCGAAACCTGATGAGCCAAGGAATCCCAAGCAGCTTTCGAACGGGGGTAATGGCAAGAGTGATGAGTAAGAACCGCAGCGTCCAATCTCCAGTGGAGTGCGTGATCCTCTCGATCGGATTTGCGCCCAGGCCGGAACCCCAAGTTGTCATGTCGAACGGAGTTCGCCCGAAAAATCCCCATAGAAGCCACGCCAGGGGAATTAGACATATGCCGAATATAAGAGCTTTCGCGAATCGAATCATTGCTGACATTCAGGTAAGGTGCGGACCGCGGAAGGGCAATGCTAGAAATTTTTCCGTAGGTCCATGCCCGAGTACAGGCTTGCAACTTGATCGTAACCGTTGAACATGAGCGTTGGCCTCTTCACGAACTCACCCAGCCGGCGCTCGGTCTTCTGGCTCCAACGCGGATGATCAACATTGGGGTTCACATTCGAATAAAAGCCGTACTCATTCGGCGCCGAGACGTTCCAGGTATTCACGGGTTGCTTTTCCACGAACCGGATCCGCACGATAGCTTTGGCGCTCTTGAAACCATATTTCCACGGTACAACAATGCGCAAGGGCGCTCCATCTTGATTGGGAAGGCTTTCGCCATACATACCGAAACAAAGGAGGGTCAGGGGATGCATGGCCTCGTCCATTCTCAGCCCCTCGACGTAAGGCCATTGCAAAACGCTGCCTCTCTGGCCCGGCATCTGCGCCGGATCGTAAACCGTAGTGAATTCGACGTACTTCGCTTTGCTGGTTGGTTGCGCGCGCTTGATCAATTCGCTGAGTGAAAATCCGATCCAGGGTACGACGATTGACCAACCTTCCACACAGCGATGGCGATAAATGCGCTCCTCGGGTGCGGCGAATTTCAGAATCGAATCGATGTCCAATTTCTGTTTTTTCTGGACGGCCCCATCTTCTGCAAGCCACTGATCTTGTTGTCGGCAGATGCATTCTCAGTGCCGAGTGACAATCTTTGAAGCCCAAGTCCGGCCGCTGTCGCTACCGCGCCCGCAAACCCTATCTCGGCCAGGAACTTGCGGCGGTTCACGTAGAGATCGCGAGGCGTAATCTCCGAGGAACGGATATCGTCGGCCTTCTTGATCAGCATGAATAAGTCCCCTCTAGTATGGATATGTGTACCCGCATTCTAGATGCCTAAGATTTCCGGCAGGAGAAAAGGTTGCAACTTTGGATAGCGGCCAGCGAAAAAGAATAAGGTGGATTTACCTGGACCGGCTTCCGGCGGCCAGCAGCTCACAAGTGCGGCGTATGATGGCGCGTTGCACTTCATCCCGGGCGAGAAATTCAAATCCGTGACGAAGGCCGTCGCGGTAGCGAACGAGCGCACGCAGTTTCATGGGAGTTGAACTCGCCGGGAGTGTAAGTTCGAGTGTAGCGACTTCTCCCGCTTCCAGTTCTCCCGTTAGGGTGACGCCGATTCCGTCCTGGCCAAACTCGATCGATCGTCCCCAAAGAGAGACTTGTGACTCCGTGCGAAAAACCTTGGCGGAAACGCGAATATCCAGAGGATAACGGGGGAACCGTCGGGAGGCTGGCGAGCCTGGAGTTTTAGTGCCCATCGGGCTGCGCTCATTCCGGACTGAACGAACCCGGAGATAGCTGGCGTTTTGATTGTCACTGGTAGACAAAGCTATCTACAATGCCTCCGCACCAAGTAGAGTAACAGCAAGTCTGCGGCAAAACGTCAGAGTTTGTACATGTGTCCCTTTTCTCGAGCACGCAGGTAACCAGCTTTGGACTGCAGCTTTGATTCCGCATCTAACTCGTGCTCGGGTTGTCCGTCAATTCAGGTGAGAGTTCTCGTCGCGGCCATCTTAATCGTGCAGACCTGGATGCTCGGTGCGTCAGCACAGACGACCGCGGCAGCGCAGCCGCGCGCGCCCGGGCAACTGATCATTATCGTGACGGATGAGAACGGGGTCGCCGTCCCTGGTGCGCGAGTCACCCTGCAGGGTGCCACAAATTCGCTTCACGGCGAGACGGATCTCGCCGGACGATACACCTTTGCCCACGTGGAAGAAGGGAGCTGGCAGCTTCGCGTCGAAAGGGAGACTTACTACGTCTTTACTTTGCCTGCCGTCCAGACTACGGGCACTCTGGAAGTTGCTCTAACTCATCAGCAGGAGCTGAGGGAAACGGTGAATGTCTCCGAATCACCGCCTGCGATCGATCCCGCGCAGGTTTCGGCACAGGAGCAGCTGAGTGGGATCGACATCATTAACATTCCTTATCCCACTACACGCGACTACCGCTATGTGCTCAGGTACATACCGGGTGTGGTTCTCGACTTGAGCGCGCAGCCGCACATTGAAGGCGGGGGAACTTCTCAGGCCCTGACATTACTGGATGGGTTCAACGTCACTCAGCCCGCCAGTGGGCAGTTGCTCGCCCGCGTCAGCACTGATGCTTTGCGCAGTGTTCAAGTGGAGACCAGCCGCATTTCTGCCGAGTACGGCAAGGGCGCAGCCGGCATTTTGAAGCTGGGAACCGGAATCGGCGACGATCATTATCGCTTCGCCGCCACCAATTTCCTGCCCTCTTTTCAGAACAAGAAAGGGTGGGCACTCGACAAGGTTGATCCGCGATTCACGCTCTCCGGCCCGATCAATCGAGGTCGCGCGTGGTTCTTCGACGCAGTTGATGGTGAGTATGACAATGTCATCATTCCGGAGTTGCCCGTCGGGCAGGACAAGGACACGGTTTGGCGCACCAGCAATCTAGCGAAAGTCCAGGTTAATGCGACGGCGCGCGACATCGTCACCGCCAGTTTTCTGGTGAATTGGCTGCACGACGATCACCTGGGCTTTTCTACACTGGCTCCGGCGAGCACTCGACCTGAAGATTCTGAAAATCTTTATTTCGGTTCATTCAAAGAGCAGCACGCATTTTCGGAGGAGTCGCTGGTCGAAATAGGGCTAGCCTTCAGTCAGTATGCACTCGATCAACGACCGGAAGGCAACGCGCCGTACGTGCTTACACCGGAAACGGCCGTTGGCAGCTACTATCTGCGCGCCCACACCATCGCGCGGCGCGTGCAGGGAATCGCCAATTGGTACCTGCCAAAGCATTGGCATGGCCGGCACGACCTGACTCTGGGCCTGGACTTCGACCGATTGATTTACGAACAGATTTTCCACCGATCACCACTCTCATCTACGCGGGATTGTCCGGCCGGTTCTTCCACCTGCGAACCGATCGCGCTTCGCTCTACTTTTTCCGGAGGCGCTCCGGCGACCGTGTACAACACCGAGACAAGCGCTTACATTCAGGACCGCTGGTCGCCGGCATCACGTCTGCTGATTGAACCTGGCGTTCGTTTCGATTGGGATGAGATTGTCCGCCGACCGCTCATCTCGCCACGGTTGGCCGGAACGTACATTGTGAACGGATCCGGAAACACGAAGATTTCCGCCGGTGTGGGTGTTGTTTATCAGGCAACGCCGCTCGCCTTGATCGCGCAGCCATTTCAAGGCACAAGGCGGGACACTTTTTTCGCCGTCAATGGGAACCCAAGTTCTTTCTCCACGATGTTTTCGGTGAACCGCGATGAGCTGTTGGCTCCGAGATTTCTCAACTGGAGCGTCGCGGTTGAGCAGAAGCTTCCGCAGCAGATCTTTCTTAAAACGGAATTCATGCGGCGCACTGGAATCCATGATTTTGTGTACAACACATTTGGAAGCGCGGCGGGAACAAATTTCCTCTTGCAGAACACACGCAGTGATGAGTACTACGCATGGAGAATTGATCTGCGTAGAACTTTCAAAGAACGATACATGCTGACCGGTTCCTACACGCGAGCGAGTTCCCGCTCAAACCAAGTGCTGGATTACTCCCTGGACAACCTGGTGCTCAATCCGCAGGTCCCAGGGCCGTTCGCATGGGATGTGCCGAACCGCTTCATCTCCTGGGGATGGTTTCCGCTGATCAGAGGCTTCGATGCCGGGTACTCCTTCGATGCCAGGACCGGTTTTCCCTTCGCCGCAGTCAATGATCAGCAGCAAATCGTGCGGCCACCGGGGTCATATCGATATCCGAGCTATATCGCGCTGAATTTGCACCTTGAAAAGCGGTTTCATGCGCTCGGGTTCTACTGGGCATTGCGCGGCGGCTTCGATAACATCACCAACCATCAGAATCCTTTTACTGTTAACAACGACATTGCCTCGCCGCAATTTCTTACCTTCAGCAACTTCGATCGTCGCGCGTTTACGGCGAGAATCAGATTTTTAGGACGAAAATAGGCTGTCGCGCTTCTGTTCCAAATTCGGAACCCGCAAGTTCTCCGCGCAGGAAGGCGTGCATCCTGTGGTATGATTTCGCGCCATGAAGCTGGCCGTGCGTTTAGCCGCACTTGGGCTGACCGTGGTAGCGGGTTTTGCTCTCGCCGCCGATGAAGATGGCGATCCTGCGCCGCCCTTTCGCGCCCGCACGCTGTCGGGCGAAACCTTCAACAACGAAAGCGTCAAAGGCAAGGTCGTGCTGTTCGAGTTCTGGACAACCTGGTGTCAGTATTGCCATCAGGAAGAAGCGCTGATCGAACAGATCGACAAGGAGTTTTCGAGCAAGGGTGTGATCGTGCTGGCAGTTGATGTGGCGGAATCGAAGAAGACGGTGAAGAAATATCTTGAGCAGCACCCGCGATCTTGCCGAATCGTGCTGACCGAAGACACAAATCTCGCAGCCATGTATCAGGCGAACTCCTATCCGATTTACGTCGTCATCGATCGCGACGGTAACATCGCCGCGGAGCAACGCGGTGCGGGTGGCGAAAGGGCCTTGCGCCGCATGCTTGCACGAGCAGGCATCCGCTCAGAAGCGCCGCCGGACGACAACTAACCATTCCACGCCGAGCGACCAAAAAGCACGCGGACAGCCAAGGGCTGTCCCCGATAGATCCAAACCGTGAATCTACTTCGAGCAGGAATCGCTGACCATCTGCACGTCAGTCACTTTCAAGGTTCCATGTTCCGAGTTGTCTTTCTTCACACCGGTATCGTGCGCCATGTCCTTGGTGTCTTCCTTCATGTTGTGGGCGGTCGAGTTGGAAACAGTGCCAGTGGCGGTCACGGTATGGCCGACGTGATCAGCCAGCGAGACCGTGTCACTGTGAACGTTCCAACTGCTGCCGTCATTTGCCAGCAACAGGAACCGATTGTTATGACTGGTTTTCTGTAAGCAGCCAGTCACCGTGCGCGTATCAGATTTGCCCTTGTCGCTCGACTCTTGCGCGATCATCCACGCGGAAGTCGCGCCGAGCAGTGCCAGGCACAATACTAGTTTTCTCATTGGGCTCTCCTTTTGTCCGATCAAACGTGAAATTCGATGTCCACGCGGGGAGAGCGGTTGTAAGCAGCGTCTGCAAGCAACGGGTACAGCGCTAAATCTGCACTTCCATCGTGATTTGCAGAGGTTCGCCGCGGAACTGGAACCAGAGTTCCAGGGGGGCCACGCTTGAAAGCGAGCGGCATGTGTAGGCCATTCCGGTGACTACTGTCGGTAGGGACAAGAACGACCTGTCCCCTGGGCTGTCAGTCTTGTTTTTTGAAGTTGCCCGCGATCATATTGGCGATCTCGCCTAGTGCATCCGCTGCATAATGCGCCGCGCGCTCAAGAGGTAATCTCAGCATAGTGGCGGCGAGCTGATTTGCCGCTGCGCCACCGCAGCGAACTGTAAACATACCCCGGATTGAGCCCGCGAGTCCTACCATGGCGGTGCATTCAGGCGCCGGGAACAGCTGAGGAGTCCCCTTGCGAAGCTTGCTGTTCAACATCAAATCAAAAACGTCACTCGCGGACTGTTCAAGGTGGGCAGCCATTCGTGAACAGTAAGAGTCGCTGCGCTCGCCTCACTCATCTCGCTCCTTGCTTGGAAAAGCGTACTGCGGGCCTGTGGAGCAAATCGGATATTTGCGGCAGAACTTTAGGAGGAAGTATGAAAGCGAAGAGCAAAGCCGAAGCCGCTCAATTTCAGAGACTCTTGGGAATCCCCGCAGCCTGCGTTTGAAGGAAGCGACTATCAGAAGCTATTTGTCATAGTGCAGCAGCGAGAAGATATCGTACTGAGTCAGCTTCTTGCGCGGATTCAAAAAGTCGAGTTCGACGACGAATCCCATTCCCGCGATCTCTGCGCCCAGAGATTCCGCCAGCTTGGCCGTGGCTTCCGCGGTCCCGCCCGTTGCTAGCAGATCATCCACAATGATTACCCGCTGCCCCTTCTGAATTGCGTCGCTGTGGATCTCGAGCGTATTGGTGCCGTACTCGAGTGCGTAGTCGTACTTCTGTGTCGCGGCGGGGAGTTTGCCAGGCTTGCGCACGGGAACAAATCCGGCATTCAGACGATACGCAACCGCAGGACCAAAAATAAATCCCCGAGCTTCCATCCCCAATACGAGATCGATTTTGTCGGAGATGAAGTGTTCTGAGAGAGCGTCAATCAATGTGGCAAAGCCGGTCTTGTCCTTCAGCAGCGTAGTGATGTCGTAGAAGAGGACGCCTTTTTTTGGAAAGTCCGGAACTTCACGGATCAGCTCTTTCAGATGGTCACAGTTCGCTGAGGCCTTGCCCGACGCCGGATTTCCCATTCACCACGCTCCTTCGATGCGAAATGATTTTAAGCCTTCGATCGGCTTCGAATCAGACTCTTCCACGTCATCTACGCGTGCCGCCCGCGGGCCCTGTCGCAAACGCGATCTCAATCCAAGCAACTGCTCGCGCGTCCCCATGGCCAGTACTTCTACGCTGCCATTGGAATTGTTACGCACCCACCCGGCAATTCCCAGCATGTGCGCCTCGCGCTCCACAAACCAGCGGAACCCAACACCCTGCACGCGGCCGCGAACAACGTAACGGCGCGCTTCGATGGATTTTTCGGTTGATGTCATCGTGCAAGCGTCTCAAAGTTTCTAAGGTTTCGATACAAAGCGGCGGAACAGGACCCGACTGAAACTTTGAAACCTGGTTCTCACGCCCTCGACAAATACGCCCCTTCAGCTGTATCCACGCGAATCGTCTCGCCTTCGTTGATAAAAGGCGGTACATAGACGACGAGGCCGGTTTCTGTCTTGGCAGGCTTGGTTACGCTCGATGCGGTCGCGCTCTTCAGCCCCGGCTCGGTCTCAATGATCTTCAATTCCACCGTCTGCGGCAGCTCAATCCCTACTGCTTTGCCGTCAAAAAATTCCACTTGAATTTGCAGATTCGGAGTCAGGTAATTCACGGCCTCGCCGAGGATGTCTTTGTTCAGGTGCAATTGCTCGTAATTTTCCGTGTTCATGAAATAGTAGTCATCGCCGTCCTGGTATAGATATTCCATTTTCACTTCGTCCACATTGATTTTTTCGATGGGGTCGGGCGAGCGGAAGCGGTGCTCAAACATCGCCCCGGTGCGCAGATTGCGCAGCTTAGCCTGAATGAATGCGCGCAAGTTGCCGGGCGTGCGGTGCTCCACGCTGAAGACCGAGTGCAGGTCCTTGTTGTGTTTGATGATCATGCCCGGACGTAGCTGGGTTGCTGGAATCGCCATTACTGAAGGTGCTCCTTACAGGATTTGTTGCGTGCCCCTTGACAGGCTCAGGAAAGCTTTTGAGCGGAACCGACGCCCCGGGAACACATGGCCGCGGCTGCCGCTGTGGGCTTAAGATCTGATTTTAGATGGTTTGTCGGATTTTGGGAATTCGCGGATTTCAATCCTTGTCGGCATGGCTGCGTTCTTGCCCCGCAACCTGTCACACTCCAGCAGGGAACGATTTCTGCTTTTCTGTGTCCATTGCTGCTCTCCGCGGTTAAAGCTTCTGCTTTGCTGCGCGATGGTCAAACTGAGGTTTACGGAGACAGCTAAATCCTCCTTCCTGGAATCCAAGAGTAAAATCATCCACTGAGGTGCACATATGACAGAAGGCAGATATGAACGCGACCGTGGCAGCAACGTCGGAACTGCCATCACATTTCTTCTAATCGGCCTGGGCGCAGGTACCGTGGTTGGCATGTTGCTCGCCCCCAAGACCGGACGCCAGCTCCGTCGCGATTTGCGGCGCGGCTACGACTCTGCGCGCGGGACCTTTGATGACTGGAAGGAGACCGCCCGCGACTTTGCCGAAGACGCTGTGGAGCGCGGCTCAGATTTTGCGGAAGAGTTCAAAGATGCTGTGCGGCCGATCGCGCGGGGAATTCGCCGGGGCTAAAAACCTGCTGAGCAGAGGGTGCCCCGTCCTAGTCGAGCCGGGTTTCGCGAGGCTGGGCGGGGACTTTGAGTTTGTGCCCCCTAGTGGAAGATTGATCCAAAGAATCCCCTCACCTTTCCAAAGAAGCCCTTCTTGACCGCCTTCGGATCGGGCACTGGTGGGAGTACCACAGTCGCAGGCGGCGGTTGCGGAGGCTTGGCCTCCAGATGCAATGCCGCTACGTCGTCCAGCGGGGGTGGCGGGGCGTTCGGCTTGGCCTTGGCGCGTTCCATCCCACTGAACACAAGCGGAGCATCCGCCTCGGTTTCCGTTTGAGAGGGCTTGCTGTCAAGTTTGGAGTCGACGTCCGTCGGTTGAGCGTCTCCGTCTAGTTTTGGACGAGATTGCGCAGTTGCTAATTCGAGTTTCTCTCCCGCTTTGGTATCAGGAATAACCGGCTTCGCCTCGATCTCGGCACGCATTATGGGTTCTTGCGCCGGAGGACATCCGCATGACGCAACCGGAGTCTCGATGGAATCGAGGCGGCCTTGCCGGAAGAGCACCTGCTGCTCTGGCTTAATCTCGTACGTGCCGCTTCCTAATAGTTCGGCTACAACCGCCGACGAGGTGCTTCCGGGCAGCGATCCCACGCACGTGTTGCCATGATTGTCCGCGCGGATGGCCAAGTTGAACTCGCCCGGCCCCGGCAGCACAATCCGGAAGTCCGGCGTCAGCACCGAATCTACGGACTCTTTCAGCAGGTAATCGGTTTCGATCGCGCCCTGGCTCATGCCC